>JBAUYV010000533.1:0-4766 GCA_049584975.1 Xanthobacteraceae bacterium | reverse complement strand
CTTGTAGAGCGGCTCGGCCTCGGCGTGGCGGCCCTGCTTGTCGTAGAGCATAGCCAGATTGTTCAGCGCTGTCGCGACATCGGGATCATCGGGCCCGAGCGCCTTTTCGCAGATCACCAGCGACCGCTTTAAGAGCGGCTCGGCCTCGGCGGTGCGGTCCTGATGGTCGTAGAGCATAGCCAGATTGTTCAGCGCTGTCGCGACATCGCGATGATCGGGCCCGCGCGCCTTCTCGTCGATTGCCAGCGCCCGCTTGTAGAGCGGTTCGGCCTCGGCGTAGCGGCCTTGGTTGCTATAGAGATCAGCCAGACTGTTCAGCGACCACGCGACATAGGGATGATTGGGCCCGAGCGCCTTCTCGCGGATCGCCAGCGACCGCTTGAAGAGCGACTCGGCCTCGGAGTAGCGGTTCTGGTTGGCAATCATCATAGCCAGACCGTCCAGCGACCCCGCGACATAGAGATCATCGGGCCCGAGCGCTTTTTCACGGATCGCCAGCGACCGCTTGTAGAGCGGCTCGGCCTCTGCCCAGCGGAACTGGTCAGCGTAGAGTTTAGCCAGATTGTACAGCGTCAGCGCGACATCGGGATGTTCGGGCCCGAGCGCCTTTTCCCGGATCGCCAGCGACCGCTTGAAGAGCGCCTCGGCCTCGGCGTCGCGGCCGCGGAGGTTCATATAGAGCGCAGCCAGATTGTACAGCGTCAGCGCGACATCGCGATGATCGGGCCCGAGCGCCTTCTCGTCGATCGCCAGCGTACGCTTGAAGAGCGGCTCGGCCTCGGCGTAGCGGCGCTGTTTCTGATAGAGCACAGCCAGATTGTTCAGCGCCGTCGCGACATCGCGATGATCGGGCCCGAGCGCCTTTTCGCGGATCGCCAGCGACCGCTTGTAGAGCGGCTCTGCCTCGGCGTAGCGGCCCTGGCGGTCATAGAGGTCAGCGAGATTGTTCAGCGCAGTCGCCACATCTGGATGATCGGGCCCGAGCGCCTTTTTCTGAATTGACAATGCCTGCTGGTAGTCGGCAATGGCGCGGTCATAGTCGCCCTTCGCTTTGTACGCGTCGCCGCGACTGTCGTAAGGGTCCGCATATTTGGGATCGAGCAGGATCGCCTCGGTGCAGTCTCCGAGGGCGCGCTCGCTGTCACGTTTGTTGTTATATTCAACGCAACGGTTGTTATGGAGGACTGCAAGATTATGGCCTTTGTAACGACCAGAGGCGATGGCCCGCGTGCACGCTGCAATCGCCACGTCGCCAGACTCTTTTTCGCAAGTTTGAAAATCGTCGGCCGCGCTCGCAGTGGGGAGCAACGCCAAAGCGAGAATCACCCCAGCGCCAAAACACGCGCGCCACTTGTTTCCACTCATGTCGCGCTCCTACCGTATCAAGGCGCGCCAGCATAGCGAAATTCGCGTGTTGCGTCTGCTCATCATATCGCCTCGGGCTTAGGCGCGACGTAGCCACCTATTGCCGCAAGGCCACCATTTTCAGGAATGCCTCTGACCTTCGACCAAGAACTCAATGGCTTGAGGTCTATCGATGAGTGCAGGAATCACACTTTATAGCGTCGTTGAACGAGAGCCGTGTTGTGCGTCGCAGTAATTTTGGTCGCCGTTTGGCAGAGATGGGTCGATGTCGTTGAAAAAGGGCTCGCGATTTTTAGCGAACAGTGATTCCGTCTGCTGGAGGGATTCGGCTGCGGAGGTTTGCCATGATGGGTCAACAGACTGGTGATCAGAGCCAACTGTTTTACCTGTTCAACCTCGAACGGCGCATTCCAGCAGGGCATTTGTTGCGACGGATCAATCCGGTGGTGACACGGATACTGAGGGAGCTTCGTGAGAAGCTTGTGCCCTTCTATAGCGAGATTGGCCGGCCTTCGATTGATCCCGAACTGATGATCAGAATGCTGATCGTCGGCTATTGCTACGGCATCCGCTTCGAGAGGCGGTTATGCGAAGAGCTGGCACTTCACCTTGCGTACCGGTGGTTTTGTCGTCTTGATCTTGACGACAAGGTGCCCGATCACTCGACGTTCTCGGTCAATCGCCATGGTCGTTTTCGTGACAGCGACATCCTGCGCCAGGTCTTCGAGGCTGTGGTGCGGGCTTGCATGGATGCCGGGCTAGTCAAGGGCGAGGGATTTGCGGTCGATGCCAGCGTGCTGGAGGCCAATGCCAGTCGCTACCACGGTAAGGCGCCTGATGAGATCGACTGGTCGGTACCAGAACGGCAAACACGCGCCGCTGCCGAGTTTCTTGCCGGGCTCGATGATGAAGATCCAGACGCCAACCGCAAGCCGCCGAAGTTGATCTCGCCGAGCGATCCCTGCTCGGCCTGGACAGCTAAGGCCAACAAGCGGGTGCAGTTCGGCTACGGGCTTAATTATCTTATCGACATCGAGCACGCGGTCATCGTCGATGTGGAGGCCACTCCGGCCCGGACCTACGACGAGGTGGCCGCGACCAAGATCATGATCAAGCGTACCGAACAGACGCAGGGCTTGAAGCCTAAGCGGCTTGTGGCCGACACGGCCTATGGCACCGGCAAGTTCCTCGGCTGGCTGGTCGGCACCGGCATCACGCCTCATATCCCCGTCTGGGATAAGAGCAGTCGAGAGGACGGCACCTTGTCAAGCAACGACTTCATGTTCGACCGTGAGCGCAACGTCTATGTCTGTCCCACCAACAAGCTGCTCAAGACCACCGGCAAAGCGGGCGCCGACCACAAAGTGCGCTATCGTGCATCGAGGCGCGACTGCCGCGCCTGTCCACTCAAGCCGCAATGCAGTCCGAACACACCGTCGCGCAAGATCACACGCGACGTCCATGAGGATGCCCGCGATCATGCCCGCAGCTTCGTGGGTACGCCGGAGTTCGAACAATCGCGCGACGACCGCAAGAAGGTCGAGATGCGATTTGCCCACTTGAAGACCCATCATGGCTTCGAGCGCATGCGGCTGCGAGGGCTTTCCGGGGCACGCGACGAGTTCCTTCTCGCCGCTACCGTGCAGAACCTCAAGACCTTAGCGCTCCGAACCCTTGGACCACCCGCCCGGCGGAGTACATCGCTTGCCTGAGATCACTTATGAATACGCCAGTGGCGGCCGCGTCCACTCGCTGCCAATCAAGCGGCCCAAAACCAACAGTCGGCTCATCCCAGCTGCATCAAAAATACCCGAACGGCGTAACGCCAACCAAATAACCTACTTTTTCAACGCTATCGGTCATCAACTGCCGCGCCGCTTCGTCGTAGTCGTGGCGGCAGCGCCCTCAACATGAGACACGGGACGTGCGCGAGGCCGTTCGTGTCGGGTGCGCCCGAAACCTGCCGCGTCCATGTGTGACCATCGCGGCCGAAAGGAGCCAGCAGCTGACAGCTTGAAGGTCTGAAGCCTTGATGCTCGGCTCGCGGAATTAGCCCTGCCTTTGTATTCTCGGCACTACTGTTGGAGGAACCTAATGACCGAGCGCCGTATTGAAACTGGTATCGAGATTGATGCGCCCCCAAGCCGGGTTTGGACACTATTGACGGATTTCGCTCGGATGCCAGCTTGGAACCCGTTTATCAAATCCATCTCAGGAAGTTTGGTGCAAGGCGCTCGACTATCGGTTTACATCGCACCACCCGGCAAATCGGGGATGCGATTTAAGCCTACTGTCCTGTCAATTCGACCCGAGCGGGAGTTGCGGTGGTTGGGACACTTGCTCATCGCTGGAGTTTTCGATGGTGAGCATTATTTTCTGCTCGAACCCATCGGCGAGAGCCGAACTAGGTTTAGGCACGGCGAAAAATTCTCCGGGCTTCTCGTCGGTCTCCTGAGCGGGACGCTATCCGCGACAGAGGCAGGCTTCACTGCCATGAATACGGCGCTGAAGCAGCGGGCCGAACAAAATGACACGCAGGTTTCGACGCCCTAACGCCGGAAGGTCTCCCTGCCACGCTTGGGAAATAAGGGAGTACAACTTCCGCTCAGGGCGATTTTCGACGGTTTAGCAAAGTCCCCGCCGTATCCGTCTCTTCCCCAATTGTATAAAAATTGAGAATTCACGGTTCAGATGATCAGTCTGACGCATTGGTCTGCTACGTCAGGTTAAATCGGTTGTCCAAATCATAATCAGTGGACGAGGCGCGCCGGTGCTGCGTGAGCACTACCCGGCAGTGCGCAAAAATTAAAACCGAGGAGTTGTAATAGACCCTCCCCTCTATGTATTTCTGCAAAAAATTCCAGCAAAAATTTTCAAAATGGCCGCTGTAAAGAAAACATATGCATATCGGTACACCCGATATAACTGCCGCCGCGTATAAGCCGATCAGGCTTTTTGTTGCCCGAGTTAGTAATATATATCAACACGGCGATTGCGGAGTCGGCTGAATCAATTAAACGCCGCCGTCATCAGCAAAATAGCAAATTTCAATACCGCGGTCAGTTAGTACATCCGAGCTGCCATAAAGCACAATAACTCAGCACTAAAGCGAGCATTCACCGCTTCAACACGGTGTTCAAAAAATCGGACGATAATTTTTGGCGTTGGAGTTGAGTTGCTGTTTCGTGCCTCCCGCCGCTTCGGATTCTGTGTCTGCCATCGGCGGCGAAATGAGAGCCCCGACGGCCAGGGCCTTTTTTATTGGGCGGTCTTGTCCTCTCGTTCGATCAACTCGTCCAACCCATCGAAGGCTCGTGCATCTGCTCATCCCCAGGGTCGTTCTTGGCGAGCGATGCTCTCATCTGCCCTTTTGCAATTGGCGAGAAGAGCTGCGGTGACGA
>JBAUYV010000532.1:0-1765 GCA_049584975.1 Xanthobacteraceae bacterium | reverse complement strand
CGTCGTGTGACGTCAGAACCATCAGAATTTTCATGGGCATGCTCCTGTTGATCGACCTGGCGCGGCGCCGATCTACACGCCGCGAGCGCGATTAAACCGACAACGCAACGCAGCGGCACTTGTACATTGGTATCGGTGACGAGAGCTACGCCGATACCAAGGTGCACTGGCGGCAACAGGGCGCCGGCGTAATGTCGAAGGCCGGCGCCGACCGCCCCTTTACGAGGAAGCTTGCATGGACACACTGACCAAGACTCCACAGATACGGGTGAACAAGGTCTCGTCTACCTTCTGGCGAATCCTATTCGACAACCCGCCGCTCAACCTTATGGGAGCGGAGTTTGTTCTGCAGTTCCGGGACCTCATCACGTCGCTGGAGAACGACGAGCAGGTCAGGGTGGTGACTTTTGAAAGCGCCATCGCCGGATTGTTTCTCAATCATTCCGATTTTCTCGCGAAACTCGAGGATCTGACCGACATACCTCAAGGGCCTACCGGCCTGGAGGCGTGGCCCGACATCCTGGTGCGCCTCACGCAGATGCCGGTGGTTTCGATCGCCTTGATCCGAGGGCGGGCGACCGGCAACGGCAGCGAACTCGCGCTCGCGTGCGACATGAGTTTCGCGAGCCTGGAAAAGGCGATTCTTTCGCAATGGGAAGTTGGCGTCGGGCTCGTGGCCGGGGGCGGCCCCATGGCGCGATTGCCGCGGCTCATCGGCAGGTCGCGTGCCCTGGAAGTGTTACTGAGCGCGGACGATATCCGAGGCGAGCAGGCGGAACGGCTCGGGTATGTCAATCGGGCGTTGCCGGACGCCGAGCTCGACGGCTTTGTTTCGGCGCTTGCCACGCGAATCGCATCGTTCGACAAGTGGGCGATTGGCAACACCAAGCGACTGGTCAATGCCGCCAGCTTGCCGCCCGACGTCGAAATCGCTGCTGGCTGGGATACCTGCATCAGGTCGATCGGGCGGCCTGCAGCACAGCAAAAAATCAAGGCGCTGATGCAGCGCGGATTTCACCAGCCGGGAGATGCCGAAAACCGCTTGGGCTACTACGTCGGGATGCTCGGGCGCTAGCGGCGCGATCGATACCATCGTGCAATCGAGTAAAGCAAGCAGCCGTGCTCTGATGGGTGTCACCAATCCAGGAGGGTGGACTGATGTCACGATCGATCGTATCCCTGAACCTCGCCGACGCGCGCCAGATAATCGCCGCGGGCGAGCGCAAGGCGACTGAATTGCGCATCCCCTACAACATCGCCGTGGTCGATGTGGGTGGCAGCCTGGTGGCTCATGAACGCATGGATGGCGCATGGCTCGGGAGCGTCGATATAGCCATTGATAAGGCGTGGACGGCGCGCGCGTTTGACCTGGCGACCGAGGAGCTGGCGCGATTCACCCAAAGTGGCCAACCGGGCTTTGGTGTCAATACCACGAACGGGTCGAGAGTCGTCATATTCGGCGGCGGAATTCCGATCAAAATCGATGGCGCCGTGATCGGGGCTGTCGGCACCAGCGGCGGCAGCGTTGACGATGACATCGCCGTGGCGCGCGCCGCAGCTGCGGGTTTTGCGCCTGTGCTCGCTGCCGCTATCATTGATTGAATGACGAGGAAATAACATGAAGACCACGATACTGGTTGCAGTTACCATGCTGCTCGGCACCGTCTTCGCCCCCGCGGCCGAGAGCGCCGTCAGGAGTGTGGTTCTTGTCCACGGTGCATTCGCCGACGGATCCGGTTGGAAGTCGGTCGCCGACATCCTGAAG
>JBAUYV010000531.1:0-2048 GCA_049584975.1 Xanthobacteraceae bacterium | reverse complement strand
CGGACACATGTACGTGCAGGCGCTTCATCACTCTCTCCTTGAGCAAAGGTGTCGGCAGGATTGCAGGGGGGCACGCAGACAGTGCCGCCGCCGCAGCAATTTTCGGTGAGATAGGCCATGAGCTCGTTCATGGCGCCGTACTCGGTGGAATAGATGAGCTGGCGGCTCAAGCGCCGCTGCGTGATCAGCCCGGCATGCACGAGCTGCTGAAGATGGAACGACAGCGAAGACGGCAGCACCCCTAGCCGCTCGGCGATGCCGCCGGCGGGCAGGCCCCCCGGACCGCAGGTTACGAGCAGCCGGAACAGCTCGAGCCGGGTTTCCTGGGCAAGCGCGCCCAGCGCCGCGATCGCCCGTTTTTGATCCATCGCCGCTGCCCTTCCATATTTCGATGATCGTCGATATATGGGGTGATGCCGCACGCGTCAATGGATATTTCGAAAAATATCGAACCGTATGCCTGCCTGTCGGGCGTTATTCTTGATAACAGATTCATGCATGACCGACATCTCTCTCCCGACCCCAATCGCACCCGCCGAACGGCTCCTCACCGCCCCGGAATATCACCGGCTCGCCAATGTTCCGCCCGAGATCGAATGGTTCGCCAACCTCACCAACCGCAACACCCGCCGCGCCTATGAAAAGGCCGTCGGCGATTTCATGCGCTTCACCGGCATCAATCGCCCGGGAGAATTCCGCACCGTGACGCGCGCGCATGTCATCGCCTGGCGCGACGATCTGGCGAGCAACGATCATGACGGCAGCACGGTGCGGCACCGCCTCGCCGCGCTGGCCTCGCTGTTCGAGTATCTCTGCGAGAAGAACGCCGTCACCCACAACCCGGTCAAAGGCGTCAAGCGGCCCAGGGCCGAGAGCGGCGAGGGCAAGACGCCGGCGATCGGCGACCACCAGGCGCGCAAGCTGCTCGACGCCCCCGATGCGGAAGGCCTCAAGGGCAGGCGCGATCGCGCCATCCTGTCGACGCTGCTGTTTCACGCGCTGCGGCGCAACGAGCTGTGCAAGCTGAAGGTCAAGGATGCCCGGCACGCGCGCCGCGGCGTGCCGCATCTGAAAGTCGCCGGGAAAGGCGACAAGGCGCGCTATCTGCCGCTGCATCCTGGCACAAACGAGCTGATCCATGATTACCTCGAGGCCGCCGGGCATGGCGAGGACGAGAGCGGCGCGCTGTTCCGTCCGATCCGCAACAACCGCACCGGCCGCCTAGAGCGGGCGCTGACGCCCGACGGGGTCTACAAGCTGGTCCGAGGGTATTCGGCGGATCTCGGCTTCGAGATCGGCGCCCATGCGCTGCGGGCGACGGCCGCCACCAATGCGCTCGACCACCAGGCCGATATCGCCAAGGTTCAGGAATGGCTCGGCCACTCCAATATCGCCACCACCCGTATCTATGATCACCGCAAGACGCGGCCCGAGGACAGCCCAACTTTCAAGGTCGCGTATTGAATCGGGATTAACGGAGACGGGCCCCTCGCTTCAAACGGTGGACCATTCCGATCACAGGTCCCACCTGTTTCCGCCTCCTGCGAATTCCAAAAAGTGAGGTTTTGTGAAGGTGCGACCCCCAATCGCAGCTGCAGCACTCCGGCAAAATATGGGGTTTTGTCGGGGTCTTCCTCCTCTCACGGAGCCGAATTCTCTGCCCCCAAAGCCCTATATCACCCCCACTGTGGGGGTAAATGTCTTGACAAATCCCTTATAATCCACCATTATGGGGGCAATGGAGAAATTGAAGCCCCACTACCCGCTCGGAAACATCAAGGCAGCCTTCAGCAGCCCGCTGACGCTGAACCGCACCTTCGCTTCCAGGCAGGGAGCCGATGATCTGGGCATGACCGACGACGAGGTTGTTGCGGTCATACAGGCCCTCGCCAGCACGGACTTCGAGAAATCCATGACTTCCTACGCCGATCATCGGGTCTGGCAGGATGTCTACAAGCCGACATGCGGTGACACCGGGCTCTATGTGAAATTCACCATCGACGCTGCCAGCAATTTGCTTTTGATCAGCTTCAAGGAGGCATGAAATG
>JBAUYV010000530.1:0-39846 GCA_049584975.1 Xanthobacteraceae bacterium | reverse complement strand
ACGATCGGCGGCCGTTCGGGATCGTTGAAGCGCTTGAGCGAATTGCACTCGAATTCGAGCTTGCCCGACTGGGTCTGCAGGCCGCGCAGATATTCCTCGGTGTAGTCGGACGGCAGCGGCTGCGCCTCCGGCACGTCCTTCTTGCGGTTCTCCCAGAACCAGCGGAACGACACCGGCGCGCGCAGCTTTTCCTTTTCGGCCGGCACCACGAAGTAACCGCGCTGCACGAACTTCTTCCATGAGATGCGCTTGGGCAGGTCGGACGCCAGGAACACCCGCTTGACCCAGTCGATCTCGTTGATGCCTTCGGAGAAGTAGTTGGCAAGGCCGAGCGGCTTGCACAGCTCGTTGAAGATCCAGAAGTCAGATCTCGATTCGCCGAGCGGCTTGATAGCAGGCGCCTGGAACACGATGACGCGGTGATTGAGCTGCTGCTGGCCGTGATGGCCGTAGCCGCCGAGGCCGGCCCATTCGCTGATGTCGACGCGCTCGAAATTGGTGCACGCCGGCAGCAGAATGTCGGCGAACTTGGCTTCGCCCTCGTTCCAGATCGACTGGTTGACGACGAATTCCAGGTTCGGCGACTGGTACATCTTCACCCAACGATTGGTGTTGTTCATCGTCGAGAGAATTGAGCCGCCGTATTTGTAGAGCATATGCACCGGTGAATGGCCGGGTGCCGGATAGGCGAAGCGTGCGAACTGGTGCTCGATGGATTTGCCGACCCACGGATAGCCCTCGGCCTTGCCCTCGGTGATTGCTTCGGGAACGAAGATGCGCGGGATGCGCTGGCCGTTGGAGTTCATGGTCGGCAGCTGCGGCATGCGCTGGTATAGCTCGACCGGCATCGCGGTGTTTTCCAGGTCGCCCGACATGCCGCCGTCCGCATAGCCTGGGAAGTAGAAATTAAAGTCGAGCGGGGTGCCCCATTGCAGGTTGCCCATGTTGATGCCCGGCTTGCCGAGGCCCTGCATGGCGACGAGGCACACCATCACGCGTGCCCATTGGATGCCGGTCTGGTTGCGGCAAGCGCCGCCATGGCCGTTGCCCCAGCCGCCGGGCGCCAGATAGACGCGTTTCTTGCCCCACTCGCGGGCGAGCGCGCGCACGTCCCTGGCGGGAACGCCGGTCTCCTTCTCCTGCCACTCTGGCGTTTTCGGGATGCCGTCCTCCTCGCCGAGCAGATACGCCTTCCACTTGTCGAAGCCGACCGTGTGGGTCTTCACGTAGTCCTTGTCGTAGAGATCTTCCTTGATCCACACGTGCGCGATGGCCATCGCCATGGCGACCGAGGTGGTCGGTTTTGGCGCGAACCACTTGCCCGGCATAAACTGCGCCGAGGCGTTGTAGTATGGATCGACGTGCACGATCTTGATGCCGAGCTTCGGATCTTTGATCCACTGCCGGCGCGTCGTGCCTTCCTGCGCGCCGTACGAACCTGAGGTCGATTCCGGATCGGCGGCCCAGTGCACGATCATGTCGCAGTTCTGCAGGCAGTCCTCGACTGTGCCATAGGTTTCCGACTGGCCGACGCGCAGCGTGTAGCCCCAATGGTGCACGGCGCCCCAGTACCAGCCTTCCCAGGAATCCGGATTGTGGTGGATGCGCGTCATGCCCACCGCGTTCGCGAAGCGGAACAGCGCCGAGAGGTAATAGCCGACGTTACCCCAGGTGTGATGCGAGCCGTGCGAGAACGTGATGGCGCCGGGGCCGTATTCGCGCTTCTGCCGCTTGATCTCGTCGGTGACGATTTTGATCGCCTCGTCCCAGGAGATGCGCACGTAGCCCGACTTGCCGCGGTTCTGCGGATTGCGCGCGCCGTTGGGATCGAAGTCGACGCGCTTCATCGGATAGAGCAGGCGGTCGGGCGAATAGACGATCGATTTGGCGTTCTGGCCGTGCGGCGCCAGCGTGGTCTTGCGCGGCGGCGTGAGTGTTTGCCCCTTCGCCTCGATGCTCCACGAGGCGCCGTCCTCCTCGGTGAGATCGATCGGCGTCAGCCGCACGATCTTGCTGTGTCCCCCGTCTTGGCTCACATGGACGAAGACCGGCCCGCCATTGGTCATGTTGCAGTAGCGCGTGGTGCCGTCCGGCATCTTGGTGCCGTATTTCAGCCCGGCCGACTGTGCCAGCATCAGCGTCTGCGCGAACCAGTTGGTGAGCGATTCGGGGCCGTCGACGGTGAGGACGAAGTCCTTCTGGGCGTTGATCTGATCGAGCCAGTTGATCGGCGGCATCAACAGCGAGGCGCCAACCTCGGCGTTCTTGAACATCAGCTTGATGTCCGGCTTTTCGTGCAGGCCGGCGCGCGATGTGATCTTGCCGTTATTGAATTCGTACCAGCGCCCGATCTCCTCGTCGCGGGTCATGATCTGGGCGACGAGGTTGTGCTCCTTCACTCGCGCCTTGAAATCGGGATTACGGCGCGCGGCTATCTTGAGGAGCTGTGCCGCACCGAACAGGATGATCGGCAGTTTGACATCCGCGAAGGCCATGGCTTCCTCCTGATCTCGCACACGAGCGCGCCGGGCTATTCCGCGCGGGGCATATCCCCGGGTTAGCGCGGCCAGCCCGTAATGTCATATTTTGCAATAATTCCAATGCGATTAAAACCGCTTCGCTCTGCGCTCCACGCTGACCCGGCCACCCGCTTTTCGCCCGAGTCGGCCGCTTGTCGGCCCGCCTTTGGGCGTAGACTTCCACCTGGACCTGCTGTCTTATGGCCCCTTGAATTCTTGGAGAGCGCCATGGCCAAGCTCAGACATATTGCCATTCAGGTACCGGATCTCGAAAAAGCCGCGGCCTTCTATGAGGGCGTTTTCGGGCTCAAGCGCCTGAAAAAGGTCGAGGCGCCGATCGGCAACGCCATCTCGCTGTCGGACGGCGTGATGAACCTGACGCTGCTGCATTTTCCCGCGGGGACCAATGGCGGCAAGGGCGGACCCGACTGGGCCGGGTTGCATCACTTTGGATTCATCGTCGATGACGAGAACGCGACCGAGCAGGACATCAAGAAGCACGGTGGCGAGTTCTTCATGAAGCTGCCGCAATATCCGGGCGTCGACGCCGAAAAGAAGTTCAAGGACCCCAACGGTATCGTGTTCGATGTGACCGAGCACGGCTGGGGCTGAACTAGCGCGCGATGATGTTCTGCATCTCGTTTTGCCGGCCGGCCAGAAACAGGCGCATGTTGTCGAGCACAAGCGGCATGATCTGCTCCTCATATTCGACGATGTAGCCGCCGACGTTGGGTGTGATGAAGACGTTCGGCAGGTCCCAGAACGGACTCTCGCTCGGCAATGGAGACTTTTGGAACACGTCGAGGCCGGCGCCGGCGATGCGGCGCTCGCGCAGCGCTGCGATGAGCGCAACTTCGTCCACAGTCTGGCCACGGCCGCCATTGATGAAGTAGGCGGTCGGCTTCATGGCGGCGATAACCTCGGCGCTGAAAATTCCGACGTTTGGCGCGTCCGCCGGCAGCACATTGATCAGATAGTCGGCGCGCCCTGCCGCCTCCTCCAGGCGGTCTGTGGATAGCATCTCGTCGAAACCCGCAATCGCACGCGGCGTGCGGGTGACTCCGGTGACGGTCATGCCGAGCGCTTTCAGCAGCTCGCCGATGGCGATGCCGACCACGCCCACTCCGACGATGACGGCGGTCTTGCCATGCAGTGTGCTCCAGAGCCGCCGTTGCCAAACGTGGGCCTTTTTGTCTTCCACTTGGTGGGCAACGTCGCGGCTCACTCCCATCATCAGATAGAGCACCTGCTCGCGCATGGCGGGACCGTGGATGCCGCGGCCGCTGGTGATAAGCACGTCAGGCTTGAGCGAAGGACAGCGCAGGAAATGATCGACGCCGGTCGCCAGCGACTGAATCCATTTCAGGTTCGTCGTGCGGCGAAGAATGGAGTCATCCACCGCGATGCCGAAGCAGATCAGCACGTCGATATCGGACAGATCGTCCGCAGCTTCCGCCGCGCTATGGGCGAGCGCGAATTGCAGCTGCGGGAATTCGGCACGCAGGCTGTCGCGGTAAATCTCGGCGTGGACGTCGATGATGAGGACATTGGTCATTGCCGTATTCCTTCACCCCGTGGTGCGAGCGTGGCGAGCCTTGAAGGGTGACGGCCCCGGCGCCTCGGCCTGCATCCTTCGAGGCTCGCTGCGCTCGCGCCTCAGGATGAGGTGGTGAGGTTGAAATACTTCGCCGCATTATTGAACGCGATGTCCGCGCGCAGCGCTTCCGGCAGCGGCACGTGATCCAGCCACTCGCCGGCCTCGTGCTCATCCTCGAACGGATGATCGGCCGCGAACATCACCCGATCATGGCCGAGCGCGGCGAGCGTGCAGTTCAGCGGCTCGGCCGAGCACATGCCCGAAGTCGTCACGGTGACGTTCTCGCGGATGTACTCGGACGGCGCTTTCTTGAGCTTGAGTCCGTGAAACGCGGCGCGGCTGTCGAAACGCCAGAGCAGGAACGGCAACGTCTCGCCCAAATGGCCGAGCATCAGCCTGCTGCGCGGAAAGCGGTCGAAATGTCCGCCGACGATGAGCCGCAGCGCGTGGGAGCCGGTCTCGAAGCCCCAGCCCCACATGGGCCGCATTAGCACCTTGTAGCCGGCCAGCACGGACGGCTGCGCCACCGGATCGGCCGGATGGATATAGATCACCGCGCCGAGCGCGTCGGCGCGCTCCCAAAACGGATAAAGCTCGGGGGCGTCGAGATATTGCCCATGGGTGTGGCCATCGATCATGGCGCCGCACAACTTCAGGTCGCGCACGCAGCGTTCCAGCTCATCGGCTGCTTCCTTCGCATCCTGCATCGCCAGGTGTGCGAAGCCCGAGTAGCGGTCGGGCCGCTTTGCGATCTGTTGTGCGAGGAAGTCATTGGACTCGCGCGCCCGGCGCGTGGCTGTGGCCGCATCGCGCTCGGCCTGCACGCCCGGGCCGGCGATCGACAGGACCGAGCGCGCGATACCGGCCTCGTCCATGCTTTTGAGCCGCAGCTCGCCGAAATCGGTGAGATTGCGAAAGAAATATTCGGCGCGCTCGGGCGGGACTTCGGACATTGTCGGCCGCCAATAATCGATCAAGCCGGGCGACAGAAAGTGTTCCTCAAGCGCGATTTTGCGGACCATGCGTTTCCTCTGTGTCTCGTTTCCCGGGGTCTATATCCGATATCCGGTGCAATGGTATATGGCCCAATGCTATAAGCGTCCCAACGCGTGGGCGTGCGAGGGAGGATCGCAGTGGTGAAGAAGATTCGCGGCGTCGCGATGGAGGAAAACCTCAACAATTCTATGGGACTTGAGTTCTACAACCTGTCCCACCGCTTCGGTTACCAGTCGCCGAACTGGCCGTATTTCGAAGACGTCAAGATCGAGCGCATCCATTACATGGCGAAGTCGGGCGTGTTGTCGCAGCGCATCACGACCAGCATGCACAACACGACCCATATCGACGCACCGGCGCATGTGGTGCAGGGCACGCCCTTCATCGACGAGGTGCCGCTGCCGCACTTCTTCGGTTCCGGTATTGTGGTGTCGATCCCGAAGAAGAAGTGGGAGCAGATCACCTACGACGATATGGAAAAAGCGGCCGGCAAGATCGTGCGGCCGCGCGACGTGGTGATTGTCAATACCGGCTGGCACAAGCTTTACGAGGACAGCGAGGATTATTTCTGCCGCGCCCCGGGCTTCGTGCCATCGGCTGGCGAATGGTTCGTGGAGAAAAAGGTCAAGGTCATCGGCCACGATACCCAGGCCAACGATCATCCGCTCGCCACCGCCATCGGCCCGCAACGCAACGGGCCGCTGCATCCCCATCTCGCCGAGGAATACAAGAAATGGTCCGGCGGCCGCGACTGGAAGGACGATTTCCCGGAGTGGGAGCCGGTGCACCGCATCCTGTTCAAGAACGGCATATTGGGGATCGAGAACGTCGGCGGCGACATCGATAAGGTCACCGGCCGGCGCTGCACCTTCGCGCTGTTCCCGTGGAACTGGGAGCGCGGCGACGGCTGCATCATCCGGCTTGTTGCGATCACCGATCCGAAAGGGTCTTATCGGATCGAGAAAGGGGAGAAGTTCTGATGATCGTCCGCAAATTTTCCGAAGCAAAGGCCTATGAGGCGCCAAACCATCGCGCGTACAAATCGTTCCGTGTGTACGGCGCCGAGATGGGCGGCTCGCAGGCGTTGGTGTTCGGCATTTCGTATTTCCTGCCGGGCGGCGGCGCCGGTCCGGACGCGTCGCCGCCGGAGAAGATCTATTACGTGCTCTCAGGCGAGCTCACCGTGATTGCCGGAGGGAAGGAAACCGTCGCGCGCGCCGGCGACAGCGTCTACATCGGCCCCAATGAGAGCCGCGAGATCATCAACCGCTCGAACGAGGTCTGCACCAGCGCGGTCGCCGTCGCGCCGGTTAAATGACGCCTTCGGCGTCATGGCCGGGCTTGACCGGCCATCCACGTCTTTCCGCAACCGAAGACGTGGATGCCCGGCACAAGGCCGGGCATGACGATGCAACAGCTGCAAATGTGAGTGTACGTCCATGTCCGAGGAAGACTTCCTGAAAAATCCACTGTCCCTGTTCGACGTCAAAGGCAAAACCGCCATCGTCACCGGTGCGACTGGCGCCTTCGGTGCGCTGGCCGCGCAGGTCTTCGCCGGCGCCGGCTGCAACGTCGTGCTTTCGGCCGGCGGCGCCGACGCGTTGAAGAAAGTGGCGGCGGAGTGCGAGAAGCTGGGCGCCAAGGTCGAGTCCGTAAACGTGCGGCCGAGTTCGGCGGCGAACTGCGACAAGATCGTCGAGGCCGCGGTGAAGCGGTTCGGCGGCGTCGACATTCTGGTGTGCGCCTCGGGCATCAACAAGGTGCAGAAAATTGTCGATCAGCCGCCCGAAGCTTTCACCGAAGTGATGGACGTCAACGTCACCCAATCGTGGCTGATGGCGCGCGCCGCCGGCAAGCAGATGTTGGCGCAGGGCCGCGGCGGCAAGGTCATTCTCATGTCGTCGGCGCGCGGCCTCTTGGGCCATCCGGCCGGGTACACGGCCTATTGTGCGTCGAAGTCGGCGATCGACGGCATCACCAAGGCGCTGGGCTGCGAATGGGGCGACACCGGCATCACGGTGAATGCCATTGGGCCGACGGTGTTTCGCTCGCCGCTCACCGCGTGGATGTACGAAGATACCGAGCGCGCTACCACGGTGCGCAAAGGCTTCATCACCCGCGTGCCGAAGGGCCGCCTCGGCGAGCCGTCCGACCTCGCCGGCCCATTGCTCTTCCTCGCCTCGAAAGCCTCCGACTTCTATACGGGCCACATCCTTTACGCCGATGGCGGCTACACGGCAGGCTGAAAATGGCGAAGGCGCGCATCGCCGTCGTCGGCGCCGGGCTGATGGGTCACGGCATTGCGCAAGTGTTTGCGCTCGCCGGCCATGAGGTGACGATCACCGATGCGGTTGCGCAGAATCTCTCGACCGTGAAATCGCGCATTGCCGCCAACCTGCGCGACCTCGGCGACGACGAACGCGCGGCCGAGCGAGTCAAGCCGTGCGCCGATCTGGCTGAAGCAGTGCGCGATGCCGACTACATGGTGGAGGCGGTGTCGGAAAATCTGCCGCTGAAGCAAAAGCTCTTCGCGGAGATCGAGCATCACGCGCGCGCCGATACGATCCTCGCCAGCAACACGTCCGTCATCCCGATCACCTCGATCATGCAGGGCTTGAACAGGCGCGAGCGGGGACTGGGTACGCACTGGTGGAATCCGCCGTTCCTGGTGCCACTGGTCGAAGTGATTGAGACAGAATGGACCTCGCCGCAAGCGGTCGCGTGGACCATGCAATTGCACGAAACGGCCGGGAAGAAGCCGGCGCACGTGAAAAAGGATGTGCCGGGGTTCATCGGCAATCGACTGCAACATGCGCTCTGGCGCGAGGCGATTTCACTGGTCGAGCACGGCATCTGCGATGCCGAGACGGTTGATGCCGTCGTCAAGGCGTCGTTCGGCTGCCGCCTGGCCGTGCTTGGCCCCATCGAAAACGCCGATCAGGTGGGGACCGACCTCACGCTCGCCATCCATGAGACGGTGCTGCCGGCCATCGACAGTCGTCCGGGCCCGTCGCCCTATCTGCAAAAGCTGGTGGCGGACGGAAAGCTGGGCTTCAAGTCCGGCGAAGGCTTTCGCAAGTGGACCCCGGAGCAGCAAGCCGCGCTCCGCGCCCGCGTGCTGCAGCATCTGAAGGGCACGCGGAATAACTAGCCGTGTCATTCCGGGGCGCCGCGAAAGCGGCGCGCCTGGAATCCATAATCACAATCGGTGCAGAACTCTATGAACCCGTGGCTATGGATTCCGGGCTCCTCGCTGCGCTCGGCCCCGGAATGACCGCCCGCAACGCCGGCATGACCTTGCGGGTGAACAGATCGATTGAGTGCAGACACTCGTCGAGCGTCAGATCGCCGAACGCGAACTGTCCGACGACGTAATTGCATCCGGTCTCTGCCAGCTGCGCGGCAAGATAATCCGCGACCGTTTCCGGCGAACCGGCGACGCCCTGTCCGCACTCCATGAGGGCGTCGAACTCGGACGGTCGCGGATGATTTTGCGGCCGCCCGCGCAGCCGGAACAAATGTGTGAAGCTGCGATGCCATACCGGATAGGCGCGGCGTGCGAGCTGTAGCGCCTCCGCATCGGTCTCGGCCACGACGACAAAGCGGCCGAGCCCAAGCTTGGGCAGCGGCGCCGCGCCGTGGGTCTCTTGCCAGGTCTTGTAATAGCTCGCCATGGCAAGCCGCGCTTCCGGCGTCGGATCGAGGGTCACCACATTGAGCGCGCGGCGCGCTGCGCGCGCGGCGCTGTCCGGGGCGTGGGCGCCATACCAGATCGGCGGGTGTGGCTTTTGCAGAGGTTGCATCTCCATCGGCACGTTGTCGAAGTTGAAATACTTGCCGTGGAAATCGAGCATCTTGTGGGTGAGGCCGCTTAAGATCACCTCGACGGCCTCGTTGTAGATGTCCTGTGCCGCCGCCGGATCGGTGCCCAGATATTCGAGCTCGATCGCCGAGGCACCGCGGCCGAAGCTCAGCTCCAGGCGGCCGCCGCTCATCTGATCGAGCATGCAGATTTCCGCGATCAGCCGCACCGGATGATAGAGCGGCAGGACGAAGACCAGCGGGCCGAAGCGCAGCCGGCGCGTGCGTTGCGCCACCGCCGCGAGAAAGACGTTCGGCGACGGCGCCATGCCGAGCGGCGTCGAGTGATGCTCGGCGATGTGATAGGCATAAAACCCGGCGCGGTCATACGCCTCGACGATTTTCAAGCGATCTTCATAATAGTCCGGCAATGAAGCGCCGGTCCGGTCGAGATGGTCGAAGATTCCGAATTCCATATCTGCTCCGCTATTCGACACGTAATTGCTCGGTCAGCGTACGGCTGTCTCGCAATTTGTCCAGACCCATCACCGCATCGATGAGCGCATCCTGCTGCCACGTCGGCATAACGCCACGTGTCAGCTTGCGAAGTTTGCCAACGATGTCGTCGGCGCTGGCGAATGACTGCTCGCTGCCGCGCGGCGCCTCGCGTGTCTCGCGCTCGACCGAGCCATCGCGGAATTGTACCTCGACGCGCACCTTGTGCCGCGAGCCGGCGCCAAGCGCCGTGATGGCCGGGTCGTGCACCACCTTCACCTTGCGCGAGAGATCGATGCGCGCCGTGTCGTTGATGCACGCAGGCGTGAACTCGTCGACAAAGACATCGCCTTCGATCAGCAGCGTGGCGACGCAGAATGGCAGATTGAGCTGCGCGGCGGTCAGCCCTTCGGGCTTGTACAGCCAGCCAACGTGATCGACCGTAACCTGCGACCCATGCACCACGATGGCGTCGATCTCATCGAGCGCAAACGGCCGGCGCTTGCGGATGTCGCGCAAGGCATCCAGTGTCGTGTGATTGGAGCCGACGCAGGAATAAAACTTCAGCGCAATTCCCATGGTCTCGAACCTCTGGCCGAGGCCGGCGCTGAGCTCATCGAGATTGAAGCGGTCCTGCGAGCGCGAAAAGGTCGTGCAGAATCCGCCATAGGGCGCTTCGAACACGTCGACGATGCCGGTGAAGCCGTCTTTCGCCAGCAGCGCGCCGTATAGTCCGCTTTGCGCTGCGCGTCCCGCATGCATGCGCTTGACCATAGCGCCGTATTGCGCGGCCATCAGGCCGGATGATTGCGTGCCGGCGATGCCGAGCGCATGCACGGTCTTGTCCGCATCGAGCGCCAGTGCGCGCGCTGCGCCCGCGACAGCGGAGAAAATTCCCACGGTCGCGCCCGAGTGCCAGCCCTGGCCGATGTGCTCCTGGCCCATGCACAGGCCGACCCGCGGCCCGATCTCGTAGCCGGCAACGGCGGCGGTGAGGAAGTCGCGGCCGGACAGTTGCGCGTGGCTCTCGGCCACCGCGATCAGCGCCGGCAATGTGACCGCGCCGACGTGTAGCACCGCCTTGCGGTGCACATCGTCGAGCTCGAAGCCTTGCACCTGCGTGCCGTTGACGAGCGCCGCATGGTCCGAGGACAGACGCGCATTGGTGCCCCAGATCGAGGTGGTGCGCGTCGCGTCGAGTTTTTCCAACGTGCCGCGCAGGATGCGGCACCATTCGAGATTGGCGCCGTAAATGGCGCAGCCGAGCGAATCGAGAATAAGCAGCTTGATGCGCTCGCGGACCTCGGCGGGAATTTGCTCGTATGTCAGCCGCGAAACGAATTCGGCGATTCTTCGCGTGTGGACGTTGTCCGTGTTCCCGTGTTCCGCCATGCCTCACACACATTTGGCGCTGCACGAGATGGGAAGATGCGCCGCCATATAGTAGAGATATGTCGATAATACACGAGCGTCCGTCTTCTTGTCCCGCATTGGCGAGAGCCCATTGACGATCTACGCCAAGAGACCGTGTGACGAAGCCGCGATCGAATCGACTCGCGCGACCGCTGACTGCGCGGCCAGTGCCAAGCCGTGGGTGCTTGCGGTCACGATCCTTGCTTCGAGCATTGCGTATATCGACGAGTCCGTCGTCAACGTCGCGCTGCCGGCCATCGAGACCGATCTGAAGACGTCCGTCGTGGTCATTCAGTGGCTGGTGAACGCGTATACCCTTTGCCTTTCCGCGTTTCTCTTGGCTGGAGGCGCCGCCGGCGATTTGTTCGGCCGCCGCCGCATATTCGTCTCGGGCGTCGCTATCTTCGCCGTCATGTCGATCTGGTGCGGCCTGTCACCGGACATTTTCCAATTGATCCTGGCGCGCGGCATTCAGGGGGCAGGGGCGGCCCTTCTGATCCCGTGCTCGCTCGCGATCATTGGAGCGACCTTCGATGAGGCCGAGCGGGGCAAGGCGATCGGCACCTGGGCTGGCTTTTCCGCCGTCGCGGGCGCCGTTGGCCCGCTCCTTGGCGGCTGGATCGTCGATCATTTCACCTGGCGCTGGATTTTTCTCATCAACCCCGTGCTCGCTCTGCCGGCGATTTGGATCGCTCTCAACAAAGTGCCCGAGAGCCGCGACGCGCAAGCCAAAGGCGGACTCGATTGGCGCGGCTCGTTGCTCGCCCTCGTGTCGCTCGGCAGCCTTGCGTTTGGTTTGATATCGGCGCCGGTCTTCGGTTGGAGCAGTCCGGCGGTCGCCGGCGCCTTGCTGATCGGGCTGTTGCTGCTCGCGGCATTCATCCGGGAGGAAGCCCGCAGCCCGTCGCCGATGCTGCCGCTCGGGTTGTTTCGATCCCGCACCTTTAGCGCCGTCAATCTATTGACGCTGCTCCTCTATGCAGGTCTGGGAGGCGCATTCTTCTTTCTGCCCTTTGCGCTGATCCAGGTGGAGGGATTTTCGGCAGTCCTTGCCGGCGCGGCCTTCCTGCCATTCACGCTGATCATGGCCACGCTGTCGCGTTGGGCGGGAGGATTGCTCGATCGCTTCGGGGCCAAAGGGCCGCTGATCATTGGCCCCGCTATTGCCGCGCTGGGCTTCGCTCTTCTGGCTTGGCCCATCGGCGGCGAATCCTACTGGGCCTTTCTCGTGCCGATAACGATCCTGGGCTTTGGCATGGTCATCGCGGTTGCGCCGCTGACCGCGACGGTGATCAGCGCGGTCCCGGACCATCAGACCGGCGTTGCGGCTGGCATCAACAACGCCGTTGCATCGGTGGCAAACCTGTTCGCAGTCGCAGTCCTCGGCGCTTTTGCGCTCGGGCTCTACGATCATGGATTGGATGGACATCTTGCCGGCAAGTCTCTGCCCAGCGAGGTGGTGCGCGCCATTGGCGACGCCCGAGGGCAATTCGTGATCGCGCCGGCGCTGGAAAAAGTTCAAGGGAGCGATCGGCAACTCGCTGAGAGCATCGTCAGAGAATCGCTGGCGAAGAGCATCCGATCCGTCATGCTGGTGTGTGCCGCGCTCGCGCTGGCGGGAGCGGTGAGCAGCATGCTGCTTCCGTCACGGCGTCATCAGCAGCCGAGTTCATTATCGTAGAGCGTCAGCGAGCAGCCCCGACTCTATTTCTGCGCGGCGGTCTTGACCTTGACGGCATCCCACCACGGGCAGACGCCGGCCATCACGTCGTAGTTGCCTTCCATCACCTGCACGGGGCGGCGATAACCGTCGGCCGCATTCTTCAGCCGCAGCGTGCGCGCCTTTTCGTTATCTTCTTTCGACAGCCAGACGCGGTCGTGGCCCCACATGCTCGGGCCTTCTTTGCGCTCGGAAGCCTGCCAGGTGGCGACGTCGATCGAGCGCGCGCCCCAGCCGTACTCGACCATGAAGCCCGACGGCGTGAGGCTGTAGAACGAGGTGATGTAATCGCTGGTGTGGCGGCCGAGCGTCACGCCGACGCGGCTCTCTTCGCCGAGCGCGATGTCGTAGGCCTGGCCGACATCGTCGAAGCTGAACAGCTCCATCATGACGTGATGCACGGCGTTCTTGCCGGTCTGGATGAAGGCGAGGCTGTGATGGCGCGGGTTGAGATGTAAAAACCGCGCGACGAACGGATGGTCATAATAATCGGTGAGCCGGAAGCCGAGCGTGTCGCGATAAAACGTCATCAGTCGCTCGATCGTTTCGCGTGAGTCGACGTTGAGCACCACGTGGCCGAGGCCCAGCGGTCCGGTGCGGAAGCCGGAGATCGAGCGGCCGGGCCGGAACGGCTCGGCGGTGGTTTCGGCGCCGTGAAATATCTCCAGCCGGTTGCCGACCGGATCGTTGAACACGATCAAATCCTTCACGTGCCGCTCGTCGGCGAGCGCGCGTGCCCCGGGCGCGACTTTGATCTGCGCCTTTTCCAAATGCGCGGCGATGGCATCAAGCGCTGCCGCGTCCGCGACCTCCCAGCCGAAGAAGGCAATGCCCTCGCCGCCGTCGGCGTCCACGATGATGCGCTGCTTGCGGTCGTCCATGCGGAAGGCGAGGCTTGAGCGTGATTTATCGATGCGCTGCAGGCCAAGAAGCCCGGAGCCGTAGCTCGTCCAGTCGCCCAAATCCTTGGCGCGAACCCCGACATATCCCAAAGCCTGGGGGGCGGGGGTCAAAGCTTTCGTCGCCATCACAAACCTCGTGCCGTATTTGCCATCCTTTTACACGGATGGCATGACGGACGAAACCGCTCACACGGACACGTGACCCATGCAGGATCATACAAGACCGCCCTTCCGTGCCGACCATGTGGGCAGCCTGATCCGGCCCAATGCGCTGATCGAGGCGCGCGCCGCCGCTGAAAAGGGCGAGATGGTGGCGGCCGAGCTTGCGCGCATCCAGCATGGCGCGATCCGCGACGTGGTCCGCCTGCAACAGGAGGTCGGGCTTCGGCTCGCCACCGACGGCGAGTACAACCGTTTCTCGTGGCAGCGCGACTTTTTGCTCAAGATCGGCAACGTCAAGCCGACGGCGTCGAAGCTTACGGTGCGCTTTCATTCCGCCGCCGGCACGCGCGATCACACCCCCCCTTCGCTGCAGGTGGCCGGCAAGCTTTCGCGGCCGCGAGGGATTTTCGTCGACGATTTCAAGTTCCTCACATCGATCACGCCCGCAGGCGTGACGGCAAAGATCACCATTCCGTCGCCGACGGTCGTGCATTTCCGCGGCGGCCGCGAGGCCATCGATGTGCGCGCCTATCCGCAGATGGAGGCCTTCTACGACGATCTCGCCGCCGTCTATCGCTCCGAGATCGCCGATCTGGCGGCTGCCGGCTGCCGCTATCTGCAGATCGACGAGGTCAATCTTGCCTACCTCTGCGATCCGGAATTGCGGCGGCAGGTCGGCAATATCGGCGAGGACCCGGCGACCTTACCGAAAACCTACGCCAAGCTCCTGAACGCCGCGATCGCCGGCAAGCCGGCGGACATGACCGTGTGCATGCACCTGTGCCGCGGCAATTTCGCCGGCGCCTGGATCGCCGAGGGCGGTTATGAGCCGATTGCCGAGCTTCTGTTCAACGAGATCGGCGTCGATGGCTATTTTCTTGAATACGACTCGCCGCGCGCCGGAGATTTCTCGCCGCTGCGGTTTTTGCCGAAGGGCAAGATCGCAGTGCTGGGACTCGTCACCACCAAAAGCTCGAAGCTGGAGACCAAGGACGAGCTGAAGCGCCGCATCGAAGAGGCAAGCCGCTACGCGCCCATCGAGCAGCTCGCGCTGTCACCGCAATGCGGCTTCTCCTCGGGCATCGGCGGCCAGGCGATGACCGTCGAGGATGAGATCAGAAAGCTCAAGCTCGTAGTCGAAACCGCGCGCGAGGTGTGGGGTACGGCGTGAGCACTGCCGCAGTCAGGCCGCCGGTTCCGGCGCATTCTCGCGCCAGATTGCCAGCAGGATCGAAATGATCGCGGGGCCGAGAAAGAGGCCAACCAGCCCGAAAGTCTCCAGTCCACCAAAAATGCCAAGCAGCACCCAAACGAAGGGCAGCCGCGTCGCGCTGCCGATAAATAGGGGCTGTACCAGATGGTCTGCGGCAAGCACCACGGCCATTCCGAAACCAACCAGTGCAATCGCAGCGGTGGTCTTCGCGGTAGCGAGCAGATACAGTGCGCAGCCGATAACGATAAGTGGCGCGCCGAACGGAACAGTCGCCACTACGCCGGTGACAAGGCCGAGTAGGACCACATGGTGAAGCCCTGCCAGTGCGTATGCGATGCCGAGCACCAGGCCTTCGGCCAACCCGACCAGCAATAGTCCGTTGACCGTGCTGCGCACGGCAGCAACGGCGTCCTTGCCCATCCGTCCGCCCGGCGGCCCGAATAGCCGCTCGGCGATCGCGTGCGCCTGCGCCACAACGCTCGGGCCGTCGCGGTAGAGGAAAAATAACGCGAGCACCGCGAATATCAGAGTGGTCAGGCGGTTTGCTACTTGGACACCGAGCGAGCGCGTTAAGTTGACAATCCAGGTCGTCTGGATGAAGCCCAACAGCGCTTGCCCGGCGTCCCGCTCAGCCAGGTTCGCCTGCCACCATGTCGCGACCGAATTGCCGATATAGGGAATGCTCGGCAGCCAGTCGGGCGTCCCCAGCCCCCCTTTGTGGCCCTCCAACCACTTCATAAAGGCGTGGCCTTCATGGCCGGCCTGAACGCCGAGCCAGATCAGTGGTACTATCAGGGCCACCGCGAATACGAGTGTTAGTAGGCAAGCGACCCCGGTGCTTCGCATCCCGTTCTGGGCAAGAGCTTGGCGCAGCGGCCAGGTGGCGATCGCGAGCACGCCGGCCCAGGCAAGTGCCGGGAGGAAGTGCCAGAGCGTCCAAACGCTGAGCAGCACGATCGCGACGATGAGGACCGTGCGCGCAACTCGTTGTGTGTCCCAGTTAACGTTCATGGTGTCGCCCCCGCTTCCTCTGGTTGCCATTTAATAAATTACAACGAAAGATGGCAAACCGGCACTCGGGCTTCTACACATGTCCTGATGAGAGCAAATCCCGACGCCCACGCGTCGCGGGGCAGTCTGGAAGAGCCTTATTTTTTACAAGAGGAGTGCAGTGCTCCGGCGGAGTACGATACTGATAAATGCCTGCTGCGGGTCAGACCCCCGACCGGCGGGCGGTCGATCGCCGGAGGTTTCTCTTCACCACGACCGCAGTTGCGGGAACGTCAGAAGCCGTCGCCGCCGGGTGGCCCTTAGCGGATCAAAATGAATGTGGATGCGCGGGTCTACGCGGTGACCTTATCGGTTTCGATGTGACTGTTCCCGCATTCAGCAGAGCAGTGCCGGGTGCGTTGGCGCAATTAGTCATGCATCCTATGGTATTTTCGATAGTGAAATTTGGAGCGCTGTCTTTGGCACCCGCTGACTGTATGCATATGTTTAGATGGATTTAAGCACTTCGTCGGTCAGTAGCCTCGCGCCAGATTGCCAGCAGGATCGAAATAATCGCGGGGCCGAGAAACAGGCCGATCAGCCCGAAAGTCTCCAGCCCCCCGAAAATGCCGAGCAGCACCCACAGGAAGGGCAGCCGCGTGGTGCTGCCGATGAGCAGCGGCCGCACCAGATGGTCTGCAGCGAGCACCACGACTGTCCCGAACACAACCAGCGCAATCGCGGCGGTGGTCTTCGCGGTGGCGAGCAGATACAGCGCGCAGCCGACAAAGATCACCGGCGCGCCGAACGGAACAGTCGCCAGCACTCCGGTCGCAAGGGTGAGCAGCACCACGTGGTGGAGCCCCGCCAGCGCGTAGGCGATGCCGAGCACAAGGCCTTCGGCCAGTCCGACCAGCACTAGTCCGTTG
Source organism: Xanthobacteraceae bacterium (assembly GCA_049584975.1). Taxonomy (GTDB): domain Bacteria; phylum Pseudomonadota; class Alphaproteobacteria; order Rhizobiales; family Xanthobacteraceae; genus BOG-931. Next base: position 23,109 of record JBAUYV010000530.1, on the reverse strand, counting down.
ACAGTACCGCGCACGGCGGCGATCGCGTCATTGCCGAGCCGCGCGCCCGACGGGCCGAACAGCCCCTCTGCGATTGCTTGCGCTTGTTCCATGACGCTCGGACCGTCGCGGCAGAGAAAGAACAACGTGAGCACGGTGAACACCAGAATGGTCACGCGGCTCGCCACCTGGACACCGACGGTGCGCGTCAAGCTGAAAATTCCGGTTGTCTCGCTGCGGTCGAATAGCGTCCGCGCGGCTCCTGGTTCGGCTAGGTTCGCCTGCCACCACGTTGCAAGCGAGTTGCCGAGATAGGGGATGCTGGACAGCCAGTCGGGCGTGCCCAGACCGTGTTCGCGGATGTCTTTCACCCATTCCATCGCCATGCCACCTTCATGGCCGGCCCGAAAGCCGAGCCAGATGAGCGGCACCACCAGCACCGCCGCGAGCACGAGCGTGAGCAGGGACGCGACCGCGGTGTTTCCCATCCTATGCCGGACGAGAGTTTGGCGCAGCGGCCAAGTCGCGATCGCGAGCACGCTGGCCCAGGCAAGCGCCGCGAGGAAGTGCCACAGCGTCCAGACGCTGAGCAGCACAATCGCGATGATGAGGACCGTGCGAGCGACCCGTTGGGTGTCCCAGCTTGCGTTCATAGCGTCGCCCCGGCGCTTGCTTCGTCGCGTGTCTCTTTAATTGATTGCGATGCGCAATGGCAATTGCGAACGATCCGGCGTGCGGACACGTTGCAGACCATTACAAGGGAACTTCAAAATAAGACAAAGGCTCGTGCCGCGCGATCGATCGCTCCGGCGGCGGCGTAAACTCACTTCCGTTTTAGGTCCGCAATTACCGCTTGCGCCGCATTGTGACCCGGTGCGCCGGTCACGCCGCCGCCCGGATGCGCGCCCGAGCCGCAAAGGTAAAGTCCGGGCACGGGCATGCGGTAGCCGGCGTAGCCCAGCATGGGCCGCGCCGAGAATAGCTGATCCGGTGTCAGCGCGCCGTGGAAAATATCGCCGCCGGGCAGGCCGAACGTGCGTTCGAGATCGAACGGCGAGAGGCTCTGGCGCGCGATCACGCTGGCGGCGAAGCCCGGCGCGTAGGCCTCAACCGTGTCGATCATCAGGTCCGCGACGGTTTCGCGATGCCGGTCCCATGACGAGCCGTCGGAAAATTTCGGCGTCACGTGCTGACAGAACAAGCTCGCCACGTGGGCGCCGGCCGGCGCAAGGCTGTCGTCGAGCGTCGAGGGGATGACCATCTCGACGATCGGCTTGCGGCTCCAGCCGTGCGCGATGCAGTCGCGATAGGCCTGGTCCATGTAGGACAAGCTCGGCGCCAGAATGATGCCCGAGGCGTGATGGTCGCCGGCGCCGCGCAGTGCGGAAAAATCCGGCAGCTTCGACAGCGCGACGTTCATGCGGAACGTGCCGGACCCCGCCTTCCACTTGTTCATACGCGCCAGCATGGCGGCGGGAACGGCCCCTCGCGGCACCAGGGTCAGAAACAAGTACTGCGGAGCCACGTTGGCGATGACTGCGCGGGCGCGGATCGGCGTGCCGTCCTCCAGAACGACGCCGGTGGCGCGGTCGCGCTCGACGATGACCTCGCGCACCGCGGAGTCGACGTCGATGCGCGCACCGTGCTTGCCCGCAGCCGCCGCCATGGCCTGAGTGATCGCGCCCATGCCGCCGATGGCATGGCCCCATACGCCTTTCTTCCCGTTCACCTCGCCCAGCATGTGATGCAGGAGCACATAGGCGGAGCCCGGCGTGTAGGGACTCGCCAAGTTGCCGACGACGGCGTCGAAGCCGAGCACGGCCTTGATCGGATGGGAATCGAACGAGCCGTCGAGGATTTCGCCGGCCGATTTGTGCAGGAGATCGAGCGCCGCCTTGTAGCCGGCTGCTTGCCAGAGTTTCTTGCCGATGCCCACAAGTCTGCCCAGTTCCCCCATCGTGCGGGCGAAACCCGAGAGTGCGAGATTAGGCGGCGCCTGGAGCATGAGGCTGCGCAGTACTTCGGCGACGCGGCCGATATTCGCTTGATAGGCGGGATAGCGTTCGGCATCTTTTTTGCTGAATTTGGCGATCTCCCGCTCGGTGCGGCCCTCGCCGGTGAGCAGATAGCGGCCGTCGGGCAGCGGCAGGAAATTCTGCGCGCGGCGCTCGACGATGCGCAGCCCATGCTCGTGCAGTTTCAGATCGCGGATGATCTTGGGCTGCAGAAGGCTGACCGTGTAGGCCGCGGTGGAGTTGCGGAAGCCCGGATGGAACTCCTCGGTCACGGCAGCGCCACCAACGACGCCGCGCCGCTCGACGACGCGCACGCGCAAGCCCGCAATGGCCAGATAGGCCGCGCACGTCAGCCCGTTATGGCCGGCTCCGATAACAATGGCGTCGAGGTTGGACATGGCCTCCGCAGGATGGGCGAAGTTCTCCGCCCATCCAATACCGTGTGCGCATTGCCGTCACACGAAATCCGCGGCAACCGGGCGCAAGTTTTGCACGCTATTCCCTACTCGCCCGCTTTTGCGCAACCCCGGCGGAGAATCACGGCTTCTTCGCGTCGGCGTAGGGATAGATCATGTCGCCGGTTTTGTATTCGTTCGGCCAGACAACGACTTCGTGGGTCGTGTCCTTGAACTGGTCGAGCGAATTACCGCTGACGTGCTGGAATTGGGTGAAGAATACCCGGGACTTCACCCATTCGCCGTCCTTGCCGAACGTGATATCGCCGACCACGGTATGGAAGGTGTGGCTACGCATATAAGCCGCGAGCGCGACCTGATCGGTGCTTTTTATGCCCTCGACCGCTTGCTCCAGCGTCTGGCCGGCCGCATACGCGATTGGCGCGAAAGCCCACCCCATTGGATCGATGCCCTGAGTTTTGGCAGCCTCCCGGTATTTGGCCAGCACCTCTTCCGTGCCGGGGAAGGTCAGGGATTTCGCCGGCAGAAACACTTCATTGTTGATGATGCCGTTCGTGAGCGGCCCGAGCTGCACCTTGATCGGCGTCACCAGGAGCCCGATGAACGTACCGCCGAACATTTTCGGCTTAAGCCCGATTTCGTTGGCGGCACGCACGATGCCCACCGAGTCGGGCGGATAGGCGGCCACGAACACGATGTCGGGATTGACCGCCTGAGCCGCGCGCATGACCGGCGTGTAATCGGTCGTCGAGGGCGGATACTTCTCGTCCAGAACGATTTCGAAGCCGCCGATCTCTTTGATGCTCAGGCGCGCGCCGTCAGCGGCATTCTGGGCAAACTCGGCGTCCGCGGCGACGATCGCAACGGTCTTGGGCCGCGGTGTCGCGCCCGCCGCCAGCTGGAAGAACCCATAGGCGAACGACTTCTGCGGCTCCGGTCCGGTCGGCAGCATCGAGAAGTATTGATCGTAATGGAATTTGCTGTTGGCCGCGTTGGCCAGGATGCCGATCGTGGTCTTCTTGTACTGCATCATCACCGGAATGGCCGGTGCCACCATGTTGGTCGCATAGGGCCCGATCAGCAGGTCGACTTTGTCCACCTCGATCAGCTTGGTGTAGAGCGACGGAATGTTGGCTGGATTGCTCTGGTCGTCATAGAAGACGAACTCGACCGGCCGCCCCAGCAGGCCGCCTTTGGCGTTGACGTCGTCGCGCCAGATTTGCAGGGCGGCCAGCACCTGCTTGCCGATCGGCGCAACGCCGCCGGTCAGCGCCATGGTCATGCCGACCTTGATCGGATCGGCGGCTTTCGCCGCGTTTGGCAAGATCAGCGCACACAAGGCGAAAAGCGCTAACAGTCCACGGGCCTTCGCCCGCAAGTTCAAATTGCGCATTGTTCTGTTTCTCCTCCCTGTGCGCCTCTTTGCTTCTCCGCTCTCCGCAAGAGCGAAGAAGAGGGGGCGCTTGTTGTTGAACGCTTGTTGTTTCCTCCTGGCGGCTGCTCAGATGCGGCCCATCAGCCGACTTTCACCGGTACGAACTGCGTCGTGAACAGGACGTTGTCGGGCGGAACGTCCTTGAGAAGGTCCATTTCGATGAACGACTTCTTCAGCGTCGCCACCCCCTGCGGATCGAACGTGCCGTCGGTCGAAAAACCGGCGATCTGCTCGTCATAGACGCGCGCCGCGACCGCCGGGGTCACGTTGATCACTTTGGCGGAAATCTCGACCGACTTTTCCTTGTTCGCCTTCATGAAGGCGATGGTTTCGAACCAGCCTTGGAGAAATGCGCGTACGGTGTCCGGGCGCTGGGCGATCAACTCGTCGCGGGCGAAGAGGACGTGGGTGATGAAATGATCGACGAAGGGCGTGGCTGCGGTGATGACGCGCCATTCCTTGGCTTCCTCCTGCATGTAGCCGGTCTCAAGCGCGCCGATATAGCCGTCGATCTGGTGGGTCTTGATTGCTGCGCGCGCCGGCGGCATGCCGCCGATCGCCACCACCTCGATGCCGCTATTGCCCCAGCCTTCCTTTTCGTTGATGCGTTCGCCGATCCAGGCGGTCAGCGAACCGACGGTGGTGCAGCCGAGCTTCTTGCCCTTGAGATCGCCAACGCTTTTGATCGCAGAATCGTAGCCGACCATCACCGCCATGTTACGTGGCGCGCCGTACATCTCGGCGACGGCCTTGGCTGGCACGCCCTTGGCGGCGAACGCCATGCCGGGCCCCGAGCCGATGCCGATATCGACGCTGCCGGCGGTCAGTATTTGCTGAAGCTTGGCGTCGCCGCTTGAGGCCGATGCCTCGATGTCGAGGCCGTGCTTGGCGAAGATGCCCGCTTGCATGCCGATATCGAGCGGCGTGAAGCTCCAGGCGAAAGGCACGACCTTGGCGACGCGGAGTTTTTCCGCGGCGCGCGCGGGTGCAAATTTTGCCGCCAGCGGCAGCATCGCGCCGCAAGCCAACCCCGACATCAGGCTTCTGCGAGACCATCGCCTCATCGCTTCCTCCCGGGCTGCGTCATTGGCGACGCGACATTGGCCAAATCATTGCAGAAATCCACGCTTCTCGCCATGAGGCATTGTTGTTCAATCGGCCTTCTTTATGCCGGCTGCTGCGATGATCGGCCACCATTTCTCGATCTCGGCCTTCTGCAATGCGGCAAGCGCTTCCGGCGTGAGCTGACCGGCCGGCGGCATTTCCAGGGCGAGATCGGTGACCCGCTGCCGCAACTCCGGATCGGCGAGGGCCTGCACCGCAGCCGCGTTGAGCTTGGCAATCGCCTCCTTGGGCGTTCCTTTCGGCGCCCAGATGCCGTTCCAGACCGCAACATAAAGTCCCGGCAATCCAGCTTCGTCGACGGTGGGAATCTCCGGCGCCGAGGCCGCGCGCGTCTTGGTGGTGATGGCGTAGGCCCTGATCTGCCCACTGCGCACCAGCGGAAGGAAACTGCCCGACGCGGTGCACATGATATCCATTTGCCCGGCGAGCATGTCCTGCATGGCCGGCGGGCCGCCGCGATAGGGGACGAGCTGCCAGGTTACGCCGATCGCCTTTTGCATGGAGAGGCCGCAGAGATGCTGCGCCGTGCCGTACCCGACCGTACCCTGCGTTATCTTGCCCGCATTCGCCTTGATCCAGGCGATGAGCTCTTTCAGATCCTTTGCGGGCACCGCGTTCTTGCTGACGATCAGCATTGGATAGGCCGGCAGCAGCACCACCGGCTCAAAGTCGGCCACCACATCGTACGGCAGCGTGAGGACGGCCGGGTTGAGCACGAAGTTCTCGGAGTTGCCGAGGACAATTGTGTAGCCGTCGGGCGCGGCGCGGGCGACCCGGCCAACGCCGACGCTGCCGCCGGCGCCGCCCAGGTTCTCGATGACGATCGGCTGGCCGAGGCTTGCGCGCATGTGCTCGGCGACAAGCCGCGCCAGGGTATCAGTCACGCCGCCGGGCGGATAAGGCACCACCATGGTGATCGGCCGCGATGGATAGACCTCTTGCGCGCTCGCCATGCCGGCGGCGAGCGCGAAAAGGACGATTGCCAGAATTTTTTTCATGTCGGTCTCAAGTCGTTGGAACGGGCGCGACCGTGGACGTCACCCCGACGAGATAAGGACTGAGGTCGGACGACAGCGACTTGTTGCCGGCGCGAGAGCGGCCACCGCCCCATGCGCGCCGCGATCTGATAGCGGTGACACCACCGGCGGCCACCATCGAAATCCTCCCTGCGCCGTGCCTGCCCGATCTTCGTCATGTTGGCGGTGCGGCCGGGATGGTGAGCCAATTCGGCCAGAGAGACAAGCAAAGCTGCGCCGTTCGGCGCGTTTGCCGCAGCCCATACGTCCCGGCAGATGCAACCGTCGGTGAGTTAGCTTAAAGACTCGCTAGCGACCGGATTGAGCCGCTCCACCACGAGATTCTGCACAGCAGAGAGGTGCAGCCGCATCGCGCGCTCGGCCGCATCGGGATCGCGCGCAATGATGGCGCGGGCGATGGCGCGGTGCTCGGCATCGCGCTGTTGCGTGCGTCCCGGGTAGATTGGCCGGGACGTACTGAGGCGCAGGCGCGAGTCTCGTGCCACGCGGCGCAGCAATCCATAGAGCGACGCGGCAAGCTTGTTGCCGGACCCGGCCGCAATCAGTTTGTGAAAGACAAGGTCGGCCACCCCACTGTCGGCGCCGGCCGCAGTGGTTGCCGCCGCCTCGATTGCGGCCATCTCGGAGGGTGCGGCGCGCAGCGCGGCGAGCCGCGCCAGGAACGGTTCGATGGCGATCCGCATCTCGATCACTTCCATCGGATTGGTGGCGCGCACCAGGTTTTCGCCGTTGTGTCCAACAAGCGGCTTGCGCTTGGCTTCGGCCGGGGCGATTTCGCCGTTCGCCCGCAAGGCCTGCAGGGCGCGTCGAAGCTGGTGTCGCTTGACGTTCAACGCCTCAGCCATGGTGCGCTCCGAGCCGAGCTTTTGCCGGGCCTTCATGGCGCGAACGGCGAGGATGATCTCGTGGAGATCGGCCGGATATGCCGTGAGCGCGGCGAGCGGATGCGCGGAAGCTTCCGAGGCCCTGCGGGCGGGCGGTTGCATGGCAGCGAGGTCCTCCACAATGAGCGCGGCGCATCAGCGCGACCGGCCGGCGCACAGTGTATCTACCCTGGATCGACCAGTGATCTCAACCATTGCTTTGGTTGAGGGGTGGCGGTCTCCGGCAAATCCTGCATAATTTTGCAGCATTTTCGCGCCATTTTGCTCAATCATTTCTGCATGGCAGCCGCTATGAAAATCAACCACGATTATGGTTGATTTCGGTTGACTGCCCCCTGCGCTCTGCTAACGTTTCGCCTGTTTCCCGCCGGACAGGAGCGCTCCCATGCCAGGCAATGTGCACCGCCTGCCGAACCGCGATATCGCGCTGAAGGCCCTCTATGACGACGTTGCCGCCAAGCACATGTTTCCGTTCTGGGCGACCTCGACGGAGGTCGAGCATGACGAGGTCAAGCAATTATTGGCGACCCCGAAGGCGGTCCCCTACCTGTGGCGCTGCGCCGAGGATATCGAGCCGATCCTGGAGCGCGCGGTCGAACTTATCACCATGGATGATTCCGAGCGACGCTCGCTCGTGCTCGTGAATCCCGGTCTGGCGCCGCGGCGCGCGACGGTGAGCACAATGTACACCGCGTACCGGCTCAACGACGCCAACGAAATCATGCCGCCGCACAAGCATTCGCCGAGTGCGATCAGGTTCGGGCTCAAGGGCACGGGCAACTTCACCGGAGTCGACGGCGAAAACATTGTGTTCGGGCCCGGCGACATGGTGCTCACTCCGAACGACACCTGGCACAATCACGGCACCGTCGGAGACAAGCAGGCGCTCAATCTTTCCGTTCTTGACCTGCCGCTGGTGGCGACGCTCAACGCCATCCACTTTGACCACGACTACAAAGAAATGGAGAACGGCAAGCTCGTCTCCAAAAAGCAACAGACCCCGCGTTTCACCACCGACTATTCGCAGACGACCTACGGCTATGGCGGCTTGCTGCCGCGCTTCGCCGGCTCGAAATCGCGCGGCGCCGGCTATTCATCGCCGATGTTCGTCTATCGTTGGGAAATGGTGCTCGAACTGTTCTCCAAGCACAAAGACCGCGAGGGCGATCCGCACGTCGGACTTTTGATCGAATACATCGATCCCACGACCGGTCAGCCGGTCTACCGGACCATGACCTTCTTCGCCCAGCTCTTGCACCCCGGACAGCAGACCCTGCCGGTGCGCACCACGGCGAACCTTCTGGTTTCTCCGTTCGAGGGCGACGGCTATTCGATCGTGGACGGCAAGCGTCATGACTGGAAAAAGTTCGACACGCTGGCAGTACCGGGCGGGAGTTGGTTCGAGCACCACAATAGTTCAGCCGACAAACCGCTTTATCTGTTCGTCGCCAGCGACGAACCGGTGCTGAAAAGGCTCGGCCTTTACAAAAAATGGGGCAAGGACGCAGCCGGCGCTGTCGGTCTTATCGAGTAAACCCCGAAGGACCGTGGCTGCCCGTCCGGCCGCCGTTTGCGCCGCCTCCACTTCGCGCCAACCTTATTGGAACCCGCTCCTTGCTCACCAAAGCTCCGCGCCAATCCAACGTCAAACTGCTGTCCCACATCGATTGTCCCGGCGGCGGGCAGGTCTGGGTCGAGGGAACGACGCTGTACGTCGGCCATATGCGTCCGACCTCGGGCACGACCATCATCGACGTCGCCGATCCGCGTGCGCCGCGCATCCTCTCGCAGATCGCCGTGCGCGAGGGTTGGCATTCGCACAAGGTGCGGGTCGCCAATGACATCATGATCGTCAACCAGGAAAAGTTTGGAAAGTCCTCGCCTGGCGAGGTCGGCGGTGGCGTCGACATTTACGACGTCAAGAACCCGGCCAACCCGAAGCTGATTTGCGAGTGGCGAACGGCCGGCGGCGGCGTGCATCGTTTCGATTTCGATGGCCGCTACGCCTATATCTCGCCGACCGCGGAAGGGTATATCGGCAATATCGTGATGATCCTCGACCTTGCCGATCCGGCGAAGCCGAGAGAGGTCAGCCGCTGGTGGATTCCCGGCCAGTGGCGGGCCGGCGGCGAGGAATATCCGTGGAAAGATTGGGTGCCGCCGCGCTGCCATCATCCGCTGCGCCGTGGCGACCGGCTTTACGTCAGTTATTGGCACCACGGCTTCGTCATTCTCGACATTGCGGATCTGTCGCAGCCGAAGCTGATCTCGCACTACAACACCAGCCCGAGTTTTCCGCATCCGACCCACACCTGCCTGGTGATTCCGAAGCCGCTTAAGGGCCGCAACATCATGGTGGTGGCCGATGAAGACGTGGCCAAGCTGTGGCCCGCACCACCGTCGTTCGCCTGGGTCTACGACGTAACCAAGGAGCAACTGCCAGTCCCGATCGCCACGTTCCAGGTGCCAGGGCTGGACACCGATGGCAGCCCGCAGCCGGCGATGACCGGATGTCATCAGCCTTCGGAGCGTTTCTCCGGCACCATCGTGCCGTTCGCCTGGTTCGCGCAGGGCCTGCGCATCGTCGATTTCGCCGATCCGTTCCGCCCGCAGGAGATCGGCTATTTCGTCCCGGAGGCGGCGCCTGGCGCCGATCGGCCTTCGTCAAACGATGTCACCATCGATAGCCGCGGCCTCATCTATCTGGTCGATCGCGTCAACGGTGTTGATATCGTCGCGGCCGACGCATTTGGCTGAGACAGGACCCAACAGGCCATGAGCGAACGCCGCAACGACGTCCATCCGATCGGTAAGAAGAATCCGAACCTGCCGTTCCATCCGGCCGTGCGCGCCGGCGATTACATCTTTGTTTCCGGACAGGTGGCGAAGGATGCCGACGGCAACATGATTTCGGGGACCATCGAGGCCGAGACCGCAGGCACGATCGAGTCGATCAAGCGCATCCTGGCCGAGGAAGGCGCCACGCTCGCCGATGTGGTGCGGGTGACCACATATCTCGAGGATGCGCGCGACTTCGGCCGCTACAACAAGGTTTTCGCCGAGCACTTCAAGGACGCAGTGCTGGCGCGCACGACGGTCGAGGCGCGCGCCGTCATCAGCACGAAGATCGAGATGGACGCGATCGCCTATAAACCGAAGCAGGCGTGATCGATGAGCGGGACGCTCTCCGTCGTGCATGCCCTTGACGCCGCTGGCGCTGCGGCGGCCGGGAGCGCCGCACCGGGGCTGGTCGATGCCCGCGGCATCTCCGTCGACTTCTATTTGGATGGTGTGCGCCAGCGCGTGCTTGATGACATCACCTTGTCAGTGCCGAAAGGAAGCTTCGTTTCGCTGATCGGTCCGTCCGGATGCGGCAAGAGCACGCTGTTGAAGGTGCTGGCGGGCCTCATCGCGCCGACTGAAGGACAAGTCTTGGTCAACGGCATCGCGCCGCACGCAGCCGCGAAGCGGCGCGTCATTGGTTTAGCGTTCCAGGACCCGACACTGCTGCCGTGGAAGAATGCCATTGAGAACGCCGCTTTCCTGCTGATGACCGCGGACGATGCGATCAGCCGAGCCGACGCCGAGGCGCGCGCCGCCGCCATGCTGAAGCTCGTGGGTCTCGATGGAGCAGAGCGCAAGATGCCCTCGCAGCTTTCGGGGGGCATGCGCCAGCGCGTGGCTATTGCGCGCGCGCTCGCGCTCGATCCGCAGGTGTTGCTGATGGACGAGCCGTTCGGCGCGCTCGACGCCATCACCCGCGAAGAGATGAGCCGCTGCCTACTCGAAATCTGGCAACGGACCAAAAAGACCATCGTGCTGGTGACGCACTCCATCGAAGAGGCCATCTTCCTCTCGGGCGAAGTTCATGTAATGGGCGGCGCTCCGGCGCGTATCCTTGAAACCTTGCCGATCGTGCTGCCGCAACCGCGCACCGGTGACTGCATCACCGATCCGGCGTTCAAGGCGGCGCAGCAGCGGCTGCGCAGCCTGTTGATCGAGGGTCATCAGCGGAGGCCGGCATGAGTCAGGTCACCCTCGGTACACCGGCAAGGCGCGTCAGCACGCAGCCCGAGGCGATGAAGCGGCCGCTTCCCGATTGGGTGCTGGCGCTGGCGCTTGCCGTTTCCGTGACCGTGCTCTGGGAGCTGGCGATCCGCCTGTTCCGCGTCCCTACCTTTGTGCTGCCGGCGCCGAGCGCGGTGATCCGTTCCCTGATCGCCAACTGGGCGCAGCTTGCCAGCGCGACCGAATCGACTGCACTCGAAATCCTGCTTGGCTTTGTGCTGGCGGCCCTCACCGGCATCGCCGTCGCGCTTGTGATCGTGCGCTTCGACCGGTTCGGCCGGGCGCTCTATCCGCTGATTGTCCTGTTTCAGAACGTGCCCAAGGTGGCGCTGGCGCCGATCTTTATCCTTTGGTTCGGCTTCGACCTGGCCCCCAAGGTGGTGCTGATCGTCGTTATCGCCTTTTTCCCGGTGGCGATCGACATGCTGGTCGGACTGCAATCAGTCGAGCCCTCGTTCGTGGCGTTGATGCAATCGGTCGGCGCGAGCCGGAGCAAGATTCTGCTGGATGTGCGTATTCCGCATTCGCTTCCCCATTTGATGGCCGGGCTCAAGGTGGCGATCACCTTCAGCGTCATCGGCGCCATCGTGGGCGAATTCGCCGGCGCCAGCCGCGGTCTCGGCTACGTCATCCAGTTCGCCTCGACGCAACTCGATACGCCGATGATCTTCGCGGCGCTGCTCGTCGTTTCCGTGCTGGGCCTTGCCTTTTACTACGTCGTCGAGCTTGCGGAGCGCCTGTTGGTCCCGTGGGCTCCCAAATTCGATGCAACCCATCGCGCCCAGGACAGCTAGGAGCCGCCCCAATGAAGACCGCCCAGAAGACCGCCATTCTCGCCGCCTTTGCCGCCACGATCCTGATGACGTCCGCCCACGCGGAGGACAAGGTCAGCGTGCAGCTCGACTACGTCGTGCGCGGCAACCACGCCATGTTCTTTGTCGCCAAGGAAAAGGGATACTTCGCCAAGCAAGGTATCGACGTGACCGCGATCCGCCGCGGCACCGGGTCGCCCAATGCCATGCGCATCGTCGGCAACGGCGACGCCGAATTCGGTTTCGGCGATCTGCCCACGCTCGCCGTGGCGCGCTCCCAGGATGTGCCGGTGGTGGCGCTGGCTGCCGTGAACCAGCACAGCCCGCTCGCCATGCTGGCGCTGGCGAAAAGTTTCAAGCTCGAAAAGCCGCAAGACCTCAAAGGGCTTAATGTCGGCGTGCAGCCGTCGGGCTCGACCTACGTGTTCCTGAAGGCGTTCCTGAAGACCAACGGCATGTCGCTCGATGACATCAAGCAGAGCACGGTCAATCCGCCCTACGAGAATTACCTGCTGCTCGGCCGCGTCGACACCGTGCCGGGCTATCTGGACGCTGAGGTGCCGGAACTGGAGGCCAAGGCCGGCGGCCCGGGCTCGCTCTCGATCCTGCAGGGATCGGACTTCGGTTACGTGGTTTACGGCTCCGGTCTGTTCACCTCGGAAAAGGTGATCGCCGAGCACAGCGACGTGGTGCAGCGCTTCGTCAACGCCTACATGCAGGCGTTCGCCGACGTGATCAAAAACCCGGAAGAGGCCGCTGACCTCACCATCAAGGAGAATCCCGAATACGCGCAGAAGAAGGACGTGCTGGTCGGACAAATCGAGGCCGACCTGAAGCGCACCTTCTTCAGTCCGGACACGAAGGCAAACGGCATCGGCTGGATGACGGCGGCCACTTGGCAGAAGACAGTCGATACCCTGGTCGATCAGGGCGCGATGAAGCAACGCATCGACGTGGCGCCGGCCTTCAACGTCAAATACCTGACCGCGGCAAATCCGCTGAAGCAGTAAGCAAACTTTTGACAGGGAGAAATCGATGATCCGTCTTCTCGGCCGCCAAACCTCGGGAAACGTGCAGAAGGTCCTGTTCTGTCTCGAGGAGATCGACCTGAAATACACGCGCGAGGATTACGGTCGCCAATTCAACAACACCAACACGGACGCCTATCGTAAGCTCAATCCCAACATGAAGGTGCCGACGCTCGTTGACGGCGACGTGGTGATCTGGGAGTCGCACACGATCCTGTGTTACCTGGCGGCATTGCACGCGCCCAAGCTCACCGGCGCAACGCCGGCCGAACGCACCTACGTCAAGCGCTGGATGGATTGGGCTCTTGGCGCCCTCAACACGCCCTACGTCGCGGTGTTCAAAGACGCCAGGAAGCCGGAGGCGGAGCGCGCACCCGACTTCCCGGCGCAAAGCGCGGATCTGGTGGCGCAGATGAAGATTCTGGATGGCCACCTCGGCGGAAAGTCGTGGTTCGCGCTCGACCGGCTGACCCTTGCCGACATGGCGCTGGCGCCGCTCGTCGTGCGCTGCCTGGCTTTTCCCATCGAGAAGCCGGCGTTGCCCGAACTGTCGCGCTGGGCGAAGGCCATGGAATCCCGCGCGGCTTTCGCCGTCGCCACGGGCGCCAAGCCGAGCGCGCTCAACGCCGCCTGAGCACGTAATGCGCTGATCCGATCGGCGTTGCGGCCTCCGGGGCGTTGCGTTGACCGGCAACGCCACCTTTACTAAAATGGTTGAATCATAAGCCATCTGACATGCCGGCACGTCCGGCAGGAGGCTCCCGTGCACATTATCGACTCGCATTTTCATTGGTGGCCCAGGTCGATCTTCGACAAGCTGTGCAAGCGCGTGGAGTTTCCTAGAGCCGAGGTTAACCAGAAAGGCGGGTACAGCTACTTCCGCCGGGAGAGCAGCGGCTGCCATTTGAATTCGTGGGCCGAGTGGTTCGATCTCGATAAGCAGTTTGAATACATGGCGAGCATGGGCCACGACATCGACGTGGTCTGCTCGATCGGCCCCTTCTCCGTGTTCTTCTCCGATGTGCCCCTTTCCGAAGGCCGCGATTACGCGCTGATGTGGAACGAAGAGATGGCGGCCGCGCAGAAGAAATATCCCGGCCGGTTGTGGGCGAGCGCCGCCGTCCCGCTGCAGGACACGCGCACGGCCATCGAAGTGGTCGACGACGCGGTCAATCGCCTCGGCCTGATGGGCGTCAATCTTCCCGGCAGCGTGGGCGAAGACGCGCGCATCGACTCCGAGCGGTTGGAGCCGTTCTATGCCCATTGCGAAAAACTCGGCCTGCCGTTGTTCCTGCATCCGACCGATGTGATCTTCCAGGACATGCTCGACGGCTATGACGGCGCGCTGCATCTGAGCCTCGGCCGCGTGATCGAGGTCAGTGTCGCGGCCATGCGGCTTATTCTCTCCGGGCTGATGGAGCGTCATCCGAAGCTGAAGATCGTGATGTCGCACACCGGCGGTTCGCTGCCTTACCAGGCCGGCCGCATGGACAAGAACTCCAAAGCTGCAAAGCTGCCGCGGCCGGTGACCGACTACATGAAGCGCATGTACACCGACACGGTGTCTCCGCACGCGGCCGGCATCGAGTTCGCCATCGATTATTACGGCATCGATCACGTCATGTATGGCACCGACTATCCGTGCTGGGACCCGGCGCTGTGCCTGAAGCTGATCGACGAGATTCCGCTCTCTGCCGCCGACAAGCAGAAGCTGTTCTACGACAACGCGCGGCGGGTCCTCGGGCTCAAGGACCCGGTGAAAGCGGAGTCGGCGAAGCGCGAGCCTGCGCTGGCGTAAAGACCTTTCAACCCTGGCTTTCTTGTGATGGCCAGAATTGCAAACGCTTTGTCTGTTCCGTAGCCCACGCTACTGAACGCCTGATTCGTCACCTATCAAGAAACGTTATACCGCGGCGGTTCGACTGTTGTCATATCCTCGTTCGAGCAAGTATCTTCGCTTGTGGGCGACACGACGCATTTCTACAATGGGACATGGACCTCCGGCAGCTTCGTTATTTCGTTGGAACCGTCCGAGCCGGCAGCCTCTCGCGCGCCGCCAATCAACTGCATGTAGCGCAGTCCGCGATTAGCCATCATCTCGCTAGCCTGGAGTCCGAGTTAGATCGGCAACTGGTCACACGCGGCCCGAAGGGCATCATCCTCACCGACGCGGGAACCGTGCTTTATCGACACGCCGAGGCAATCCTGCGGCATCTCGAATTCGCCAACCGGGACACCGCTAGGCGCGCTTAACGCTCCTTCGGGCGAGGTGGCTATTGGAGTTCCAGTCACTTTAGCGGCCATCTTAAGCTACGAACTGTTTATGCGGGTACGAGATGGGTATCCGCAGATCTTGCTGCATGTCACCGAAGGCAACAGCTCGCTATTGCACGAAAGACTGGTCAATGGCCGTCTCGACATTGCCGTTCTCTTCGAGGGCCAACACGAGCACGGCCTTGCGGTCGAACCGGTGCTGCTGGAGGAGCTCTTCTATGTGACGGCGGACCCGGATACTTCGCCCATCTGCCTTGCCGATGCCGCGCGTCGTCCGCTACTGGCGCCCGGTCGCAGCAGCAGCAGCCAACGCGTCGCCCAGAAAATGTTCAACAAACATGGGCTGACCGTCACGTCGATTGGCGAAATCGACACATTGACTGCGCTCCGCCGCGCCGTTGCATCCGGAATCGGCGACACGATCCAGCCATGGTCTGCGCTTTATGACGGCGACCGAAAAATATCACTCAATTACCGGCGCTTTGCTGACGCGAACTTGGTCCGGCCGGTTGCGCTGTGCTTCTCCGAGGTGGCCCAGCGCAGTCCCGCTATCGAAGCCGTCGGCGTGACGCTGAAATCCTTGGTCCGGGAACTCGTCGAGAGCGGCACGTGGCAGGGCGTCTCGTTGATAGCCGACCCCGAAGAAGAGGTATCGAGCACGTTGGCACCTCCCTGAAAGCTCGGAAGGGCGACCGAATGTTTTGGGTGGCACAAGTGACGATGGCGGGCGCTGTTCTGTTTGGAGCCTTGATCAGCGCGGTGCAGCCGGCTGGCGCTCAGAGCTGGCCGGGGACCAAGCCGCTGAGATTTGAGGCGGGTTCCTCGGCCGGCGGCATGATCGACCTCGTGCCGCGAGTACTGTCAAATTATCTCTCTGCATCAATCGGCGTGCCGGTGGTCGTGGAAGACCGGCCTGGCGCGGGCGGCAATATTGCGGCCGCTGTGGTGGCGAAGGCGGAGCCCGACGGCCACACGCTTTTGGTCACCGGCTCGAATCAGGCCGTCAATCCAACGCTGTTGCCAAATCCCGGCTTCGACTACGAGCGGGATCTCGCGCCGGTATCGATGGTGCTATCGGCGAAAATGCTGCTCGTCGCGGCGCGGGCTTTCCCCGCCAAAAATATCACCGACGTCATCGCAATCGCGAAGCAAAAGCCGAAGTCTGTCAGCATCGCGATTTCGGTGATCGGCACGCCCAATCACCTTGGAGCGGAGATGCTGGCGCAATACGGCAACGTTGATCTGACCTTTGTGCCCTACGACGGAATGGCCCAGTCCATACCGGACCTGATCGCAAACCGGGTAGACTTGGGGTTTGGCGCCATGTCGACGTTGTTGCCGCAGGTCCGAAGCGGGGCGCTAAAGGCGCTGGCCGTGACATCCTTGCAGCGTTCGCCGCTCGCGCCCGAAATACCGACTTCCGTGGAAGCTGGATTGCCCCAGATGCAGCTTGAGGGGTGGATTTGCATCATGGGCACTGGCGGCACGCCGGCCCCGATTATCGCGCGCCTGGATGAGGAGATCGCAAAAGTTTTGGCCTTGCCGGAAGTCCGCGATGCCTTCGCCAAACAGGGTGTCGAGATTTTCCACATGAGCCCGGATGAGCTCAGGCGATTTCTGCGATCGGAAGCGGTGCGTTTCAGCGGCCTCCTCAAGCACTCGCGCGTGAAGGGCGAAGCGCAATAATTAAGTGCTCTTTTGGCCCTGCACCGCATCCGGGGCACACGCGATCCCGCGCGTTACTGCCGCGGCGCAAAGCGCTCGTCGATCGACTCCCATTTGTCGTAGCCCACAAGCTTTTTGTACGCTTCGAAATCCATGCCGTCGTTGCGGTGGGCGAATTTGCCGGACTTCATGTCGAGGAGCACGGCCTCGATGGCTTTGGCAGCGTGCATGAACGTGTCGAGGCCGAGCACGGCGCAGTTAAAGCCGAGTTCGCCAAGCTCGTCCATGGAGAGAATCGGCGTGTGGCCGCCCATCAGCGGATTACAGATCTGCGGCACATCGAAGGCTTTGCCGATGCGCTTGAGTTCGTCGATCGAGCGCGGCGCCTCGATGAAAATGCCGTCGGCGCCGGCGCGGATGAAGCGTTCCGCCCGCCGCATGGCTTCGTCGAGGTCATAGACAGCGCGCGCGTCGGTGCGCGCCAGAATCCACGTTTCCGGATTAAGCCGCTCTGAACACGCGGCCTTGATTTTTGCCACCGCGAGCTCGGTCGGCACGACCTTCTTGCCGACCATGTGACCGCAGCGCTTGGGCCACTGCTGGTCTTCGATCAGGATGGCCGAGACGCCCATGCGCTCGTAGGTCTGCACCGTGTGCACCACATTTTTGACATCGCCGTAGCCGTCGTCGCCGTCGACGAACACGGGCAGGTCGCAGGCCAACATAATGTCGCGGACGGCGGCGGAGATTTCGCCAAAGCCCTTGAGCCCGACATCGGGTACGCCGTAGCGCGCGCCGACGGCCGGAAAGCCGCCGATGAAATAGGTCTCGAAACCGATCTGCTGAATGAGCCGCGCGCTGAGCGCATCATGGGCGCCGGGAACAACGAGGAACCGCTTGTCTTTGATGGTCTTATTGATGATTTGGCGGAAACTGGTGGGCATCACATCATCCATTCGTGGAGGTGGGGCGGCGCAGGCGCGAGGCGATCAAATTAGCGTAATCGGCCGCTTTTCCAAAGCGGGATAGGTTTTTCCGTAACTAAACGGCCGCTCATGCAATTCCAGCAACGCTGCAATGATATTGGCGGCATGGTTTCGCTGACCGGCCCCAATACATGCCAGTGCGGTTTGCGCCGCTTCGCACAGCTGCCCAAATCGGGGATTCGTCCGAATAGTGTCACATTCAATAAGTGTCACATTCGATCACTATCTGAGGCAGCGTGGATCGTTTCAGCGCAATGGCGGTGTTTGTCGAAGTCGTCGACGCCAGCAGCTTTGCGGGCGCGGCGCGCCGGCTTGGCATGTCACCCGCTATGGTGAGCACCCATATTCAATCGCTCGAACAGCGGCTTGGTGTACGGCTCCTTAATCGCACCACGCGCCGCGTCAGCGTGACGGAAGTCGGGCAGGATTATTACGAACGCACGCTCCGCATTCTTTCCGATATGGAAGAGGCGGAGCGCGCGGCCGGCGATCTGCAAACGGCGCCGCGCGGCGTGCTGCGGGTCGCCACGTCGGTGTCGTGCGGTACGCGTTTTCTCGGTCCCGCGATTGCCGATTATCTCGCGGCTTACCCCGACGTCTCGGTCGAGCTTAGTCTCGACGATCGTTATGTGGATCTCGTCGAGCAGCGCCTCGATCTCGCGATTCGCATGGGCCATCTTGCCGATTCCAGCTTGATTGCCCGCAAATTGGGTTCGGTCGGCAGTGTGCTGTGCGCGTCACCGGCTTACCTCGAAGCCAGGGGTATCCCGCAGACGCCGCGCGACCTCTCGGGACACAATTGCCTCGTCTATACCCACGCCACGAGACAGAACGTATGGCGCTTCGTCGATAAGAATGGCGGTGAAGAGGCCGTACGCATCTCCGGGCGCTTCCTGGCGAACAACGGAGACGTGCTGCTCAACCTCACGCTCAAGGACGCCGGTGTGGTTCTGGTGCCGCAATTCATCGCTGAGAGCGATCTAAGAGCGGGGCGCCTGGTGCGGCTGCTCCCTGATTACGAGACGCAGCAGATCCCGGTAAACGCCGTCTATCCTCATAGCCGCTACGTCTCGGCCAAGGCCAGGACGTTCATCGATTTCATCGCCGTGCGATTTGAACGATCGCACCAGCTCAAGCTCAACGGGGCCCTCGCCGGCGATGAGGTGCGGCCGCCGCTCGCGCTTCGCGCGGTATCTTGAAATGAGCCAAGAAGGAAACAGGGCGGATTGGCCGCCCTGTTTTCTTTTGTCCGTTCGCACGTTTGGCGGAAAGGCCGCGGTAACGCGCGTCAATTAACGATGAGCGCGGTCATGAACGACCTGCGCAGGCGCGTTATTGACCACGTTGGGGGCGTAGTCCCAGTACGCCGGCGTGTGGTTGAAGTACGCACTCAGCGCCTGGGTTTCGGCTCCGGAAAACGCGAAGGACTGTGCGGATGCCGACGCCTGAAGACCAAACAGACATCCTGACGCGATCAATGCCGCGATGAGCTTCTTTTTCATGACACACCTTCTGTGTTGGCTGTGAAGGCAATCGGCTGATCGCCCTCTTTTAACGACTTCAGCGGAACGGAGCGCATTGCTCCGGCGCTCCCAGACAGGTGTGGTCTTAGCCCGATCTTGGTATGCGTTCGCTGACGAAGGGTCTGTTCAACCGAAGCGAACAATCGGTCATAGAATCGTCACGCCGTGCGCTTGCGCAGCCAGACTTTATTGTCGTGAAACGCGGCGCCGCCAAAGGGCGCGACCGAGTCGGCGCCGGTGAGCGTGTTGATGCCGCGGCCGTCGGTGTAAGCGGAATTGGGCCAAATGGATTCGGCGATGAGCACGCCGCGTCGCACGCCGTCGAACAGCTTGGCGTGGATCTGCACCTTGCCTCGGCGATTACCGAGGGTGACCGGGTCGCCGTCGGCGATGCCGAGCGGGGTAGCGTCCGCCGGATGGATCATGACTTCGGGGCGGCGCTCCCGGGTCAGCGAAGTCGGCGTTTCGGTAAACGTCGAGTTAAGGAAGCCGCGCGCCGGCGAAGTGGCGAGGCGGAATGGATGCTCGGTGTCCGCTTCTTCGATCACTTCCCAATGGTCGGGCAAGTGCGGGATGGCGTCAGGGCCGGCGGTCCGGTGCCAACGCCCAAACGGCACGTTGGGCCAGTCCGGCTTGAAGCGGAACTTGCCGTCCGGATAGGCAAAGCCGTTCAGATAATGCGAGGTGGCAAAATCCGGCTGGCAGTCGATCCAGCGGTTTGCCTCCAGGCCGGCGAGAGTGCCCCAGCCGGATTTTTGCAGCGTGACATCGACGATCTCGCGCGGCGTCATGGCGAAGCCCGGATGCTCGGCGCCTAATCTGCGCGCCAGTCCACAGATCAACTCATGGTTCGAGCGGCATTCGCCCGGCGGCTCGACGATCTTCGGTCCGAGCAAAATGTATTGGCTGCCGCCGGCCGTGTAGAAGTCGTCGTGTTCGACGAACATGGTGGCGGGCAGGATCACGTCGGCGACCTTGGCGGTGTCGGTCATGAACTGCTCGTGCACGCAGACGAACAGATCGTCGCGGGCAAAGCCGCGCTTGACGACTTCCTGATCGGGCGCCACCGACACCGGATTCGTGTTCTGAATGAGCAGCGCCGTGACTGGACCGCCGCCCTGCAGCGCCTCGGCATTGCCGGTCAGGATCGCGCCGATACGCGACTGATCGAGCATGCGGATCGCGGGATCGCGTGCGTCGCTGCCCTCGATCAACGACTTGTCGAGGCGAAAGACATCGCCGTTGTTGTGGAACGCGCCGCCGCCTTCGTGGCGCCAGGCGCCGGTGACCGCCGCGATGCAGCTTGCGGCATGCATGTTGAAGGCGCCGTTGCGCGAGCGGGAGAAGCCGTAGCCGAGGCGGAAGTAGGCCCGCTTGTTGTCGCCGGCAAGCCTGGCAAACTCCTCGATCGTCTCGACGGGTGCTCCGGTTATGCGCGAGGCCCATTGCGGATCGCGCGTGCGCATGTGCTCGGCGAGTTCGCGCGGCGCGTCGGTGTAGCGATCGAGATAGTCCCAGTCCGCTTTGTTGTCGCGGAACAGGCAATGCATCACCGCGCAAGCGAGCGCGCCGTCGGTGCCCGGCCGGATCAGCACCGGCAGGTCGGCCTGCTGCATGGTGCTGTTCATGTAAACGTCGATGACGACGATCTTGGCACCGCGTTCCTTGCGCGCGCGCGTGGCGTGCGTCATCACGTTGACCTGGGTGTTCACCGCATTGGTGCCCCAGATCACCACCAGATCGGATTTCGCCATTTCGCGCGGATCGGCGCCGGCGAGTTTTCCGGTGCCGGCGATGAAGCCGGACCACGCCGGGTTGACGCAGATCGTGGAGAAAAAGCCCGAATACTTTTTGGCGTGGCGCAGGCGGTTGATGCCGTCGCGCATGAGGTGGCCCATGGTGCCGGCGTAATAATAGGGCCACACCGCTTCGGAGCCGTGCGCTTGCTCGGCGCGCACAAACTGCTCGGCGACAAGATCGAGCGCGTCGTCCCACGAGACTGGCACGAACTCGCCGCTGCCTTTCGCGCCTTTGCGCCGCAGCGGATGCAACAAGCGATCGGGGTGATGCAGGCGCTCGGCGTAGCGCGCGACCTTGGCGCAGATTACGCCCGCCGTGTAGGCATTGTCCTCGGCGCCGCGCACACGGCCGATTGTGTGCGCATCAAAGACCTCGATCTCGAGCGCGCAGGTCGATGGGCAGTCGTGCGGGCAGGCCGACGCTGCAATTTTGTGCGGGCGCACGGCTTGATTCATATCCCAATGGTACCAGCGCCGGGCGGATTAGCGAAGCCTAATCCCGCGTCACTTCGTTTAAAGCTTAGCCCGCAAGCGCTTGGCCGCCTCGACCATGACCCGCAGCTTCTCCTGCGCCAGCGTGCGGCTGATGGTCATCAGGCCGCAATCGGGCGCCAGCCACACCTGCCTGGGATCGAGGTGACTGAGTGCTTGGCCGATACGGCGCTCTACCTCCGCGACCGTGGGCACCGGCGAGTCGCCGGGATCGACGCAGCCGAACATGACGATGCGGTCGCCGCAGATTTTCAGCACCTGCGGATCGAAGGAGCTGCGGCCGAACTCGACGTGGAAGCCGCTGATGCGCGTCTGCATGAGGAGCGGCAAGACGCCTTCATACTGGTACTGGTGCTGCAAAGCGCCGCCGCCCGGATAGCCGTAACACAGATGCACGATGGTCGGCACATTGATGCCCTCGAGGCAGCGATCGAGCGCCTTGGCGCCATGGGCGCGGACCTTGTCGTGGTAGCGCGTCATGGCGGGCTCGTCGATCTGCAGCACCGCGCATCCAGCCGCTTGCAAGTCGCGCAGCTCGCCGTTGAGTGCCGCGGCGACATCGAAGGCGAACTCTTCTTCGTCCTGGTAGAATTCGTTCGACGAACTGTCGATCACCGTCATTGGTCCCGGCACCGCCATTTTGATAGGGCGGCTGGTGTGCGATTTGGCGGCGCGCAAATCCTCGACGGCGGCCGGCACGTGCCGCGCGATCTTGCCGGTTATGCGCGGCACCAGGCGATTGGCCTCGCGGTTGCGGTAGATCTTTTTGTTGACAACGTTCTTGGTGTCAACGCCTTGCCATTGTCCGGCGACGTGGAAGACGAAGGTCGTCCGCCGCATTTCGCCGTCAGTCAGAATATCGAGGCCGAGATCCTCCTGCTCCTGAATGACAAGCGCCATGGCGTCGTCCATGGCCTCCTTGAGCGCGTCGCCTTCGAGGCGATAGGTGAGCTGATTGCGCTGCGTGTGCGCAAGCCAAGTCGGCCGCGGAAAGCTGCCCACGCTGGTGGTCGTGAGAGGTGCGAACGCCATAACTCTTCCGCGTGATGAAGGCCGCGATCAATGCGTTGTCTGCGCTTCGCGCACCTTGTCCCGCGCCAAGGCGTCCTCGGCGGTGGCGTCGAGGCGGCTGTGGCCGGCCTTCATCAGTTTGCCGAGGTAGTATTCCCCCGACGTGATCGGCGGATATTTCTCGCCCGATCCCACGCAGCTTTCAAAGCAGCGAACGAGCGTGTCGGGATTCGGGTTGGTGAAAAACACCAGCGAAATGCGATCGCTGGGCGCCGCATCCGGCGGCGGCACGGCGACGCGGTGGAAGGTCGACACCCAGCGGTCGTTCGACCAGCGCATCATCATGTCGCCGATGTTGCAGACAAAAGCATGTGGCGGGATGTGGACGTCGATCCAATCGCCGTGACGGGGCTTGACCTGCAAGCCGCCCGGCGTGTCGTCGCCGCGCAC
The DNA here is from genome assembly GCA_049584975.1 of Xanthobacteraceae bacterium. Taxonomy (GTDB): domain Bacteria; phylum Pseudomonadota; class Alphaproteobacteria; order Rhizobiales; family Xanthobacteraceae; genus BOG-931. The sequence continues at coordinate 110 of JBAUYV010000530.1, read as the reverse complement.
GAATGTGATGCAGCCGTAGTCCGTATGCCCACCTGCCCGCAACTGTCCGGGGAGCGGCGGCTGGGTTACCGCGGGATAGCGGATGATGCGTCCCACGCTCACGTGGCGGT
>JBAUYV010000529.1:0-5403 GCA_049584975.1 Xanthobacteraceae bacterium | reverse complement strand
GCGCCAAGCCTTCGGTGGTCGTCAACCCCCCCAGGAACCCGCCCAGGTCACCGGGGGGCAGCCAATGCGCTTCGGCCAATTCCTCGTTGAGTGATATTTCGCCGGCGATCCAGCGCGCTGCAAACGGCAAAATGACGAAGTGCCGCTCGATGCGGCCGGCATCGTCGCGCGCGATGGCCTGACGGTAGCCGGCAAGCGCCACCGGCGCGACCTCGAGCGCGGTTTCCTCGCGGACCTCGCGGATGACGGCCTCTTCCAGCGTTTCGCCAAGTTCGACGCCGCCGCCCGGCAGCGTGTACACGCCCTGCGCGGGCGGCCGCGCCCGGCGTACGATCAATACCTTGCCGTCGCGGAATATGGCCGCGCTCACAGCTAGATAAGGCCGTGTTGGATAAGTCCGCGACCTTTCGGCGTCGTTCATGGATGGCCGCTGCATTTCGGTAAGGCTGAGGATATCCTGGATACTTTCCCAGCGAGGATTATCTCACTTATCCATGTGCGGACGCTATGTCATCACGTCGTCACCGGCGGCGATCAGGGCTTTGTTCGGCTATCCCGAGCAGCCGAATTTTCCGCCGCGCTACAACGTGGCCCCGACGCAGCCGATCCCGATCGTGCGCCTCGCCGAGGGCAAACGGCAATTCGTGCTGATGCGCTGGGGCCTGATCCCCGCATGGGTAAAGGATCCAAAAGCGTTTTCGCTGATCATCAATGCGCGCAGCGACTCGGTCATCAGCAAGCCGGCTTTTCGCAACGCCATGCGCCGGCGCCGCTGCCTCATTCCCGCCGACGGCTTTTACGAGTGGAAGGAGATCGGCGGCCGCAAGCAGCCTTATTTGGTGCGGTTGAAGAAATCCGGGCCGTTCGCTTTCGCGGGCCTGTGGGAAACCTGGACCGGTCCTAACGGCGAGGAATTGGATACCGCCGCCATCGTCACCACCAACGCCAATCGGACGCTGGCCGCCCTGCATGATCGCATGCCGGTGATCCTGCCGCCGGAAGCCTTCGATCTATGGCTCGACACCGCCAACGTCGACGCGCAAACGGCCGCCGCGCTGCTGGTGCCGGCGCGCGACGACTTGTTGGAAGCGTACGAAGTTTCGCACGCCGTGAATCGGGTGGCAAACGACGACGCGCGCCTGATCGAGCCGCTCCCGCCGGGCACTGTTGCTCAGCCGGCACCGCCCGCGGCGAACGTGCCGCGCACGGCCGCGAAACCCAAAGTGCCGAACAAGCGCAGCGACGAGCCAACATTATTTTAGGCTCGCCAGAACGGCCGTTCCGCCCATTCGCGCGCGCAGGTGCGGTCCAAGCCGAGGTCGGTGCCCGCGCGATGATCCATGGCGAGGTAGTTAAGGAGTTCGTCGCGTTCTCGCTGCCGTCTGCGCCATTTCCGCGCCGTGTCAATGGCGCGTTGAAAGAAGGTGCGCCAGGAAAAGGATCGGCTTTCTGCAAGGGCGGCGACAGAATCGCTGTCCAGATATTGAGACATGGTCTTTCTCTCCAAAAAGATCTCCAGGGCGGTCCTTCCCCAGTTGTCTTTTTGGCGCGACCCGTTTTCTGCTTTAGGTCGTTTCGCGGCGGAGCGAGGAATATTGGAATCGCTCAATCGCACGCGGCTGAGTGATACGCGAGGTAATAGGACGAAATGATGACTAGAGTCTTGCAGCACACAAAAATGTGTTGTGTTACGGATTTTAGGCAGGCAGATGAAATGCTACGCAGAAATGACGCCAAAAATAGAGCGCCGAAAAGCGCAGCAATTTGTTGCAATATTCGCCATTCGCGCGGCCGATTTGATCCTGATTGTTTGGCGGCGGCAGATTTTTAGTGCCAGCGCACGCGCGCATGTGACTTATGCATGTAACATGCGCATGTGCGCCATGCTAGATCACTTTGCCCGGATTCAATATCCCCTTGGGATCGAGCATGTGCTTCAAGTTGCGCATCAAATCGATCGCCACCGGGTCTTTCACCGACGGTAGGAGATCGCGCTTGAGCAGCCCGATGCCGTGCTCGGCCGAGATCGAGCCGCCATATTTCTTCACCACCGCGAAGACGACGGCGTTCACGTCGCCCCAACGTTTGAGAAATTCAGCCTTGTCGGCGCCGATGGGCTGCGAGACGTTGTAATGGATATTGCCGTCGCCGAGATGGCCGAACGGCACCGGGCGGGCGCCGGGAATGAGCGCCGCGACGGCCGCGTTGGCCTCTCTGATAAAGGCCGGAACGGCGGCGACTGGAACGGAGATGTCCTCCTTGATCGAACCGCCGGCGTGGCGCTGCACTTCACTGAACAGATCGCGGATGCGCCAGAATGCTTTGCCCTGCTCGAGGCTGTCGGCGATGGTGGCGTCGGTCACGAGGCCGCGCTCCGCGCCGCGGGCCAGCACCTCTTCCATGACGTTACGCAGGCCTTCGCGCTGCTGCGACGACATTTCCATGAGTACGTACCAGGGATGCTTTGACGCAAGCGGATCGCGGGTCCCGGCGCCATATTGCAGCACGAACTCGATGCCTTCCCGCGCCATGATTTCGAAGCTGGTGACGCCGCCGCCCGTTTGCTCCGTGGCGAGACCTAAAAGTTCGAGGGCGGCTTCCACCGACGGCACGCCGGCGAGGGCGGTCGCGATAGAGCGCGGGCGCGGGACCAGGCGGAGCACCGCCGCCGTGATGATGCCGAGCGTGCCTTCAGAACCGATGAACAGGTTTTTCAGATCGTAGCCGGTGTTGTCCTTTTTCAGCTTGTTGAGATTGTTGAGCACGCGGCCGTCGGCCAGCACGACTTCGACGCCGAGGACGTGCGAGCGAGCGACGCCGTGCGTGATCGCCGCCGTGCCGCCGGCGTTGGTGGAGAGATTGCCGCCGATGGTGCAGGTGCCGTCCGAAGGCAGCACTTGCGGATAAAGCCGGTCGGCCGCCGCCGCGGCTTCGCGCGCGCGCTGCAGGGTAACGCCGGCCTCGCAGGTCAGCGTATTCGACGTCGGGTCGATTTCGCGAATCCGGTCGAGCCGGTTGAGCGAGAGCACGATCTCGTTGTGCAACGGGATCTGACCGCCGACGAGCCCGGTATTGCCGCCCTGCGGCACGATCGGAGTGCCGGTGTCGTTGGCCAGCTTGAGAATCTGCGACACCTCATCGACGGACGATGGCCGCAATACCACGGGCGTATGGCCGTGGAACAAGTTGCGCATCTCCACCAGATACGGCTCCTGCGCCTGCGCATCGGTGATCGCGTATTTCTCGCCGACAATCGCGGCGAAGCGGGCGAGTAGGGCAGGGGAAACTTTGGCGTCCGCGGCGTCCGGCTTGTCGAGCATGGCGTTTCCGTCGGGGTTGGTCGTCAAATAGATGACAGTCGGCCAACGCCTGCGCAAGCGTGGGTCAGCGCGGCGCCGCCGCCCGCGCCAGCCGGTCGTTGATAGCCTCGCCGAGGCCTTCGCGCGGAACCGGCATCACCGCGATCGTATTGGCGCCCTCGTCATCGAGGACGCGCAAGTGGGAGAACAGGGCGGCCGCCGCCTCGATGAGATCGCCGCGCTGCGAGAGATTGAGCACGCGCATCGCGCGCTCGGAACCGGGCACGAGATTCGGCCCGAACGCGAGCAAACATTCACCCACGGCGACGGCGCCGGTGTCGAGCCGCAGCGGCGTGCGTGGGGCATAATGCGAAGTCAGCATGCCGGGCGCGAGTGGCGCGTCGCTGGCCATCGCCGCGGCTGATAGCTGCGCCAGCGGCTTCTTGAGCGCGCGCTCGATCGCTTCGCGCGGCAGGCCGCCGGGACGCAGCATGACCGGTTCATCGGGGCAGGCGATGATGGTGGACTCGACGCCGACCGGTGTAGCGCCGCCATCGACGATGAGTTCGATGCGGCCGCCCAAATCGGCCAGTACATGCGCTGCGGTTGTCGGCGAGACGTGGCCGGAGCGGTTGGCCGAAGGCGCGACGACCGGCTTGCCGAAAGCAGCGAGGATGGCCCGCGCCACGACGTGGCTGGGCACGCGCACCGCGACGCTGTCGAGGCCGGCGGTGGCAAGGTCGGCGACCGGGCACGCGGCCGCCTTGGGAAGCACGAGCGTCAGCGGGCCGGGCCAGAACGCCTCGGCGAGCCGCTCCGCATCGGCGCTGAAGTGCGCCAGCGCCCGCGCCGCCAAAAGATCGATCACGTGCGCGATGAGCGGATTGAATGCCGGCCGCCCCTTGGCCTCGTATAGGCGCGCCACCGCCTGGCAATTGGTCGCATCGGCGCCGAGGCCGTAAACCGTTTCGGTGGGAAAAGCGGCGAGCCCGCCGGCCGCCAGGGAGCGCACCGCGTCGGCGATAGCGGCACCGTCGGCCTTCAAGACGCGCGTGACCAGCGGAGCTGTCATTCGGTCTTGTGTGCCTCCATATTGTTGCGAAAGAGCAAATGGCGGAGCGCTTGCGGCCCCCCGAGGTCGAATGTATAAGCCCCGCCATACGTCGGAGTGTGGCTCAGCCTGGTAGAGCACCTCGTTCGGGACGAGGGGGTCGCAGGTTCAAATCCTGCCACTCCGACCAATACTTAGCCTTTAGCGGAGATTTCCGGGGTGCTGGCGAAAAGCCGCCAATTGGCGGGCTATCTTACGGGCGGCCGGTCTCTGCGAGGACTCGATTAAATTTCACAGGCCACTTCGGGGTCTTTATTCTCTGGCTACAAAATGCCGTTTCCTGGAGCACGGAGACTGCGCTGACCAACGACTTGTTCGATCCAGCTTTATTCCTGAAGAAGGCCGAGCATCTCATGCTGCTGAGACCATTCGGCCGGTAAGTCGCCGAACCGACTAGGAGCCTGCGGAGCTTTGCAGCTCAACTCTCGTTGACTTCCCCTGCATTGGATGTGCGATACTCTTATTGGAAAACTCGCGGCTCTGCACGGTGAAGGGCCTCGCTTTGAATCTCTTTGAACACGAATGGACCATTATTATTATTATTTCAGCGGCTAGTGCCGTTTTTGCCCTTTTGGGTCTAAACTTCTTTCTTAAGAAAGACGCACCGCGTCTTGCGAAGCTCTTGTCGATAGTCGTCGCTCTCTTGGTTTGGATTTCGGCGCAATTATATAAAGAGTTCACAGGTGTCGGATTGGATGACATCGCCCGACATTATGTGGCGCTTGGGGCTTGCCGAGTGTTTGCAGTTTGCAAGCCGGAGCCGGCCGCTCGAGACGTTCTGTGTCCAGATATGCGCGTGACCCACAATATTTTCGGACCGGAGGTTGCTGATCTGTCATCTGCAGTACGTGCCGAGGTGGGACCGAGCTGGCGTCTGGAAAGCGGTTGGAATTTGGTGTGGCGCGATCTCCAGTAACATGAAGGTATCGTTTCAGGCCGCAAGGTCAATTGGCTGATCGATGAGCTTTGTTGCAAGCGTCTGCCAGCCATCAA
>JBAUYV010000528.1:0-2415 GCA_049584975.1 Xanthobacteraceae bacterium | reverse complement strand
CTCTTCGCGGATTGTGTTCATCTTGAGGACGATCGAATCATCGCCGATGACGTCGCGCAAGATGGTGGTCAACTCGTCTAGAATTTCCCCTGAATTCATTACGCGTCTATTCTCGAGATATGAGTCTGACGGGGGGAATATTGAGCAAGATCGAGTTGCCACCGCTTTTGGCGTTCATCTGCGGTATCGATTGGGCTAAATCCCAGATTTTCGTATAGGTCTCTGATGACCGCATTTTTTGGGGTCGGCACATAGCTGGCAACCAAGGTCCGGGCGTTTCGCCGCCGCGCTGCCTCGACGGCGATATTCATAGCCTCGAATTCCAATTCGCGGCCGAAAACGCGGCAGCTCATGACCCAGCTCTCGACTTCGAAGGTTGCCGGCTCGCCGCCGTTCGGCCCGAGGATGATGGTGCTGATGAGGCCGTTGTCACCATAGCGGTCGCGCAATCGGAACTGCAACGTGATGTAGTCTGATGCGGACGCCATGGCGGCAACCTCCTCGGCGGAGTAGCGCCGGGTGGTGGTGTTGAACTGATTGGTCTTGTTGATGAGCTGCGTAACGCGCGTGAGGTCACTGCGGGCAAATGGGCCGTGGACAACGCGCATCTCCAGCCCACGTAAAAAATCATCGATGCTGTTGGATTGGCTCAAGTATGCACTGCGCTGCCCATCCTTCGCATAGAGCTCGGCGCGTTCTTGATCCTCACGCGTGAAGCTGACGGCCTCGAAATATCCGGCCTGCGCCAGCGTCTGGGCATAGTCGGCCGTATCCTCCGGCATCTCGGGAACAGCCACCATCGGCAAGGCCTGGCGGATGAAGGCGCGCTCGACCGGATTGTCGTCGACAAAGATCAGGCTATCGAGGCCAATGTTGAGTTGCGTCGCGATCTTTCTCAAGTTCGCGGCCTTATCGTCCCAATTCGCCACAAAGGCCGCGATGTCCGAGCGCTTGAGCAGCATTTCGGGGTGATCGCGGAACGCCGCTTCGGCTGTGGCGGGGTCGTTCTTACTGCAGACCGCCAGAATGACGCCTCGCTGCTTGAGTTGCTGGGCATAGCGCTGCAGGGCGAGGTGGGCCTCTCCTCGCACGTTCCCCTCACCGAGCACGATGCCTTCCAGCCCGTCATCCCCGATGACACCGCCCCACAGTGTATTGTCGAGATCAAGGACCAGACATTTCCGTGCCGAACCCCGCTGCGCCGAGATGACCCGAGCCAAAAGTTCGCCATAAAGGCCGGCCGCTTCCGGCTTGATCTCCTGCTTGGCTTGCAGCCAGCGCCGAACGTCGAACCAGGCCTCAATGCCGTCGCGTTGTGCGTGTGCCGCAATATCAAGCAGCGAAACGCCATCCTGCTTGGTGGCATCGGCCACGAGGTCATTCAAGCGGGATGCCAGGCGCGAAGGCGCAGCTGCCACCTGTCGGTCGAAGCTGCCAAAGATCGGCAGGCTCTGGTCGAGAAACGTCTGCGCGATGACGGTCGCCTTGGTGGACGCCCGGACCTTACGCCAAAGATTGCGCAAATCAGCAAGGGCCCGCGCGAGTGCAGCTTCGACCTCGGTCTGCGATGCCGTCACCGGCACGTTCCCAAGCGCGTCATTTACGGTGACGGCGAGCACAACCACGTGAGGCGCGAATTGATGCAAGGACGAGGTGGGGTCGAGGACTTCCCGACGGTACTGGCCATAGTTTCCGGCCTGCACTTCGAGCAGAAGTCGGTGCCGCAAACCCGATACACGGATACCGGGAACCAGCTGATTGAGTGTCGCCGACCCAATCAGGGCGACGCGCAGGGAGGTGAATCCGTCGGTCGGGATGGAGGCGATCTGTCCCAGCGCCCGATCAACCTGGATGGTCTCGAGGAAATCGAGCCGGTGCCCGGCCAGAGCGGCCAATGCTTCGAACCTTGTGGGCACATCACCGGTGATCGCCGATTCCAGCTTTGTCCGGAATCCTTCAATTTTCGGCAGCCATTTCATGGCGTTACACGCAGGGTCCGTACGGGCTCGAATGAAGCCAGGGGGCTGTCGTCTGGCTGCCATAATCCGCATCGAGCGCGCTGCGTCAAGATTCAAACTCATCCGAAAATGCAGTGGACGCGCCCACGCCACCGAAATGTTGCCTTTCCGCCGCTTCAGAGACTCGGATTTCCTCATCCGCGGGTTGCACTGCCGGGGTGGAAAGGCGACTGCCGAAGGGAATTCCATTCGGGCAGATCGCGGCTACCCGATAAACTGGCGTTTTCTGGCTGAAGTTAAACACTTAAGGCGAAAATGCAGGCGATTGCGGCACGCTCTTGCCCTAGCTCTTGCTTAAGACATTGTGTCAGTTTTATTAAGGGTTGCCGGCAGCGGATGAGTATCAAAATGGACGTCATGTCACTACGTCGAAGAGATTTTGATATCGGCCCAGAGC
>JBAUYV010000527.1:0-11177 GCA_049584975.1 Xanthobacteraceae bacterium | reverse complement strand
CCAAAAACGCAAATCGCACCTCGCCGCACCGGCGTCATCTGACGTGATCGCAGATGCGCGCCTCGCGCGCAAAAATCGCGCTGCAGCCACACCGCTACGCTATTTTTGGTGAATAAGAAGGGCTAGGCCGACCACCGGCCTTGGTGGTAATAGGACGGCAATACTATTATGGTTTTGTCGTCACCCCTTGATTTGCCGGGTTAGCTCAGCGGTAGAGCAGCGGTTTTGTAAACCGTTGGTCGGGAGTTCAATCCTCTCACCCGGCACCAATAACATCAGGGACTTCTTGAATTTCCGCTGGCCTGAATCTTCCCAGAAATTCGCATTGGGAAACCGATGGGAAGGCGGACTTAGGAGCGGCCAAAATGACCACGGCGCCCCCAATGTTCTCGCCGCGGCCGGCTGGAAACATGCCGCAGCAATACTTGCACCGCGCGCGGATGTTTAGAAATTCCGCCGTGGAACTTCCCGATTATTCGAACGCTGAACAAAATTGGCCTAAGTATGCGCTTCTCACCCACTGCATCGAACTCTGCCTAAAGGCGTTTGTTCAGAACGCAGTCGAGAATGGCATGCCGGCACCGAGCAAAGAGCCGAGACAACACGATCTAATTGGGTGGTATCTCGTAGCGGTGCACTACGGGCTTCGAGACGAGCCAGGCGTGAAGGACAACATCGATCTATTGAACGGGCTTCATCTCACTCACTACACGCGATATCCGCAGGTTCGGGCCACTCCGCTGCCTGACGCATCGGTTATTGCCGACAGCACGGTCGATCACGTGATTTCGATCATCACCCATTCGGTCAACCTGCGGAATTAGCCCGGCAGGCGCGGCGTGACCCGCTGGTCAGAATCGGGTAGATCAGTTTTTGAGAAACCGAATGGGAGGAAGCGAAGTGACTTGGGTGGTGGTGTTGTATTTTTACCTGCAAAACGGCCACGTGAACGTGGTCCGTCCTGATCAAACACCGACCTTTAACAGCCGGGCAGAATGCGAAGCCAACGCGCCGCAGATTAGAAGCTACATACAACTTAGGCCCGGCGAGAGGTCGTTTGCAGTCAAATGCCAAGTAAGGCGGTAAGCCGCGCAAGCGGGTCCCGGCCATTGCTGCAAACGCTCGTCGTTCGCCGACGTGCGTGCGTTCGTGACGCAGCGCCTGCCCAAGCCGTATCGCGACCGGGCGATCAGGATGGCGCTGCTGATCGAGTGCGTCGCGTGCCGCACCGCCTAGAAAGCTTCCGGCATCGCTGCCGGGGATTGTGACTGTCCCCGATATTTTCGTGTGCATTTGTTGATTGCCAGCTTTCTCCAGCACCTCGCCCCGTGTGGATTAACTGTACGGTAGCAATTCCCTTCAAGCGTCTACCGGCGGTAGATACGATGATAGCGTCGTCGACAGAGCGGCGCGGCTTGCCAGGACGACCCATCCCCCTTACCCCCGTCTCAGACCGGTCGCGCCGCTCGCCTCAGCTCCGCTTGCGCAATAGCTCCGGCAGCTTGGCGATATTGACAGCGATACACGCCGTCGGAGCCTGGAATCGATAAGACCAACAGCTGCCGGTGAGCCGCCGACGGCCAAGATTTATTGAGGCGGCGGATTTGACGCCGAGCTTACTTGTCCAGCTTCAGCAAGCTCTTCCGTCATCAAGCTTCTCGCCAATTCCCAATCCTCAAGCTTCACCATGTCGAGCATTTGCCAAAGCTTCGACGTAGGCGAGCGGCCATATCTTCCCGAGCTGCCGAGGGATTGGAGCGTTATGTTTGATCTTGGAGCCTCGTCCGTCGCTTTCTTCAGCACTTTCAGATCCGCTGAAAGCCTACCGCCATTTTCGATGATTTCGTACCCAACCAGTTGTCCCTCAGCGAGGGTCGTCAAACCTGCGCGTTCAACAGCGGCAATGTGCACGAAAACATCGGGCGTGGCGACGCTCAGCGCGTGCTGCGGCCGGATGAAGCCAAGCCCCTTCCTGGCGTTAAACCATTTCACCGTACCCATAGGCATTGCGCTGCGCTCCGTTGTGGGCGACGCCCCATGATCAAAAAGCCCAAGTATCGTCGCAACGGGAAAAAATTCGCCGTTGCGTAGCCGTCCTCACCACGACGCAAACCTACCAAGCCCGAAAGGCCGCGGCATCGTTAAGACGCGGAGATGGTTACAAACGGCGGAAGCAGCGCTCTTAAGGTTAAATCACAAAGGCGGTGGCTTTCATCTGCCGCCCGCCGCTCAATCATAAACCGAGGAGGCCATCGCTATCGGCAGGGGAAAACAATGTCTTCAAGGTCAAAAAGTCAAAGATTTCCGCCATCAAGGTCGCTCCCACTTGGAACGACCTCTTTGCTGTGTTGGTTGTCGCCTCAGACCGGCCTTCTATTGCTGTTCTTAATGATGATCGCTTTGGCGATCGATGCATCGGCGTTCGGCGGTCAATACCGCACAGCCGTTGGGCGGGAAGTTAGTCACCAAGTTGAAATGCTTGAGTACAAGGCGGCCCGTTACTTTGCGAATGCAGCGAGGCGAGCTGAAAAGTAGATCGGCTCTGCGGGATTTTCTCAGTTCGGCTTGCCTTCGCCTCGTTGCGCGGCCAAGACCCGGACTGACGATCGACTGGCGCGCACTGTTCGTGCTGTCCACCTTTCTGAGCACTTGGGATATGTGCGGCCATGGTGGTCCTCTTCTAGGCGCCGCGCCGGGCGTGGCCGGACGCTGCGTCGGCCTTCTGGCTTTTCATAATTCCAGGGCCAGCGACTTGACGGCCTCAACGCACAGCTCAATCTGTTGTGCGACAGGTCCAGGTCCATGCCCACTTCATTTAGGATGATGTAATTCATCAAGTAGTGGCATTCAGCAGGCCCCTTCTTCCAGCGGCGGCGGGACGCAATCCAATTCCGATGGCGCTAGCCAGTCCTCGCCTTCAAAGGGCTCTCGTTAGTGGTGGGTCTCAAGGTCGCCGTTGCGGAGTCGCCACTTCGATCCAGCCTGGAATAGATCGACGCCCTCCGGCGTTCATACTTGCGCAGCCGCGATTTCCGCTAATATCGCCGGCCCAGGAACAGGGAGAGAGCACGATGGCCGAGAAGAATGTGCCGTACCAGTTCGGCGGCAGGCAGTTTGAGGGCAAGATCGTCTATGACGACAGCGTCACCGCGAAGCGTCCGGCGATTTTCATGCAGCCGGACTGGAAGGGCGTCTGCACCGACACCATCGGTCAGGCGCGCACCGTGGCCGGCAAGGATTATGTGGTGCTGATGGCCGATATGTTCGGTGCCGGCTATGGCGCCAGGCCAAAGACCGTCGACGAATTGCGCGCCGGTATGCTCGCCGTGCACAAGGATCTGCCGTTCACGTTGTCCTGCGGCGGCGCGGCTTATGACGCGCTGATGTCCGAAGCGCAGAAGCTCGGCATCATCGATGCCGGCAAGACGGCGGCGATCGGCTATTGCGCGGGCGGCGGCTATGCGCTCGAGCAGGCGCGCGGCGGCGCCGAGTTCAAGGCCGTGGTGGTGTTCCACGTCACCAACCCCAATCCGGTCGTCGCCGGTACCCCGTGCAACATCAAGGGCCGCGTGCTCGCGATTCATGGCCGCGCCGATCCGGTGACGCCCAAGCCGATGATGGACGCGCTCGAGGACGAGCTGTCCAAGGCCGAGGTCGATTGGCAGATCGTGATGTTCGGACCGCCCGCCATGCATTCGTTCTGCGATCCGACCGCCAAGGGGCCGGCAACGCAATACGACGAAAAGCTCTGCCGCAAATCCTACGTGCTGATGCGCGATTTCTTCGCCGAGACACTGTAAACGGACGCAGCGGCGGGCGTCATCGTTTGGCGGCGCAGGAGCGATAGCGGCTCGAGGCGGAGGTCACTCTCATGCCGATCGTGACAAGACGCGAACTGGTCGCCGGCACCGCTGCGGTGGCACTTACTACGGGCGCGTATCCCGCATCGGCCGCAGCGCCGCTCGCCGGCAGATCGACACCCGGCATCTATCGCTATCGGATCGGCGAGTTCGAACTGACCGCCCTCTATGACGGCATCTGGTATCGGCCGATCACCAAGGAGTTCATCCGTAACGCGCCTTTCGCGGAAGTGGAGCATGCGCTGGATGCGGCGTTCATGCCGCACGACAAACTCGCGACCCCGTTCACGACGCTGATCGTCAACACCGGCAAAAAACTCGTACTCATCGACACCGGGACCGGCGGACAGATTTCGCCCACCGCCGGAATGATCGTCGACAACCTGGCGGCCGCCGGGATTGCGCCGAAGGACGTCGATCAAATCGTCATCTCGCATTTCCATCCCGATCACATCAACGGCATCAAGGACAAGGACAACAATCTGATCTTTCCCAATGCCGAGATCATGGTGCCGGGGCCCGAATGGGCATTTTGGATGGACGATGCCAACCTGAACGCGGCGCCCGCGGCAATGAAAGAGACTTTTCTCAACCAGCGGCGCATTTTCTCCGATATCGCCAAGACCGTCACGCACTACGAGCCGGGCAAGGAGGTGGCGCCCGGAATCATCACCGTGCCAGCGCCCGGCCACACGCCGGGGCACACGGTCTTTGCCATCCATTCCGGGAGCCAATCGCTCATGGTGCTCAGCGACACCGCGCAGCATCCCGCAGTGTTCGCGCGTCATCCGGATTGGCAGGCAGCCTTCGACGTTGACGGCAATGCCACGATTGCCACACGCAAGCGCCTGTTCGACCGCGCCGCGGCCGATCGCATGCTGGTGACCGGCTATCACTTCCCCTTCCCGGCCTGCGGTCACCTGATCAAGACCGCGAGCGGCTACGAGCACGTGCCGGTCGAGTGGCAGCCGGCGCTGTAATGCGCGCAATCGGGAAACAGGTAAAAAAGAGAGGCCGGCATTTGCGGCCGGCCTCCTTATCCCATCGGCATCTTGTTGTTGTCATACCAGGGACGCTTTGGTCCGGCTTGCAGGCGTAGAAGCGATTACCGCAGACGCCTGCAAGCCGGTGCACACGGAAGCGCGTGTCAGCCCTTACCCTATGTGATGCTAACCGCGCCGCTCGCGGGCAATCTCGCTCGTTCAGCTATGGGTGCTCTTGCTGGTCTTGTTGATCTTGCCGACCTTGCTGAACTTCGAATGTTTGACGAGACGCAGGGCGAGGTGGTGCCGGGGCGCCTTCGTCGATTTGAAGTGCTGCGCCACTTTGATCTTGCCGACCTTGTGGCGAACGACGTGTCTGCGGAAATGCTTGACCATCTTACTGGCCGGCTTGGCCATGGGCTTGGTGACCGTGGTCGAAGCAGGCGCGGTGACGGTGGCGGGGGTGGAGCCGGCATTGCCCGGAGGCGATGCGGCAAACGCCGGGCCGGCGATCAGAGCGGTCGCAAGCATCGCGACGGCGAATTTCCTCAACATTGTAGTCTCCTTTGCTTCTTCTTGTTTCGGCGCGATGAGAAGAGAGCGCCGTAGTCGAGGCTGGTTTTACGCGGGCCGCAATGAATGCGTGCTGAAGCGCGCACGCGGCTTCCGTTCACATACGTGAACTTCCGGTAATGGTGCAGGGAACTCTCAGCTCGTTTTCTTCCAAAAAGCCCGGGAACCGGGCCTAAAGACCGGCGAAGAGATTCCTTTGTCGCAACCGGCCGGCCTAGGGATGAAGTGGCACGGCTTTGGTGTTAAAGTGTCGCACCCCGAACTCTGGGAGGAGGCCATGCGCAAAACTCGAATGCTTGCCGCCGCCGTCACGTTGAGCGCCATCATGGGCGCTGCAAATTGCGCCCTCGCCGCAGGCGAAGGGAGTCCCCCGCCTCCGGAGCCGCCCAAGACCCAGCGGCCCAGCGGCCAGAAGGCGCATACCAAAAAGCCCAAGCCGAACAAAAACAGCTCAATCCAGGAAGACTTCCTCAAGGGCTACCACGCGGCCTACGCGCTCATTTACGACAAGGCCGATTATGTGGACGGGATCGCGGCGCTACGCGCGCTCGGCTACGACGACCATCCAGACGTCTCCACGCTCATCGGCTACGCGAGCCGTAAGCTCGGCCTCTACGACGACGCCAAATACTGGTACGACAAGGCGCTCGCCGTGGATCCCAATCATGCCACGACTTTATCCTATTACGGCATGTGGCACGCCGAGCAGGGCAATCTGCTCAAGGCCAAGGACGAACTGGAAAAGGTCCGCATGGTTTGCGGCACCGATTGCGGGCCCTACAAACAGCTCAAGGCCGCGATCGACGGTACGGTGAGTTATTAAAACCGCGCGTGTGCGCCTTTAGTCCAGGTGCACGCCGGCTTCGCTGATGACCGCCCTCCACAAATGCAGCTCGTCGCTGAGCGCCTTGCCGAGCCCCTGCGGGCTCAGCACCAGCGGATTGAGGCCAAGCTTGGCAATCGCGGCCTGAGTCTCGGCTGACTTCAGGAGGGCGTTTTCGGCCGCGTTGACCTTGGCAATAACATCGGGCGGCGTGCCGGTTGGCGCCAGCAGGCCGAACACGATCTGCGGCGGAAAACCATCGAGCCCGCTCTCGCGGAATGTCGGCACGTCGGGCACTTCGGGCCAGCGCTCGGCACTGGAAACTGCAAGTCCGCGCAGTTTGCCGCTCGTGATCAGCGGCACCAGCACCGACTTGGCGCTGGAACAAAGTTGAATCTGATTGCCCATGCAGTCGGCAAGCGCCGGTGCGGCGCCCTTGTAGGGCACGAATACGATGTCGGCTCCCATGTGCACCTGAAAGTACATGAGCGCCAAATGCGGGATGATGCCGACCGTGGAGCCCGACGTGAGCTTGCCGGGATGCTCCTTGGCGTAGGCCGCAAGCTCCTTGAGCGAGTGCACGGGCACCGACGGATTGACGACGATGGCGACGGAGTCGGTCACCAGCGCCGCCACGGCCGTCAAATCCTTGACCGGGTCGTATTCGAGATTCTTGTAGAGCACAGGCGTGATGGCGTACTCGTTCGAGCTGCCGAGCAACAGCGTGTAGCCGTCAGGCACCGCCCGCGTAACGTCCTTCGTCGCCAGCCTGCCGCCAGCGCCGGAAACGTCCTCGATAATCACGCTGCCACCGAGCTGGGCACCAAGACCCTGGGTCGTCACGCGCGCCACCGTGTCGGCCGGTCCACCAGCCGGATACGGCACGACGATTTTGACTGGATGATCGGGAAAGCTTTGTGCGAGGGCCGTCGCCTGCAGGACCAAAGCCGCAGCGAAGCCGACGAGCGCGATTGCGAGAAGTCTGTTCATCTCATCCCCCCTCCCCCTTCGTCTCCGCCACGATCCAAGCGTGGTAGTCCGGATCGACGTTTTCGATTGGCAGCACCAGTATGGCAGGGGTGGTATAGGAGTGCATCTCTTTGACGGCCGCGCACGCTTTTTCGCTGAGGGCGGCGCGCGTTTTGATGAGCATCACCACTTCCTCGCCCCGATCGACCTTGCCCTGCCACCAATAGAAAGAGACCATGCCGGGGAGAATATTGACGCAGGCGCAGAGCCGGCGCTCGACCAGCGCCTTGCCGGCGCGCTCCGCCTCGACAATGGATGGATAGGTCGTATAGACGAAAACTGCGCGTTCCATACCCGTCTCCCGCGGCGCCCGAAGCCGTACCGCCGTACTCGCAAGGTTGATCCGCCAAGTCTGCCCATTATGCCCAAGCGTCCCGCCGCACCACGCTACAAGCGCATCGCTTTTGTCGCCAGCTCCGGGGCCGAAGCACAGCAGGCGCGCCGCCGGCTCGTACGCCGCTACGGCGATGCGCGGCCGGAGACCGCCGATGTGATCGTCGCCCTCGGCGGCGACGGCCTCATGCTGCAAACCCTGCATCGGTTCATGACTTCCAACAAGCCAACTTACGGCATGCATCGCGGCACGATCGGCTTTCTCATGAACGAGTACTCCGAGGCGAATTTGATCGAGCGCCTCAGCGCCGCCCATGTCACCGTCATTCATCCCTTGCTGATGCGAGCCCGCGACGCCGCCGGCCGGGTGCATCGGCATTACGCCATCAACGAAGTGTCGCTGTTCCGCGAGAGCTATCAGGCGGCGCGGCTGCGGCTCCTCGTCGACGGCAAGGAGCGCCTCCCGCAGCTGATTGCCGACGGTGTCCTGCTCGCAACACCCGCCGGTTCGACCGCCTACAATTTGTCGGTACAGGGGCCGATCATCCCCATCGATGCGCCATTGCTCGCGCTCACGCCCATCAGCCCGTTCCGGCCGCGGCGCTGGCGCGGCGCGCTCCTGCCCGATCGTGCGCGCGTCACCATCGATGTGCTCGAAGCCGAAAAGCGTCCAGTCGCCGCTGTCGCCGACCACAACGAAGTGCGCGCCGTCCGCTCCGTCGAAATCGGCATGGATCATAGCGTGGACATGCACATGCTGTTTGATCCGAGCCACAGCCTCGACGAGCGCATCCTCAGCGAGCAATTCGGCTACTGACGCCTTCGGCGCCCCATGCTTAACCAATCGTTAACGACAGGATCATACGTTCCTGTGCGTGACCCCTATCGATTTCAATCTCCTGCGTTTTCTGGTCATCGACGACAACGCGCTCACGCGCCGCGTCGTGCGCACACTGTTGCACGGCTTCGGAACTCCCGAGGTCTGCGAAGCCGACGACGGCGCCACCGGGCTCGAAGCCTTCATTCATTTCATGCCGGATATCGTCATCGCCGATTGGGTGATGCCGAACCTTGACGGCCTGGAATTGACGCGGGTGATTCGGCAGCCTGGCCTCAATGCCGATCCCTATGTGCCGATCATCATGCTCTCCGGCTATTCGGAGCCGGCGCGGATCGCCAAGGCGCTCGACGCCGGCGTCACGCAATTCGTCACCAAGCCGATTTCCGTCCAGGCGCTTTATGACGCCATCCTCGCGGTCGTTGCCAACCCGGTCGCTTTCCATCGGGACCGGGAGCTGTTCCGCGCCCGCCCGGCAGAAGGACAACCGGACGGTCCACGCGCCGTAGCCGCCTGAGACGCGGGATTTCAGGTTGACCGCAGGAGACCGGCATCGTGGCTCAGCGCTTGAACTCAAATGCACCGATCGGCAATGACGCCGCACAGGAGATGACCGCGCAACTGCAGCGGCTGGCGGCGGCCGCCGCCGCGGTGAGCGGCGACGATCCTGTGGCATACGCCGAGGCGGCGCTGGCAAAGCTCTCGGACGAGTTCAGCGCCTGGATGTACGAAGAATGCGAGCGCCTCGAAGCGGCACGGCAGGACGCCGTCCGCCAGGGTCTCTCCCAGAAGACGCACGGTCCGCTGTTTCGCGCCGCCCACGACATCAAGGGAGAAGCCGCCACCTTCGGCTATCCAGCTTTGGCTGGCCCCGCGGACAGCCTGTGCCGGCTCCTCGAGCACACCCCGCAATTGACCCGCATCCCGATGGCGCTCGTCAACCAGCACGTTTCAGCGGTGCGGGCCATTTTCCGCGAATACAGCCGGCCCGACCTCGCCGAGATGGCCGGGGAGCTGACCGCCCGGCTGCGCGACGTCACCGATGAATTCCTCGAGCACGAGAATAGCTTTCGGCCTGATTATCTGGACAGCATCCTTGCGCCACCGCTCGTTCCCAGGGCGCCGCGACGCTGAAGTACAGCGCTAAGCCGCGACCCTTTGCCTGCGGCTGCGGGCATCGTTCGACGCCAGTTCATCGCGGAACAGCCGCGCCTCGTCGCGCGCCGCTTCCGTGGCGAAACGGTCTCGTAGCGTGATCAAGGGCGTCAGATCGCCAAATTCTCCGTTTTGGCAGCGGGTCAGCGCACGCTCGATCATGCGCCGCTTGAGCCGCACGGGAGCGCCGGGCTTGGTGACAAAGCCACCCTCGCGCATCGCCTCAATGGCCTCCTTGAAGGCCGGATAGGTCGAGCGCGGCAGCCGCGCTCTGTCGAACAAGGCTCGAACGGCGCTGAGGCTGCCGCCATGGATGAAGCCCGACACGCGCGCGACCGGAATGTCGGCGAGTTCGGCGAGCGCGCCTTCGAACAAAGCGGTATGGCCCGACAGGAGCGCGCGCAGGATCAGGCCGGCCGTCAGCTGCCCACTCTGGCGCAGATGACGAATGAGCGGGCGAAGCTCGGCGGCCGGCGTTTGCGCCGTGAGCACCACCTTCATCTTCTCGCAAGCCTCGCGCGCGATACGCAGCGCGTTATCGACATTGAGCCATTCTTGGCCGACCGCATAGCCGGCAAGGCTGTCGCCGATCTTGGCGACCAGCGCCTGCCGGGCGGCGGCCGAAAGGTCGTCGCGCCTGGCGAGCGGTTCGCGAATGTCGCCAAGGTGGCCGTAACGCTCGACGATGCGATCAAGCGAGATCGCCGCGATATCGGCGTCGCGATTGTTCAAGAGAACCAGACAAGCCTCCGCCGAGCCGACCTCCGCAATGGCCGCGGCAACCGAACGCGGCAGGGCGGCGCGGCTCGCGATGGCGGACTGCACCATGGAACCGCCCGTCGCGACCGTATCGATCAGATCGGCGTCCACCAAGAGTGGAGACAGTGCCAGCACGGGCGCTGCAATCTCGGGACGGTCGTTCGCAAGAGCGCAGACCACGGCCCCCGGCGCGCTTGGGCTCGCGGCGAGCACGTCCGCGAGCGCCCGGCGCACCAGCGGCCAAGGATCGTCGAGCAACGTCAGCATGGCGGCCTTGGCGACGCCGCGATCGCCGGTGGAGAGATCGGAATAGAGGTACGCGCGCGCCAGCGCTCCGGTCGCTACGACCCGCTCTTCAGCGGGCGCGGTGCGCGTCCATTCGATAAATTGGCCTACAATCATTGCTCGCGCAGCCCTTGTCGGGTCGGCTCGTTTCATTTCAGCTACGCGGGACTTAGGGAATTGCTAACTACAAATCTTTGTAGAAGTTACGGAAATATTAAGGCGAGATTTCGATTGTCAAAGGGGACGCTCGGTGCCGCGCTCTTTGCGATTCAACGCCGAGTCGTTGGGCGGATCGCGCGGCCAGAGCGACGACGCCCGCGAGCTTCGGCCATCGTTTCAGGCGGTCCCAACGGCTAACACCTATGCTAAACAAAGGCCTAGCAGACAGGGAGGCGGACATGACCCAACAAACGGCCGTGCGGCACAAGCGCGGCGGGCTTTATTTCGAAGACTTCGTGCCGGGCGAACTGGTCGAGCACCGCTATACGCGCACCGTCACGCAGATGGACAACATGCTGTTCTCCAACATGACGCTCAAT
>JBAUYV010000526.1:0-11314 GCA_049584975.1 Xanthobacteraceae bacterium | reverse complement strand
GGGCCCGATCGCGGGGCGCACCGACAGTGCGCTCGACGATCTGGTTGGTTTCTTCATCAACACCTTGGCGCTGCGCACCGACACGTCGGGTAATCCGAGCCTGCGCGAACTGATCGGCCGAGTGCGCTCCAACAACCTGGCGGCCTATGGGCATCAGGACCTGCCGTTTGAGCGGCTGGTGGAGGTGCTCAACCCCGAGCGCTCGCTGTCACGGCATCCGCTCTATCAAATCGTGCTGGTGTTGCAGAACGACCCGCCGGCAAGTGTCGAGCTGCCGGGACTGAGTTCAAGTATTGAGCCCGTCACCACGGCGAGCACGAAGGTCGACCTGTGGCTTGGCTTGGGCGAGGAGCGCGGGGCGGACGGGGCGCCGCTCGGGATCAGCGGCGTCATTGAGTACGCCACGGACTTGTTCGATCGGGAAACCATCGAGGCGCTGGCGCAGCGTCTCGTGCGACTTTTGGTGGCCGCGGCTACAAGTCCCGAACAGCCGATCGGCAGCCTCGACATTTTGTCGGCCGCGGAGCGCCACACCATTGTGCGCGAATGGAACGATACGGCGCGTCCCATTCCAACTGCGATCTTGCCTGAACTGTTTGCCGCCCAGGTAAACAAGAGCCCCGATGCGGCAGCGGTGGTGTTCGAGAATGAGACGCTGACCTACGCGCAGCTTGATGCGCGCGCCAATCAGCTGGCGCATCACCTGCAAAGTCTCGGCGTCGGTCCCGAAGTGGTGGTGGGACTGTGCGTCGAGCGCTCGCTGGAGATGATCGTGGGGCTCCTCGGTATTCTCAAAGCCGGCGGCGCCTACCTGCCGCTCGATCCGGCTTATCCGCCGGAGCGCCTTGCCTTCATGCTGGAAGACGCCGCCGCGACCGTGCTGCTCACCCAGTCGGTGCTACGCGAAAGGCTACCGGCCCAAGGGGTGCGGATTGTCCGTCTCGATGACCATTGGCCTGCGATTGCGCGGCGGCCCACAACGGCTCCGCCCACTAATCTGCATCCCGGCAACACGGCCTACGTCATCTACACCTCGGGCTCGACCGGGACGCCCAAGGGCGTGATGGTCAGCCATAGCGGCATCCCCAATCTTGCGGCTGCCCAGATCGATCGCTTCGCCATCACCACGGTTGCACGGGTACTGCAATACGCTTCCTCAAGCTTCGATGCGGCGATCTCCGAGGTGGTGACGACTTTGACCTCGGGTGCCGTCCTGGTGTTGCCGGCCGATGAGCGCGGCGGCGACGACCTGATGCGGCTGATCCGAACCCAGGGTGTGACCCACGCGACGCTGCCGCCCGCGGTACTGGGCGATCTGAGCGAGGACCTGCCGCTGCAGACATTGGTCGTGGCTGGAGAGGCCTGCTCGGCCGATCTCGTGGGACGATGGTCGAACGGCCGGCGGATGATCAACGCCTATGGGCCGACGGAGACCACGGTCTGCGCCACCATGAGCGAGGCGTTGGCAGGTGCAGTACCGCCGATCGGAAAACCGATCTGGAATGCACACACCTATGTACTGGACGAAGGACTGGAGCCTGTTCCGGTGGGCGTCGCTGGCGAGCTTTACATTGCGGGCGCCGGCTTGGCGCGGGGCTATCTGGGGCGGCACGGGCTGACCGCCGAGCGGTTTGTGGCGAACCGCTTCGGACCCGCGGGCAGCCGCATGTACCGCACCGGGGATTTGGCGCGCTGGCGCGCTGATGGGGTGTTGGACTTCATTGGGCGCGCGGATCAGCAGATCAAGCTGCGCGGCTTCCGCATCGAACCCGGTGAAATCGAGGCGGCACTGGCACAGCATCCATCAGTGGCGCAGGCCGCGGTGATCGCACGGACCGATGGTCCCGGCGGCAGGCGGCTGGTCGCTTATGTGGTTGCTGCTCCTGATCAGACCGTCGATCAAGCTCAGCTTCGTGCGCACCTCAGACAAAGCCTTCCCGACTACATGGTGCCGTCGGCCTTCGTTGTCCTCGACCGCCTGCCGCTGACGCCGAACGGCAAGCTCGATCGCCGCGCACTGCCGGCGCCGGACATCACCCCTGCGGTGATGCGCGCGCCGCGCACCCCGCAGGAGGAAATCCTCTGCTCGCTGTTCGCCGAGGTGCTCGCCCTCCAGCGCGTCGGCATCGACGACAACTTCTTCACGCTCGGCGGGCATTCGCTGCTGGCCACGCGGTTGATCAGCCGTATCCGCAGCAGTCTCGATGTAGAGGTCGCGATCCGCACGCTGTTTGAAGCGCCGACGGTCGAGACATTGGCACAACGGCTGCACGAAGCGGAGACGGCACGTCCTGCGCTTGTGCCGGTGGCGCGGCCAGCAGAGATCCCGCTGTCGTTTGCCCAGCGGCGGCTGTGGTTCCTGCATCGCCTGGAGGGACCGAGCGCCACCTACAACATCCCCATGGCGGTGCGGCTAAGTGGGTCGCTCGATCAAGAGGCCCTGGAGGCGGCACTGGGCGATGTGGTGGAGCGGCAGGAGAGCCTACGCACGATCTTCCCCGACACGCTCGGGGTGCCGCGGCAGCAGATATTGCAAGGTGCTGCGGCGCGGGTGCGGCTCTTGGTCGAGCGCGTGAGCGAAGCGGGCCTTGCTGTAGCACTTGATGCTGCGGCGGGACGCGGCTTTGAGCTATCGAGCGAGCCGCCACTGCGGGCGCATCTGTTTGTACTGGGCGAGCGCGAGCATGTGTTGCTCTTGCTGCTGCACCACATTGCGGGCGACGGCTGGTCGCTGGCGCCGCTGTGGCGTGACGTAGCGGTCGCGTATGGCGCGCGGGTTACGGGCCAGGCGCCATCGTTCGCGCCGTTGCCGGTGCAATATGCCGACTACACATTGTGGCAGCATCAGGTGCTGGGGTCGGAGAGCGACCCGCACAGCGCCATGGCGCAGCAGCTTTCGTTCTGGTCCGAGACCCTCAAGGACCTTCCCGATCAGATTGAGTTGCCGCCGGATCGGCCGCGGCCTGCGGTATCGAGCCATCGGGGCGGCCATGTGCCGCTGCATATAGATGCGGACCTGCACCGTGCTCTCGTGGCGCTCTCCCGCGACAGCCAGGCGAGCCTGTTCATGGTGCTGCAGGTCGGGCTTGTGGCGCTGCTCACCCGGCTTGGGGCGGGCAACGATATCCCGATCGGCAGTCCGATCGCCGGCCGCACTGATGCGGCACTGGACGATCTGGTTGGCTTCTTCATCAACACTTTGGTGCTGCGCACCGACACGTCGGGCAATCCGAGCCTGCGCGAGCTGATCGGGCGGGTGCGGTCCAACAACCTTGCGGCCTACGGGCATCAGAACCTGCCGTTTGAGCGGCTTGTTGAGGTGCTCAACCCTGAGCGTTCGCTGTCGCGGCACCCGCTGTTCCAGGTGATGCTCGCGTTGCAGAACAACGCGCCGGCGAGCATCGAACTGCCGGGGCTGACGATCGCCTCCGAGGCGGTCATCACCGCCATCGCCAAGTTTGATTTATCTTTCCTCCTGACCGAGCAACGCGCCGCGGACGGATCGGCCGCCGGGATCGATGGTCTTGTTGAATACGCGACCGATTTGTTCGATCGGCAAACGGTCG
Organism: Xanthobacteraceae bacterium; assembly: GCA_049584975.1. Taxonomy (GTDB): domain Bacteria; phylum Pseudomonadota; class Alphaproteobacteria; order Rhizobiales; family Xanthobacteraceae; genus BOG-931. The sequence goes on along the minus strand of JBAUYV010000526.1, from coordinate 7,748 downwards.
ACGCGTTGGCTCAGCGATTCATTCGGCTGTTGTCTGCCGCCGTTGCAAACCCCGAGCAGTCGATTGGCAGCCTCGACATTCTATTGGCCGCAGAGCGCCACACCATTCTGCGCGAGTGGAATGGCACGGCTCGCCCCATCCCATCTGCGACCTTGCCGGAACTGTTTGCTGCGCAAGCAGCGCAAACTCCCGATGCGGTGGCGGTGGTGTTCGTGAATGCGACGCTGACCTACGCCCAACTCGACGCGCGAGCCAATCAGCTGGCGCATCATTTGCAAAGTCTTGGCGTCGGTCCCGAGGTGGTGGTGGGACTGTGCGTTGAACGCTCGCTGGAAATGATTGTGGGGCTGCTCGGCATTCTCAAAGCCGGGGGCGCCTATCTGCCGCTCGATCCGGCCTATCCGCCGGAGCGTCTTGCCTTCATGCTGGAAGACGCCGCCGCGACCGTGCTGCTGACCCAGTCGGCGCTGCGCGAAAAGCTGCCCGCACACGCGGCCAAAACCGTATGCCTGGACGCCGACTGGCCAGCCGTCGCCAAAAATCCCACGACGGCCCCGCCCACTCGCCTGCATGCCGCCAACACCGCCTACATCATCTACACCTCGGGATCGACAGGAACGCCGAAGGGCGTAGCCATCCCGCAGCAGAACGTGGTGCGCTTGTTTGGCGCCACCGAACATTTGTTCCATTTCGATGCAAGCGATGTCTGGACCTTATTCCATTCCTTCGCCTTCGACTTCTCCGTCTGGGAGATTTGGGGAGCGCTGCTCCATGGCGGCCGGCTTGTCATAATCCCCTATTCGCTTAGCCGCTCACCGGCGCAGTTCTTGCGCCTGCTCGCGCGCGAGCGCGTCACCGTGCTCAACCAGACGCCGTCGGCGTTCTACCAACTGATGCGGGCGGACGCCGAAAGCAGCGAAGAGCGCTCTCTCGCATTGCGTTACGTGATCTTCGGTGGCGAGGCCCTAGAGTTCGCGCGGCTTAACGACTGGTATCTCGGCCACGACGAGAACGCGCCGCGCCTGATCAACATGTACGGCATCACCGAAACCACGGTGCATGTCAGCCACATCGCGCTCGATCCGGCCATCGTGAAAGAGAGTGCCGGCAGTAGCATCGTCGGCCGCGGCATCGCAGACCTGCGCGTTTATGTTTTGGATGATGGTCTCGAACCGGTTCCGGCGGGCGTTATCGGTGAGCTTTACGTCGCGGGCGCCGGCCTAGCGCGGGGCTATCTGGGGCGGTGCGGACTGACCGCCGAGCGGTTTGTGGCGGACCCGTTCGGTCCTGCGGGCAGCCGCATGTATCGCACCGGCGATCTGGCGCGCTGGCGCCCTGAAGGGGTGCTGGACTTCATCGGCCGTGCCGACCAGCAGATCAAGCTGCGCGGCTTCCGCATCGAGCCCGGCGAGATAGAGGCGGCGCTGCTCCGGCATCCGTCGGTGGCGCAAGCAGCGGTGATCGCACGCACCGATGACCCTGGTGGCAAGCGGCTGGTGGCTTATGTGGTTGCCGCTTCCGGTCAGGCTGTCGATCTGTCTCAGCTTCGTGCGCATCTCGGACAGAGTCTCCCCGACTACATGGTGCCGTCCGCACTCGTGGTGCTCGACCGCCTGCCGCTGACGACGAACGGGAAGTTGGACCGGAAGGCACTCCCGGCTCCCGACATCGCGCCGGCGGTGATGCGCGCTCCGCGCACCCCGCAGGAGGAGATCCTCTGCTCGCTGTTCGCCGAGGTGCTCGGACTCCAACGCGTCGGCATCGACGATAACTTCTTCGCCTTGGGCGGTCACTCGCTCTTGGCCACAAGGTTGATCAGCCGCATCCGCAGCACGCTCGATATCGAGGTCGCGATTCGCACGCTGTTCGAAGCGCCGACGGTCGAGACATTGGCACAACGGCTGCACGAAGCGGAGACGGCACGTCCTGCGCTGGTGCCTGTGGCTCGTCCCTCTGAGATACCGCTGTCGTTTGCCCAGCGGCGACTGTGGTTCCTGCATCGCCTGGAGGGACCGAGCGCCACCTACAACATCCCCATGGCGGTACGGCTTAGCGGAGCGCTCGATCAAAATGCTCTTGAGGCCGCCCTGGGCGATGTGGTGGACCGGCAGGAGAGCCTGCGCACGATCTTCCCCGACACGTTAGGGGTGCCGCGGCAAGAAATATTGCAGGGTCCTGCAGCGCGGGTGCGGCTCTTGGTGGAGCGGGTCGATGAAGCTGGTCTTGCTGCGGCACTCGATGCAGCGACGGGACGGGGCTTTGAGCTGTCGAGCGAGCCGCCGCTGCGGGCGCATTTGTTTGTGCTTGGCAAGCGCGAACATGTGTTGCTGTTGTTGTTGCACCACATTGCGGGCGACGGCTGGTCGCTGGCGCCGCTGTGGCGCGATGTTGCGGGCGCATATAGGGCGCGGCTTGAAGGTAGGGCCCCTTCGTTCGCACCGTTGCCGGTGCAATATGCCGACTACACATTGTGGCAGCACCACGTGCTGGGGTCGGAAGGCGATCCGCACAGTGCCATGGCGCGGCAGCTCTCGTTCTGGTCCGAGACCCTCAAGGACCTTCCCGATCAGATTGAGCTGCCGACCGATCGGCCGCGCCCCGCGGTGTCGAGCTATCGGGGCGGCCACGTGCCGCTGCGTATCGATGCGGAGCTGCACCATTCACTGCTGAGGCTTTCTCGCGACAGCCAAGCGAGCCTGTTCATGGTGCTGCAGGCTGCGCTCGCAGCGCTGCTCACCCGGCTTGGGGCCGGCACCGATATCCCGATCGGCAGTCCGATCGCCGGCCGCACTGACGCGGCACTGGACGATCTGGTTGGCTTCTTCATCAACACGTTGGTGCTGCGCACCGACACCTCGGGCAATCCGAGCCTGCGCGAGCTGATCGGACGGGTGCGGTCCAACAATCTTGCGGCCTACGGGCATCAGGACCTGCCGTTTGAGCGGCTGGTGGAAGTGCTCAATCCCGAGCGCTCGCTGTCGCGGCATCCGCTGTTCCAGGTGTTTCTTGTTCTGCAGAACAATGCGCCAGCGGACTTTACGTTGCCAGGGCTCGCCGCAAAGCCCGAGGACTTCAATGTGGCGAGCGCCAGATTCGATTTGGCCTTCGCGCTCGGAGAGAACCGCTCCACCGATGGACTTCCCGCCGGCATAGACGGCATCCTTCAATACGCCACGGATTTATTTGACCGGCAAACCGTCGAGGCGCTGGCGCAACGGCTTGTGCGGCTGTTGACGGAGGCGGTTACGAATCCGGAACAGCCGATCGGTAGCCTCAATATTCTGTCAGCTGCGGAGCGCCACTCCATTCTGCGCGAGTGGAACGATACGGCGCGGCCCATTCCATCTGCGACCTTGCCCGAACTATTTGCTGCGCAAGCAGCCCAGAGCCCTGATGCAACGGCGGTGGTGTTTGAGGACGCGACGCTGACCTATGCGCAACTCGACGCGCGCGCCAATCAGGTGGCGCATCATCTGCAAAGTCTCGGCGTCGGTCCCGAGGTGGTGGTTGGACTCTGCGTCGAGCGTTCGCTGGGGATGATGGTCGCGCTGCTCGGCATTCTCAAAGCCGGCGGCGCCTATCTGCCGCTCGATCCAACCTATCCGCCGGAGCGTCTTGCCTTCATGGTGAAGGACGCGGCCGCGCGGGTGCTGCTCACCCAATCGGCGCTACGCGAAAAGCTGCATGCACGCGCCGCCAAAATCGTGTGCCTGGACGCCGATTTGCCCGCCATCATCAAAAAACCCACTACATCGCCACCGATTCGCCTGCATCCCACCAACACCGCCTACATTATCTACACCTCGGGATCGACCGGCGCTCCTAAGGGCGTGTTGGTCGATCACGCGAGCCTCGCCAAAAAGATCATCGCGCTCGCGCACGATTTTTCCGTCGGCGGTCACTTCCGATCGGCGCTCGTTATTTCGTCAGGTTTCGACGCCGCGATCGAGCAGACATTATTACCGCTGTTTGGTGGTGGCGCAGCCGTCGTCATCAGTGACACTGCACGCGAGTCGCCCGCGCAATTCTGGCATCACATGGTCCAGGGCAACGTGACGTTTCTCAGTTGCGTACCCTCCTACTTGGCATCGGTGCTTGCCGAAATCCCGCAGTCGGCGCGTTTGACTCATCTCGCTCTTGGCGGCGAAGCGTTCACAACGGAATTTCATCGGGCAATTTTGCAGCGTCTCGATGTCGCTAACGTCACCAACCTGTACGGGCCGACCGAAGCCACCATCGATGCCATCAGCTACACGGTCGCGGGTGACCAACGTGGCCCGCACATTCCGATCGGGCGCGCGCTGCCGAATTACCGGGTCTACGTGTTGGACGATGGCTTGGAGCCAGCCCCGGCCGGCGTCGCTGGCGAACTTTACATTGCGGGCGCCGGCTTGGCGCGCGGTTATCTGGGGCGGCGCGGCCTGACGGCGGAGCGGTTCGTGGCGGACCCGTTCGGGCCCGCGGGCAGCCGCATGTACCGGACCGGCGATTTGGCGCGCTGGCGTGCCGATGGGGTTCTCGACTTCATCGGGCGCGCGGACCAGCAGATCAAGCTGCGCGGCTTCCGCATCGAGCCCGGCGAGATCGAGGCGGCGCTGGTGCGGCATCCGTCTGTTGCTCAGGCGGCAGTGATCGCACGGAACGATGGTCCTGGCGGCAAGAGCCTCGTCGCTTATGTGGTCGCGACCCCCGATCAGACCGTCGATCAAGCCCAGCTTCGTGCGCACCTCGGAGGCAGCCTTCCCGATTACATGGTGCCGCCGACATTCGTTGTTCTCGACCGCCTGCCGCTGACACAGAATGGCAAGCTCGATCGCCGCGCGCTGCCGGCGCCCGACGTCACTCCCGCGGTGATGCGCGCACCGCGCACCCCGCAGGAAGAGATCCTCTGCTCACTGTTCGCCGAAGTGCTCGGCCTGCAACGCATCGGCATCGATGACAACTTCTTCGCGTTGGGCGGTCACTCGCTGTTGGCCACGCGGTTGATCAGCCGCATCCGCACCAGCCTGGACGTTGAGCTCGCCATCCGCTCGCTGTTCGAGGCGCCGACCGTGGAAGCCCTGGCGCAACGGCTGCATGAGGCGGAGGTGGCGCGTCCGGCGCTGGTGCCTGTGGCTCGTCCTTCCGAGATCCCGCTGTCGTTTGCCCAGCGGCGGCTGTGGTTCCTGCATCGCCTGGAGGGACCGAGCGCCACCTACAACATCGCCATGGCGCTGCGGCTCACCGGAAAACTCGATCAAAAGGCGCTGGAGGCGGCGGTAAGCGATGTGGTTGAGCGGCAAGAGAGCCTGCGCACCATCTTCCCCGACACGCTTGGGGTGCCGCGGCAAGAGATATTGCAAGGTGCTGCGGCGCGGGTGCGGCTGTTGGTGGAGCGGGTGAGCGAAGCGGACCTTGCTGCGGCACTCAAAGCGGCCGCGGGACGCGGCTTCGAGCTATCGCGTGAACTGCCGCTGCGGGCACATCTATTTTTGCTTGGCGAGCGCGAGCACATGTTGTTGCTGCTGCTGCATCACATCGCAGGAGACGGCTGGTCGCTGGCGCCGCTTTGGCGCGACGTTGCGCTGGCGTATGGGGCGCGGATTGAAGGCAAACCACCATCGTTTGCGCCGCTGCCGGTGCAGTATGCCGACTACACCCTCTGGCAACACCAGGCGCTGGGGTCGGAGAGCGACCCGCGCAGCGCCATGGCGCGGCAACTTTCCTTCTGGTCCGAGACCCTTAAGGATCTGCCCGATCAGATTGAGCTGCCGACGGATCGGCCGCGTCCCGCGGTGTCGAGCCATCGGGGCGGCCAAGTGCCGTTGCACATCGATGCGGATCTGCACCGCTCATTGCTCAATCTCTCCCGCGACAGCGAAGCGAGCCTGTTCATGGTGCTGCAGGCGGCCCTTGCGGCGCTGCTCACCCGTCTTGGAGCGGGCAGCGATATCCCAATCGGCAGTCCGATCGCCGGCCGCACTGACGCAGCCCTCGACGATCTGGTTGGCTTCTTCATCAACACCTTGGTGCTGCGTACCGATACGTCGGGCAATCCGAGCCTGCGCGAATTGATCGGGCGGGTGCGCTCCAACAACCTTGCGGCCTATGGGCATCAGGACCTGCCGTTTGAACGGCTGGTGGAGGTGCTCAACCCTGAGCGTTCGCTGTCGCGGCATCCGCTGTTCCAGGTGTTTCTTGTTCTACAGAATAATTCGCCGACAGACTTCGCATTGTCAGGGCTCACCGTGAAGCCTGAAGACTTCAATGTGGCGAGCGCCAGATTCGATTTGGCCTTTGCCCTCGGCGAGAACCGCTCCACCGATGGATTGCCTGCCGGCATAGACGGCATCCTCCAATACGCTACGGATTTGTTTGATGGGGAAACCGTTGAGGCGCTGGTGCAGCGGCTCGTCCGGCTGTTGGCGGCCGCGGTTGCGAGCCCTGAACAGCCGATTGGTCGGCTCGACATCCTGTCGGCCGCGGAGCGCCACGCCATTGTGCACGTGTGGAACGACACCGCGCGCCCCATCCCATCTGCGACTTTGCCAGAACTATTCGCTGCGCAAGTAGCACAAACGCCCGACGCGCCGGCGGTCGTCTTTGAGGACCAGACGCTGACCTATGCGCAACTCGACGCGCGGGCTAATCAGCTGGCTCATCATCTGCAAAGTCTTGGCGTCGGTCCCGAGGTGGTCGTCGGACTGTGCGTCGAGCGCTCGCTGGAGATGATGGTCGCGCTGCTCGGCATTCTCAAAGCCGGCGGCGCCTATCTGCCGCTCGATCCGGCTTATCCGCCGGAGCGTCTTGCCTTCATGCTGGAAGACGCCGCCGCTCCGGTGCTGCTAACCCAATCGGCGCTCCGCGAGCGGCTTCCCGCGCACGCCGCCAAAACCATATGCGTCGATACCGACTGGCCCGCTATAGGCCAACATCTCACCACGGCCCCGCCCAATCGCCTGCACCCCACCAACACCGCCTACATCATCTACACCTCAGGATCGACAGGAACGCCGAAGGGCGTTTGTATTCCACATCAAAGCGTCATCAACTTCGCGCGAAATCAATCCTATGTTTCCTGGTCGGCAAACGACGCCTCCATTCAAATTTCGCCGCTCGCCTTCGATGCCTCGGTCCTGGAAATCTGGGGAACGATGCTGAATGGCGCGAAGCTCGTGGTCATGCCCCACGGCCAATGGACACTCGCCGCGCTGGAACAGCGCATTCGATCGCACGACGTCTCGGTCATTCTGCTCATCTCGCCGATCTTCAACGCACTGTCGCCCGATGATTATTCGGTTCTCACCGGCATCAAACAATTGTTCGTTGGCGGCGATATCGTTTCGTGCTCTCAGGTCCGCAGCATCCTTGCGTCGCCCCATGATTATTCGTTGACCAACGTCTACGGTCCAACGGAGGCGACGCTATTTTGCATAACGTTCTTGGTCGACAAAACGGAAAGCCTGACCAGCGCCGTTCCGATTGGCCGCCCCATCAACAACACGCGCGTCTATGTTTTGGATGGCGGTCTCGAGCCGGTGCCGCCAGGCGTTGTTGGCGAGCTTTACATCGCGGGTGAAGGTCTCGCGCGCGGCTATCTGGAGCGGCGCGGGCTGACCTCCGAGAAGTTCGTGGCGGACCCGTTCGGGCCCGCGGGCGGCCGCATGTACAGGACCGGCGATCTGGCGCGCTGGCGGCCCGACGGCGTGCTGGACTTCGTCGGGCGCGCGGACCAGCAGATCAAGCTGCGCGGCTTCCGCATCGAGCCC
>JBAUYV010000525.1:0-4557 GCA_049584975.1 Xanthobacteraceae bacterium | reverse complement strand
GCGTCGCCGAGGCGCTCGAATACGGCATCGTCGGCATCAACGAGGGCATCATCTCGACCGAGATCGCCCCGTTCGGCGGGATGAAGGAAAGCGGCATCGGCCGCGAAGGCTCGAAATACGGCATCGAAGACTATCTCGAAATCAAATATTTGTGCATGGGCGGCATCGACCGCTGAACCGGCCTCACGGGGGGCACGCCGACGGCGCCAACCATCACCGCGTGTCCCCGCCGCATCGTAAGTGAAGTGGTCAGGCCGCTTCGAGGCGCACCAATTCCGTTTCGAATTCGAAGCGCAATTGGGCACCCTCGTCCTCGGGCAGCCACAAGGTCATCTGCGGAAAGATCGTGCGGTATAGGGAAACGCGGGTCGGCTCCCAGGGTAGCCGCTGGGCCGCCCGCGCCTCCCCGAGAATCTTGTAGAGGCGCGCGCGCACCTTGTCGGGATCGGGTCGATATGCCGGAGGGCGCGAATCGCCGAACAGGTCCGGCTGCTCCTCTCTCTTGAAAAGGTCGCGTTGCCCGTTGCGAGCCAATGCGTTCTCCGCGTTTCCGAGGAATGGCGCATACCATTATGCATCAGCCGCGCCGCCGGGCGCGAGGCGCGGCGCAGCATCACGCGGGATCGGGAAACGCCGCCTTGTACGCCTCGTCGATCCGCGCCATTTGCGCGATCGTGAAAGCCAGGCTGTCGGCAATGGCGCCGATATGATCGATCTCGTCGAGCGACAGCACACGTCCCTTGCGCGACTTCAGATACTTGTCGAGCACCTGATACCCGCCGATGTGGAAATCCCACACGTCCTGTGGCACCGGCTTGAAGGATTGCGCCTTGTTGATCGCGATCGCCCGCTCCGCCGGCGCATAGCGCACCGTTTCGACGGTGTGATCGCCCCTTCCGTGATAGGCAGCCAACCCGCGCCGCGGCAGCTCGCGCAGCAGATGCGCCTGGACCAGCGCCCAGCCGAGGCCGGACAAGTTTTCGAAATCGTCGGCCGATTCCGGGAACGGCACTCGCGGAAAATCGATCCGCAGGAACTCCGCGTAGCGCGTGCGGTAGGTCGGCGCATGCAGCACGGCGTAGATATATCCGAGGATTTCTTCAGGGGTGTAATGATGCTTGTAGCTTTCTTCGAGGAACGCCCGAAATCTTGGTGTTATATTTTCCTCCGCGACAACATTATCTGCAAACGTCCATAAAGGATATACCTGGTTAGCTTCCCTACTCTTGTCCGAAATCACACAGTCATTTGCAGGCTTGTCCGCTATGAAGGCGTGCCGCCAATCCTGTGACCCGACACCGCGAGGAGCTAACAAAGTGATGTTGGACCGACCTGCCACGTGGTCCAATAGTTCGCGCCTCGGATAATCCATTGTCAGATCGCTGAACTCGCTCCAGCGATCATCGAATGGACGATATGCCACGAGCCGGGGTGGGATCGACGCGCCATTGCGTGCGGCGGATCGAGCACCAGAAAAGGACCAGTCGCGATTACTCTTCAATCCGTAACGCCGCGTCAGCTCCTCATCGGAAATTCTGGAGTTGGCCAGTTCGGCGAGCTTGCGGTTCATCTCGGCTTCAGTGAATGACACGGCGAAGGCGTCCCGATGGGTCTGAAACCCGAGCACGTTGACGGGAAGAACCTCGGTTAAGCGCCAGCCCGCGTGATACTCCTCCTGAAGCGCCGCGTTTTGAGGTGCAAAGAGATAGAAAGGGCTCGCCGGGCTCAGCAGTTGCCAGTCAATGCTCGTCAGCGTTGACTCCGCCGTCGCCCCGTATTTTGCCAGCCGGCTTCCCCAAAAATCGCCCCGCCAGACCCCGCGTTCCAAACCGCGCCCCTTCACGAAGAGGCTGATAGCGACGCCCTGCTGAATGTCGAAAACATTTTCGTCTTTCACGCCGTCAGGCGTGCGCTCCTTTTTTTTAGCGCTGCCGTGTAAATCGAGAACGTAAATCTGCTGGAAGCTGCGCATCAGCGACTGGCGCATGCCGCGGAAGGTCGGATTATCGAGCCAGGATGATTTGTTATCACCCCGACAACGCCACTCTCCACTCCCGGAATTGAATGATCGAGGGGTTTGCCGTCGGGTGCCGCGGTTCTGACCGTGAAGCCGTCCATTTTCATCTGAGCGAAACGGATGAATTTGACGTAGTCGTCATTGAGCCATTTTGAGTTCCGCTCACCTAATGGCGTCCGTATTTCTAGACCTGCAGCATCTCTTTCAATCGTGAACTTGAAGCCATCTATCGCACTGGTGATCCATTGGCCTTTATTCTTTGAGTGGCCGGAATAAGGCGGATTGCCGGTTATGACCAGAATTGGTTTTTCCTTCACCGTCTGCGCTGCTTCGACCTCTGCCGTGACGGCGGGCAGCAACAAATTTCTAATCGGCTCGATGGGCTCGACAGTATTGGTAAGAAACACCTGCAACCGCTCATCGCCCGTCAGAGGATGCTCTTTATCCTTCAAATATTGAGAGAGCTTCAGGTGCGCGATTGTATAGGGCGCAATCAGGTATTCGAAGCCGAATAGGTTCTTCAATAGGTGCTCGCGCACAATAAGGTCGGCACGCCCGGCGTCCGGGCCGCCGATATTCGCGAAAATCTGCTGGCACACCTCCAGCAGAAACGTGCCGGTTCCGCAGGCGAAATCGAGCACCGTGACGCGGCGATGGTCGGCGAGGCCCTCCGGAATCCCGAAGCTGTCTTTCAGAATGTCGTCCACTGCGCGCACGATGAAATTCACGATCGGCGGCGGTGTATAATAAACCCCGCGGCCCTTGCGCATGGCCGGGTCGTAGGCCTTCAGGTAATCCTCGTAGAAATAGATGAAAGGGTCGCGCTCGAACAGGCGATGCTCCTCCTCGTCGGCTGCCCGCACCTTGCGGCTGATCGCCTTGCGCTGCCGAAACGACAAATCTTCATGGATGGCGGCGAGGTTCAAGCCGTTGACGATCGACAGCACCTCCTCGACGACCCAGCGCACGTCGCGGTACTCGTCCTGTTCAAGCTCCGCCAGGAAGTCGACCAGTTCGCGGATTAGCCGGAAAGATCTCGGAACGAACTCGCGGGCATTGTGCAATGTCACCACTTTGGACTCTGAATTCAGCCGCGCCAAAAACAGGCCGTAGGCCAGCATCTGCGCGTAGGCGTCGGCGAATTCCCTGAGGGTCAGCTCATGGAAGACCTGGTCTCGAAATATCTGAAAAAGCCCAAATAGCCTTCCTTCCTGGTGTTCTCGCTCCTGCCGCACGAGCTCTTCGCCAAGGTAGTCGCGCAGCAGCTTGCTGCGTGCGGCGAGAGCCAATGCGAGCTGCTCCGCGCGCCCGATGCCTTCGGGCGCGGTAGAAAAGAAGCTTTGCAGCAGCTTTGATACGGCGACGACGCGATCCTCACGCGGCCGAAATCTCGGATTTTCCAGTTCCGTCGCGTGGCATAGCCTCTCGTGCTGGACGCCATTCTTGCTGATCCAATCGAAATGCAGGTAATCGGTCAGAATGATGTTCTGCGATAGGCTCTTGTACCGGGTGATTTGATCGGACTTCAGGACGCTATCGAGGTTTTCCCCAATGTGTTTGTTTTCAACGTACCCAAGGATCAGGCCGGCTCTGGCAATTTTGAAATCCGGAGCGCCCTTGCCGACGATCCGCTTTGGTTCGTGTTGGACAGCGGCCCGATTTGGGGCCGCATCGCCGAACGCCTGTAGTAGGGATTGAAGCGCCGCCCGATCGGTGTGCTCTGTCTTCTCGCCAATTGGCGTCCGGCGAAGAGCGAGCAGATAGCGGTCAAAGATTTCCTTGGTAGGCATGCCGTTCCGGCTGTGCGAGAGTGGGCCTGATATTGGTGTAACAGCGGACTGTCCAAATAGCGCCCCCCGCTGTGGGCCGCCTCGGGCTTATTCGCGGACCCTTCCGACCGACGGTAAACGCACCGGCAAACCGTCCGGGTCAGAAAGTCCCGACTTCTCGCGGCGTTTCCGGCTCTGGCGCTGCGCGCGGCGGGCGTGCCGATCGGCCCGGCGATGCCGCGGCCTATGCGCTCGGCGCGGCGGACAGGGCGACGGCGGCTTCGCTGGTCAGGAACAGGAAGGTGAAGGTTTCCTGCAGATAGAGGCGCACGGCGCCCTCGGTGTGGGAGAGATAGCCGATCGAAAAATCCTGGCCGAGATGCAGGTCGAAATCGCCGCCGCGGGTGGTCAGGACAAAGGCCCCGGCGATCGCCGGGGCCCAGACGATCTCGGTCTCGACGATCCGCTTGAGGTGCTGCAGCACCGGATAGCCGTAATCGCGGCCCTCGTTGACCGCGGTGTAGGCGTCGGCGCCGAGCACCACCCGATAGGGGCCGTTGACCCCGACCAGACGCAGCTGGGTCAAGGCCTCGGCGATCGCGTCGGGATAGTTGCGCACGTCCGCCGGCAAGGTGGCGACCGGATTGCTGGTGCCCTGGCGGATGCCCTCGATGTTGCCGGCATCGTAGCCGTCGAAAATGGCGGCGTCCTCGGCGAAGGCGATCTTCTTGGCGGCGTCCTTGACCGGCTGCCAGTCGGAATCATTGGCGC
>JBAUYV010000524.1:0-4529 GCA_049584975.1 Xanthobacteraceae bacterium | reverse complement strand
ACATTATACTGCTAGCGTCCGGGTGAAGCAGGCTTGCGGAGAAAGGCGCCATGGCATCCATCGAAAAATTCAACGACCATTGCTGGAAGGATGTCGTCCCGGAAAGCGACCTCAAGCTTTACGCCGGATGGCGCCGCGAGACTTTTGTGGGTCCGCGTCCGGCGCTGCTGGCCATCGATCTTTACGATCTGGTTTATCGCGGCGGACCGTTGCCGCCGTCCGAAATCAACGACCGCTACCCCAACACCTGCGGTGTGTTCGCGCACCGGGCTATCGCGCCCACCAAAAACCTTATCGCTGCGGCGCGGCGCGCCGGCATTCCCATTTTCTTCTGCACCCAGGAGACCCGGCCCAATAACCGGCCGCGTGGCGCCGTTTCGACCCGGCGTACCATCTCTGTCCCGGAAGACGGCTATGCGATCTACCGCGAGTTTGCCGTCGAGCCTGATGACATTCTCATCACCAAACAGCGCGCCAGCATTTTTCAGGGCACGCCGCTGTTCTCGCACCTCTCGCTTCTCGGTGTGCAGAGCCTGATCGTGTGCGGCGAGAGCACCTCGGGCTGCGTGCGCGCCAGCGTGGTCGACGGCTACTCGAGCGGATTTCACGTCAGCGTCGTCGAGGAGTGCACCTACGATCGCGCCGAGCTGACGCACAAGGTCAATCTGTTCGACATGCACCACAAATATGCCGACGTGATGGACATCGATGAGGTTTTGGCCCATCTCGAATCCTTGAGCCTGCCGCGTGCGGCCGAGTAGGCGGGCGGCAGGCGCAGCTTTTACCTCCGCTATTGCGGTTGTCTTCCTGCTACTTGTGCCGGGATACGTCCGGGCGCAAAACGCGGCCGTAAGCTTCGCGGGCAAGCAAATTAGGCTCCTGATCGGATTTTCGCCGACGGCCTATGGCTACGACACTTACGGCCGGCTGCTCGCCCGCTATCTCGGCAAATATCTTCCCGGCGATCCGCTGATCGTTCCACAAAACCGGCCCGGCGCCGGATCGCTCGGTCTGACCAGTTACATGGCCAACGCGGCGCCGCATGATGGCTCCGAGATCGCCATCGTGGGCCGCGGCGTTGCCATGGAGCCGATCCTCGATGCACCGCTGATGCCGCCAAAATTCGATGCGACCAAATTCATCTGGCTCGGCAGCATGAACAACGAGGTCGGCGGATTTTTTTTGTTCGAGAGCCGGGCCCAGTCGCAAACTTCCAGGACGTTCTCAAGGGCGTGGCGATGAAAGTGGGTTCGACTGGGGCCGGCGGGGATCAGCAGATCTTTACCCAGACACTCAACGTTCTGTTCGGCACAAAGCTTACGCCTGTCGCCGGTTATCCCGGCACGCAGGAGCTGATGCTGGCCATCGAGCGCGGCGAGCTTGACGGAATCGTCGGCTATTCGTGGAGCGTTACGCGGTACGGCAACCGGGAGCAACTTGACGACGGATCGCTCAAGATCATCCTCCAGGTTGCACTCAACAAGCACCCCGACTTGCCGAATGTTCCGTTAGTGACTGATCTGGTCAAAAGCCCCGCCGACAGGCAGGTGCTCGAACTCATCTTCTCGCGGAATTCCATGGGGCGACCTCTGCTGCCGCCGCCCGGTCTCGATCCCGCCGTTGCCGCGGCGCTACGCAGAGGGTTTGCCGAGGCAATGCGCGACCCGGACCTGATCGCCGAGGCGAAGAAGATCAATCTCGAACTTAACTTCGTCAGCGGCGACGATGTGCAAGCCTTAGTCGAACGCTTGTACCACTTCCCGCCCGACGTGATTGCCCGCGCCCAGGCCATCGCGGCGGCGAACTAAGGGCTGCCGTCAGATCGCAGGATGCCCACAGTCTTTCGCCGATCTCCGCTCCCGTGGGCTAGGATGTTCAGCTGGGTACGGGAATGTTCAGCCACGCGATCTTGCGTCGCAGCACGATCCCGAGTCATGTTCGCCTGATTGAGGTAGAATCCCCTGCGGATGGACAAGGCTATGCGCCGGTTCTGGCCGATTCTCGCACTGTGTATTGCAGTTCTCTGCGTCGCGCCCGAAGCACAAGCGCGCGATCTCGGGAGCATGAGCGGTGACGAGATCAAGGCGCTGCAGCAGCGGCTGGCCGACGGCGGCTGCTATCAAGGTGCGGTCGACGGCAAAGCAAACTCGACGCTGGCAGCAGCGATCAAGGCCTGTCCGTCGCAAGACCCGGTGCTGCGCATCGAGACCGGCATGCACGTCGCTCCGGTCAAGCGGATCGGCGTCGACAAGGCTTGCCGGATCGCCGTCACAGGTTCCTACGACAAGACGGTGCGAATCTGGTCGCTGCCGGAAGCGCGCCTCCTGCACACCTTCCGGGTACCCATCGGACCGGGCGATGGCGGCAAAATTTATGCGGTGGCTGCTTCTCCTGACGGACGCTGGGTTGCCGCGGGCGGATGGGATGCCCAATGGGACGTCTCAAGCCAGGATTTCGTCTACATCGTTGACACCGTGACCGGTACATTGGTCGCGCGCGTCGGCCCCTTCGGCAGCGTTATCAACCATCTTGCGTTTTCGCCCGATGGCCGCTGGCTGGCGGCGGCCAGCAGCGCAAACGTTGGTCTCAAGGTCATCGATACCCAGACTTGGCGCTTCGTAGCCGAGGATAAAAACTATGCGGACGACAGCTACGGTGCTGGATTCGGACCCGATGGCCGCCTTTACACGGTCGCCTATGACGGCAAGCTCCGGCAATACGGACCCGGGCCGGACTTTAAGAAGCTGCGGGAGATCACCACAAAATCCACCAAGGAACCGTACTCGCTCGCCGTCGATCCCCGCGGCCAGTTGATCGCGGTGGGCTATAGCGATTCGCGGGCGGTCGATGTCTACGACGCTTCGACGCTGCAGTACCGCTTCAGTGCGGATACCAAAGCATTCGACAACGGCAATCTGTCCAAGGTTCTCTGGAGCAGCGACGGAAAGCGTCTGCTTGCGGGCGGCGCGTACGAGGCGCTGTTTCAGGGCGCCTGGAAATCTCCACTCGTGACTTTCGATCGAGAGGGCAAACGGGTTGGCGATCCATTGCCGCTCAGCGATGACGCGATCCTGAACTTGCAGGGTTGCGGTGACGGTATCGCAGTGGCGGCGGCCGATCCCGCCTTTGGGGTTGTCGATGGCAATGGCAGGGTCGTCACGTGGAAGAGCGGTGTCGCCCCCGACATGCGCGACAAAGTTGAAGACGCTTTCACCATCTCGTCGAACGCCAAGGAAGTCCGCTTCGGCCTGGGAGATCGCGGCGATGAGCCGGTTCTGTTCGATCTCGGGCAGGCGACAGTCACGAGTGCGCCGACCCCTGTGGCGGGCTACAGTCAGCCGCTGATCGAAGGACTGCCGGTCACCGACTGGAAGAACAATTACAAACCGAAATTCGCCGGCAACCCGATTCCATTTGAGCAATATGAAACGTCCCGTTCGCTCGCGATCCGCCCCGATCACAAAGGCTTCGTGCTCGGCACGGAATATTTACTCCGCGCGTACGACGCCGACGGCAAGAAACTCTGGGAGCAGGCGGGTCCGAGCATTGCATGGGGCGTGAATATCTCGTCTGACGGCCGTATCATCGTCGTGGCCTACGGCGACGGCACGATCCGCTGGGTCCGCTGGTCGGATGGCGCCGAATTGCTCGCACTCTTCGTCAACCGTAAGACCAAGGCCTGGGTCGCTTGGACGCCGTCGGGCTACTACAACGCCTCGCCGGGCGGCGAGGATTTGATTGGCTGGCACATCAATCGTGGCTGGAATCAGCCGGCCGACTTCTTTCCGGGTTCGAAGTTCCGCGACAAATACTCCAGAGCCGACATCGTCGAGCGCGTGCTCGACACCCTCGATGAGAGCGAGGCGATACGGCGGGCCGACCAGGCGCGGCCGCAAAAGGCTGCACCGCAGACCGCGATCATCGAGAGTTTGCCGCCGGTCTTGTCCATCCTTTCACCGGCCGATGATGCCCACGTGGACACGGCAAATTTGACCGTCGACTATCTCGTGCGTTCGCCATCGGGCACGCCGATCGATGGTGTCGAGGCGCTGATTAACGGCGCTCCTGCCGGGACCCGCAGCACGGGCGACGACAGCGATGTCAAGAAATGCATCAAGGAGACGCACGGGCTCGGCCGCGCCACCGGCGCGCTGCAAGGCTGCCGCGGCAGCCTCACCATTTCACTGCCGCCGGGCGTGACGCTCATCGGCATCTCTGCCCGCGCCGGCTCGAAATCGAGCGATCTCGCCGAGGTCCGTGTCACCCGCAGCGGCCCGCCGACGCTTGCGGAAACGGCGACGAAGCCGAGGCTCTATGCGCTGATCGCCGGCATCTCCAACTACGCCGACCCCGCCTACAAGCTCGAGTTTGCCGCCAAAGATGCCCACGACTTCGCCGGCTCGCTCGCCAACCAGAACGGCGCGCTCTACTCGGAAGTGACTATCAAGCTCCTGGTGGACAAGGATGCGACGGCGGCCGCCATCAAGGATGGTCTGGACTGGCTCACTCATCAGGTGACGGAACACGAC
>JBAUYV010000523.1:0-24372 GCA_049584975.1 Xanthobacteraceae bacterium | reverse complement strand
TGCCGGGCATGCCGCCCGCGGCCGCCGGGTCGCCGGCAGCCGCCGCGGGCATGCCCTTGGCGTCGGGGCCCGCGTAGGTCGCTTCCAGATCGATGATGTCGCGCAGGAACACCTTTCCTTCGTTGAGCTCGTCGCGCCAGATGATGACGGCCTGGAACGAGAGCGGGCTTTCGCAGAGCCCGGCGATCATCGCCTCGCGGCCGGCCTCGATGCGCTTGGCAATGGCAATTTCGCCCTCGCGCGAGAGCAGTTCCACCGTGCCCATCTCGCGCAGATACATGCGCACCGGGTCGTCGGTGCGTTCGGTAGGCTCCTTGGCCTCGGACTTGGCCGGGGTCTTGGCCGTCGTCTCGACGAGTTCGCCGCCCTCGGCCTCTTCCTCTTCGGCCTCCTCGCGGGGGTCCGTCTCCTCCTCGGTGTCGGCCTCCTCGGTCTCGACGACGTTGATGCCCATCTCGCTCATCATCGCCAGCACGTCTTCGATTTTCTCGGAGGTGACCTCCTCGGAGGGCATCACCGAGTTGAGCTGCTCATAGGTGACGTAGCCGCGCTTCTTGGCCTGCTTGATCATCTTCTTGACCGCCGCGTCCGACAGGTCGAGCAGCGGCAGCGGGGCGTCCGGAGCCTCGGGGGCGTCCTTCTCGGGGGTCTCGGGATCCTTCGGCGGGGCCGACTTCTGCACGGCGACCTTGGCCTTGCTGGCGATGGTCTTGGCAATGGTTTTGGCCATGGTCTTGGCAATGGCTTTGGCGATCGTCTTGTCGCCTGCGCTCTTGTTCGTCATCGTCGTCTTCTCCACCTACGCCGGTCGCGGATGCGACTGCCCCTACCCTATGCGTTTCCTCACACCCGGCGGGCGAGACCGCCCCACCATCAACAACCCTACCGCCCCTCCCGGCGAACAGAAGGAGAATGGGCCGACGAACCAAACAGGTCCCCCTACCCTATGCGGAGAGAATCGGGGGACCCAGATTTTTGCGGGCCTGGATTCTTGCGAGCCCTTGTCGCAAGGCGGCCTTAAGCACCCGCTAACCGTAAGAACCGCACGCGCGGCCACCTATTGCGTGCCGCCGGACCCTACGGACCCGGCAAATCTGCATTTTTTGCGCCAAAACGCCTACAGCGTTCGCAACGCTCACAGCGCTCGCGGAGTGCGGCCCGAGGAGATACCGAAGCCTTCCACGAGCGCCTCGGTTCCATCGAGCGTCGACAGCCTCGCCTTCACGTCGCACAACCGGGCATAGTTTGCCTCGGTGTTGTCCTGGCCGAGCGCCAATTCCGCGTCCTTCAGTTCCCTAATTAGGGAATGCCACTGGGTATGCAAGGCGACAAGCTGTTTCCACGTCAGCAAAACATCCTCGGGCGCCGCCTCCGGACGCGCGCCCCACACCGACGGCGTGGTGATCGTGCGCTCGATGCGGGCGATCATGGCGTCGAATCCGCGGCGGTTGAGTTCGGCCAGGAGGCCGGCCTGGCCGGCGTCACCATCGCGGGCGAAATCCTCGGCCCCATGGGCGAAGACATCGATCAGCGCGCCTTTGAGCTTTTGGGTCTCGGCGTGGCGGAACTCTGCCGCGGCCAGCTCCTCAAGGTGGTCGTGGAGCAGCCAGGGATGGTTGAGGGCGACCTGCAGCATCAGCGCTTCGCGGCGCGGGATGGAGGCGCGATGGCCGCGATGCAGTGGGCCCGCCGCCAGGTGCGGGCTCGCCGCCACATAGGGCTGATCGCGGGTAGCGTCGCGGCTGAATTGGGCGCCGCCCAGCGACGCCCTGCGCCCGGGCTGGCCGTTGCGGCGCCCCCCCGGCTCGTACTGGCGCCGGCGTGCCGGCGCCTCGACCGGCGCAAACAACCGGCGGAGCCGCGCGGCGAAATCCTGCCGGTAATAGCGGCGCACGGCCTCGTCCGCGATGGTGGCGGTGAGCGCGGAAAGCCGCCCTTCGAAGGCGGCGCGCCGTTCAGGCGTATCGAACGGCCCGGCCTCGCTCTCGCGTGTCCACAAGACGTCGGCGAGCGGGCGCGCGGCGGCCAGCACATCGGCGACCGCCTCGCGGCCGCCGGAACGGGCCAGATCGTCGGGATCTTGTCCGTCGGGCAACGCCGCGAACCGCAAGCTCTTGCCGGCCTTGAGCAACGGCAGCGCCAGATCGGCGGCCCGATAGGCCGCGCGCCGGCCCGCATCGTCGCCGTCGAAGCACAATGTCGGCTCGTCGTTGAGCCGCCACATCAGCGCCATTTGCTCGGTGGTGAGCGCGGTGCCGAGCGGCGCCACGGTCGCCTCATATCCGGCCGTGACCATGGCGATGACGTCGACATAGCCTTCGACCGCAATGACCGGCGCACCCTCGTGCGCGGCTTTGCGCGCCGCGGCGATGTTGTAGAGCGTTGCGCCTTTGTGGAAGAGCGGCGTCTCCGGCGAGTTCAGATATTTGGCCGAGACATCCTTATCGAGCGCGCGGCCGCCGAACGCGATGACCCGCTCGCGCGAGTCGATGATCGGAAACATGACGCGGTCGCGGAAGCGATCGTAGGGCACCGCGATATCTTCGCCCGCAACGATGAGGCCGGCCTCGATCATGTCCTCGACCGGGATTTTCGCGGCGCCAAGGTGCTCCTTGAGCGCGTATTGCGCGGCGGGCGCATAGCCGAGCCGGAATTTAAGCTGCGTCGCCGAGGTGATGCCGCGGTCGGCGAGATAGCCGCGCCCGCGCGCACCATTTCTCGACGCCAGCGTCGATTGGAAGAACCCCGCAGCCAGTTCGACGATGTCGTGCAGGGTCTTGCGGCGCTCTTCCCGTTCCTCGGCCTCGCGCGTGAGTACCGGCACCGGAACGCCGGCCTGTCCGGCCAGCCGCTCGACCGCTTCGGGAAAAGTCACGCCCTCGGTGAGCATGACGAAATCGAAAATGTTGCCGTTTTTGCCCGAGGAGAAGTCAAACCACATCGCCTTGCTGTCATTGACGCAGAACGACGGCGTCTTCTCCTTGTTGAAGGGCGACAGGCCCTTCCACTCGCGCCCCGCCTTGCGCAGCTTCACGCGGCGGCCGACGACCTCCGAAACCGGAAGCCGCGCCCGCAGTTCGTCGAGAAATTGCGGCGAGAATCGCATGGTGATTCGCTAGGGTAGCGCGGATGCCGCTTAGATATGAGTCGGCCGCGCCCGGCGGTAGGTTATCCACTGATTGTCCCGGTTATCCACAGACCCGGCCCTACGGGATTGGGTCTGTCAGAGCTTACCGTTTTTTTGGCCTTAAGGCGCTCGCCTTGGCGAGCAGGCATAGTCGCGATTTCCGACCGTCCCGTGGCATCATACGTACGGCGCTTCGGTGCCGGACCGCAGCCCTGAATCCCGTATTCGTCAAAGACGTGTTCCACGATTGCGTAGGGCGGACCGTTGTACCAGGCTGAATCATCATCGTGGTCGAGCCTGATCGCGGTGATGGTGCGTTTGCCAACATCGGTACAGCGCCAGCGACCGCTTCCCGTCAAGAATTCGCAACCGATCCTGAAATCTGAATGCTTCATTTGGCGATCGCCCCGCCAGACCTGCGGCACCGATCTTCGCTTCCGTTTGGTTTTGCTTGCCATCGCACAAACTTATTTAGGCGCAAGCAGCGAGCGTGGAGCGGTGATGCCCCATTGCTCGGAGCGGCCGGGCTTGAACTTCCAGTAATCGGAGTCGCACGGCGCGCAGCTATCGTCTATCTGCTGCACCTCGGCGGCACGCCATGGTCAGCCCCCGAGCAGCTTCTTCACCAGCGCGCCGGCTTTGCCGAAATCCATCTGTCCGGCGAAGCGCTGCTTGAGCGCCGCCATGGTGCGGCCCATGTCCTTGATGGTCGCCGCTTCCAGTTCCTTGATCAGCGCCGAAATCGCCTCGCCGGCCTCGATGTCTGACATCTGCTTCGGCAGGTAGGCCGAGATGATCTCGATCTCTTCGCGCTCCTGCGCGGCAAGCTCGGCCCGCCCGGCCTTCTCGTAGATGTCGAGCGATTCCTGGCGCTGCTTGATCATCTTGCCCATGACGTCGCGGATGTCGGCGTCGCTGAGGCTGGTGCGCTCGGCGCCGCTGGTCTCGCGCTTGAGAATCTCGGCATTGATCAGCCGCAGCGTCGACACGCGCCGCGCCTGGCCCGATTTCATCGCCTCTTTCAAGGCGCTGTTGATATCGTCGCGCAGCACGGTTTCGATCCTCACGGCAATGCGCCCGACCCTCCCGCTCCAGGGGTAGGAATAACGAGGGGGTCACCCGCAAAACGGCAGTTGCGTCCTCATACACAATACGCAACTAAGAGGCCATGACCCAGACGCAAACCTCTTACGGCCAGGGTTGGGACGATCCCAAGCCGACGGCGCTCTTGGTGCTGGCCGACGGCACCGTGCTCGAGGGCTCGGGTCTGGGCGCCACCGGCCACGCGGTGGGCGAGGTCTGCTTCAATACCGCCATGACCGGCTATGAGGAGATCCTCACCGATCCCTCCTACGCCGGGCAGATCATTACCTTCACGTTCCCGCACATCGGTAATGTCGGCACCAACGACGAGGACATCGAGACCGTCAACCTCGCGGCAACGCTGGGCGCGCGCGGCGTCATCCTGCACAGCGCGATCACGCAGCCCTCGAACTACCGCGCCACGCGCCATCTCGACACCTGGCTGAAAAGCCGCGGCGTGGTCGGGCTCGCCGGCATCGACACGCGCGCGCTCACGGCGCTCATCCGCGAAAAGGGCATGCCGAACGCGGTGATTGCCCACGAGCCGTCTGGCCGCTTCGACCTCGACGCGCTCAAGCTTGAAGCGCGGGAATGGCCCGGCATGGTCGGCATGGATCTGGTGCCGATGGTGACGACCGCGCAGCGCTTCACCTGGGACGAAACGCCGTGGCAATGGGGCGAAGGTTACGGCCGGCGCAACGGCGCGGAGTTCCACGTAGTCGCCATCGATTACGGCATCAAACGCAACATCCTGCGCCAGCTCGCCGGCAATGCCTGCAAGGTCACCGTGGTGCCGGCGCAGACCTCCGCCGCCGACATCCTCGCGCTCAAGCCCGACGGCATTTTTCTCTCCAACGGCCCCGGCGATCCGGCGGCCACCGGCGAATACGCCGTGCCGGTGATCCGCACGCTGATCGACAAGCTGCCGACTTTCGGCATCTGCCTCGGCCATCAGATGCTGGCGCTCGCGGTCGGGGGCCGCACGATCAAGATGCACCAGGGCCATCACGGCGCCAATCATCCGGTGAAAGACCTCCAAACAGGCAAGGTCGAGATCACGTCCATGAACCACGGCTTTGCGGTCGATCGCGCGAGCCTGCCGGCGAACGCGGTGGAGACCCACGTCTCGCTGTTCGATGGTTCCAATTGCGGGCTCAAGCTCACGGACCGGCCGGTGTTTTCGGTGCAGTATCATCCCGAGGCGTCGCCGGGCCCGCGCGATAGCCATTACCTGTTCGGCAGCTTTCTCGAGCTGATGCGTGCGTTCAAGGGCAGGTGAACGGGGCATGATTTCCGATTGGCTTGCCTTCTGGGACAAGCCGCAATCCATTTACGTCAATGCGCGCCATAGGGATGTGCATTATCGGCTGATCGCCGAAGAACTCGCCGCGCTCGTGCCTTCGCGAACGGCGCGTGTGCTCGACTACGGTTGCGGCGAGGCGCTGCACGCCGATCTCGTCGCGGCGGCGGCCGGGGAGCTGTTGCTGTGCGACGGCGCGCCCAGCGTGCGCGGCGCCATCGGCTTGCGCTTCGCCGGCAATCCGAAAATCCGCGCGCTTGCGCCCGAGGACGTGGAACAGTTGCCGGACCATTGCGCCGATTTCATCGTGCTGCACTCGGTCGCCCAATATCTCACGGCGGAACAGGCGCAATCGCTACTGCAATTGTTTCATCGGCTGTTGCAGCCTGCCGGCATTTTGCTGGTGAGCGACGTGATCCCGCCGCACAGCACGGCCTCGACTGACGCTGCGGCGCTATTGCGATTCGGCGCCGCCAACGGATTTTTGTTCGCCGCCATCGGCGGCCTCGCGCGCACGCTGGTTTCCGATTACCGGCGCCTGCGCGCACGCGTCGGACTGACGCACTACAGCGAAGCCGCCATGACCGAAAAACTCGCCGCCGCCGGATTTACGGTACGCGCAGCAACAAATGTCGGGCACAATCAAGCCCGCATGGCGTTCATCGCCCGGCCGCGCTGAGCGGTGTGGATCGTTTCGTCGAGCTCAAGCGGCGCTGTCTGCTTCTGAGACGAAGCCCATGTCGGCGAGCGAACAATCCTGAACAAATCTGAAGCGAACGATCGCGTCCGCCTTTTTTCCTTTTTCAGTTCGATGTGGATACTCGCTCACGTTGCGTGTTATGTTGCCTTTCAACCTGAGCGCAGAAGGCGCTGCCCGGTGGCAATGCGATGAACCCCGTCAGGCATTTTTTTCGGATCGCAACGGCCGTTTTAGTGCTGACGTTCTTGTTTTCTCCACCATCCCTTGCGCAATCAAGCACAGCGGATGAGCTGAACCAACGCGTCGGCGAGCTTTATCAGGCGGGAAGATACGCGGAAGCGATTCCGTTGGCGCAGAAGGTGCTGGCGATCTGGGAAAAGGCGTTCGGGCCCGACCATCACCTTGTCGCGACGGGGCTGAACAATCTGGCTACGCTCTATTATTGTCAGGGCCGCGACGCCGAGGCCGAGCCGCTCTTCAAGCGGGCGCTGGCGATTAATGAAAAAGCGCTCGGGCCCGATCATCCCGAAGTCGCGGGTTCGCTGAACAATCTGGCTGGGCTCTACAGTAAGCAGGGCCGCTACGCCGAGGCCGAACCGCTGCTCAAGCGGGCGCTGGCGATCGCCGAGAAGGCGCTCGGGCCCGATGATCCCAAGGTCGCGACTGCGCTGAACAACCTGGCTGCGCTTTACGACGAGCAGTGGCGCTACGCCGAGGCTGAGCCGCTCGACAAGCGGGCGCTGGTGATCCGTGAGAAGGCGCTCGGGCCTGATCATCCCGATGTCGCGGGGTCGCTGAACAATCTGGCTAGCCTCTATGATGAGCAAGGCCGCTACGCCGAGGCCGAGCCGCTGTTCAAGCGAGCGCTGGCCATCAACGAAAAGGCGCTCGGGCCCGATCATCCCGATGTCGCGACGGCGCTGAACAACCTGGCTGCACTTTACGACGAGCAGAGCCGCTACGCCGACGCCGAGCCGCTCGACAAGCGGGCGCTGGCGATCAAGGAAAAGGCGCTCGGGCCCGATCATCCCGCTGTCGCGGGGTCGCTGAACAATCTGGCTTTACTCTATGACAAGCAAGGCCGCTACGCCGACGCCGAACCGCTCTACAAGCGGGCGCTGGCCATCGACGAAAAGGCGCTCGGGCCCGATCATCCCCTTGTCGCGACGGCGCTGAACAATCTGGCTTTGCTCTATGATGAACAGCGCCGCTACTCCGAGGCCGAGCCGCTGTATAAGCGGGCGCTGGCGATCCAGGAAAACCCGCTGGGGCCCGATCATCCCCTTGTCGCGTCGACGCTGAACAATCTGGCTTTGCTCTATAACGACCAGGGCCGCTACGCTGAGGCCGAACCGCTGTACAGGCGGGCGCTGGCAATCCGGGAAAAGGCGCTCGGGCCCGATCATCCCGATGTCGCGACGGGCCTGAACAATCTGGCTGCGCTTCATACAAATCAGGGCCGCTATGCCGAGGCTGAGCCGCTCTTAAAGCGGTCGCTGGCGATCGCCGAGAAGGCGCTCGGGCCCGATCATCCCTCTGTCGCGCTGTCGCTGAACAATCTAGCTGGGCTCTATGATGAACAGCGCCGCTACGCCGATGCGCTGCCGCTCGTTCGTAGGACGATTTCCAATAAAACCGCTGCGACCTAGTCTGCGCTGCAGACCTTGTTTGGCGCGCAGGCCGCCAAGCTCCTTGCCGCGGACGAGGCCACCGACGACGGCCTCAATGTGGTGCAACGCGCTTCGCAGTCTGCCGCAGGGGAAGCCCTCAATGCGCTGGCCGTGCGGTTTTCCGCGGGGAATGATCGGCTCGCCCAACTCGTACGAAGGGATCAGGACCTCGCGGGCGAGGCCGCCAAGCTCGACAAGGCAATCATCGCCGCCGTGTCCACCGAGCCGTCCAAACGCAACGCCGCAGCGGAGCAACGGATCAGGGATCGCATTGCGGCGGTCGCCAAGGAGCGTGCCGATCTGCAAACCGTGTTTACGCGCGAGTTTCCCGACTACGGGGCGTTGTCAAATCCGCAACCCCTGACCGTCAAGGACATCCAGCCGCTGCTCGCCGACGACGAGGCGCTCATCGTCATCCATCTCGACGCTAAGAAGAGCTACGTCTGGGCTATCACGCCGAGCGCGACGGATTGGAAGGAGCTTGCGGTCTCGGGGGCCGAAGTCTCCAAAAGAGTCTCGGCACTCCTGGCCCTCCTCAAGTCCCACGGCGTCACACCGTTCGATGCGCAGGCAAGCTTCGAGCTTTATCAGAAACTCCTAGGGCCCGTCGAAGACGTTATGCGTGGAAAAGCACGCTTGAGCTTCATGCTCGATGGCGCGCTGACCAGCCTGCCGCCGCAGCTTCTGGTCACCCGCGATCCCACTGGCAAGGCGCTCAAGAACGTGGACTGGCTTCTGCGCACGCACGCCGTCACCGTGCTGCCCTCGGTCGCAAGCCTGAAGGTGTTGCGCGGCAAGTCCACTCTGGCAGATGCGGCGAAGCCGCTGATCGGATTCGCCGATCCAGTGTTCGATCAGCAGAACGTCCGCGTCGCCGCCAACGTCGCGGCGGCGCGCGGCATTCGCGGCACTGTAGCCGACATCGCGGAACTGAGGACGGCACTGCCGCCGCTGCCCGAGACGGCCGACGAACTGAAGAAAGTCGCCGCCAGCGTGCACGCCAATCCAGCCGATGTCATCCTCGGTCCTGACGCCACCGAGACCCGTGTTAAGCAGGCAAAGCTTGATCAATTCCGCATCGTCTACTTTGCCACACACGGCCTGCTGGCTGGCGACGTTGCGGATTTCGCCAAGCTCAATGCCGAGCCTGCGCTGGTGCTGACGCTGCCCGCGCACCCCACCGAATTCGACGACGGCCTTCTGACCGCGAGCGAGGTGGCGCAATTGAAGCTCAACGCCGATTGGGTGGTGCTGTCGGCCTGCAATACGGCCTCGGCGGAAAAGCCTGGCGCGGAGGCACTGTCAGGCTTGGCGCGCGCCTTCTTCTATGCAGGTGCCCGCTCGCTCATCGTCTCCAACTGGGAGGTCAATTCCGACAGCGCCGTCACCTTGATGGTCGGCACCTTCGCGGCGCTTGCCGCCGATCCAAAACTCTCGCACGCCGAGGCGCTGCGCAAATCCATGCTGGCGATGATCGATAACCCCGAGCACCCCGATTGGGCCGATCCCAAATACTGGGCGCCGTTCGTGGTCGTCGGCGAGCCGGCCAAGCCGGCACACTGACGCAAAGCGCGCGCCGCTAAACCTCGAACCGCTCGACGATGAAATAAAAAATGAGCATGAGGCCCGCAGCGCCGGCGAACCATTGCGGATTGCTGCAGAGGCTCGGCACTTGCTGGCAGACGTGGGCCGCCCAATCGCTGCCGTAGCCTCGCATCTCGGCGAAAGAGTAAAACACCCCTGTCGCAACCATGCAGGCGATACCGCACCACAATGCAAGCGCAGACATGACAGACAATACGCCGTCTTAAGTTCAACGTTCTGGTTTGCTGAAACTCAAAAACGACGTCCCCTCAGCGTTTTGGTAAAACTCGAAAGGAGCGTCCCACAGCGCCCGGCTTGATGTTGGCAGCAGGCTCCTTTCGTCTCGGCCTAGTCAAGCAAGGCCGGCGAAAGCAGATGTGAATGTCGTGCATATGTGAGCGCTGGCTGTCACAAAGGTGCGGAAATCGAACACAGTGTTGTCGCTCCCGATGCAACTTGGGCGATGACCAATCGTCAATGCCACCGCCAGTGCAGCCGCACAGCCATTATTCGGGATAGAGCAAAAACTTGGATCGCCGTCCGATCATCCACCAAGGCAGATCGTGAAGTCAGCGAGCCGACGCGTTTCGCTCAGGCGACGCGGTCTGCCACGCCCTCGGCCCTACGCGCCCGGCCGGCCGCGACCGGCGTAGGGCTTTCCAGCAATTCGATGAACTCGACGTCGGCGCCCACGCGCGCATCGTCCAGCGGCAATTCGTAGAACACGCTGGCGCCGTCGCGGCCGATCTCCTTGAAGCCGAGGCGAGGATAGAGATCGCGCACCAGGGCATTCTTCGCGGTCGCGCTGTATTCGCCGATGAGCCGGCGGGCGCCGAGCGCCCGCGCGCGGGCCACCATATCGGCCAGGATCGCATCCTCGACCTTGCGGCCCAGCGCACGGCAGGACATCAGCCACAGATCGATACGCGCATCGTCGCCACCGTCGCGCGCCACCGCCACCACGCCGATGATGCCGTTGTCGCCGAACTTGTCGTTGAGCCGGTAGAAGCGGCCAAAACCGTCGCGCACCGCCGCGGCCAGTTCGGCCCAGTTGTAACGGCGCGTCGTCAGGTTGAATTGATTGGTCTTGTGGATCAGCTCGATGACGCGCTCGCGCGCTTCCTCGAACGCGCCCGCCTCCATCACCATCTGCAATCCGCGCAGGAACTGCTGATAATCGCCGGCCTCGCGCAGCGCCTCCTCGCGCCGGGCATTATCCGCATACATCCGGTTGCGATCGCGCGACTCGTTGGTCACCACGCGGCGGTCGAACAGCCCGGTGCGCAACAGCATCGGCACCCGCTGAGCCGGATCGCCCGGCAGTTCAGGCGCCGCGATGTCGGGAAAGCGCCGCTGCACTTCGGCGCGTTCGACCGGACTGTCGTCGAGAAACACCACACCGGCAGTGGAGAGCGCCAGGCGGTCGAGAATGCGCGACACGCTCGCCGACTTCGGCTCCCAATGGATTTCCGCCGCCGCAAAGTCATCGAAACGCAAAATCATCTCGCCGCGCTTGGCGAACGCTTCCCTCACTGCCTCGAGCTCGTTCTTGCTCGCAATCGCCAGCACGATGCCTTTGTGGCGGAGCCCGGCGAGGAAAGCCTGCAGACGCAGGAAATGGCGGCCGCTGCCGGCAGGGTCGAGATCGAGCCCGGCATAGCCGTCATCGCCGACATTGCCGCCCCACAGCGTGTTGTCGAGATCGACGATCACAAGCTTGCAGCGCGGCGCCACGGCGCCCGCAACCGCGTCGGCCAGAGCACCCAGCACTGCCGGCGTGCGGTCCGGATGAAACGGCAGCTTCGCGGTGTCGTAAAAGCGATCGTCAAACCAGGCCTGCGCGCCGGCGCCCAGCACCAGCGGTTCGAGATCGATGAGCATCACGCGCGGCGCGGTGAGTGACGCACGCAAGCGGCTGCAGACTTCCGCTCGCCAAGCATAGGCCGGGCTGCTGTCGTTGACTTCATCGGCGAGCGGCTCGGGCAGCGTGACGAGAACGTAGGCCTCGCTCGTCTTCAGCACCGCTTCGACGGCCGCCACCACCGACTCCACCACCGCATCGACGCCGCGCAACGCCCCATACGCTAGCTCGATTGAGGTCAGCGTGAGGACGATGTGGGTGGGTGCGAAGGCATACAGCGCCGAAGCCGGATCCAGCGATTCGGCGCGCCACTGATTGTAAGGGCTCTCGTAGACGTCCGCCGCCAGGTCGCGGGCAGCCAGAGCCAAAGGAAATCCGCGGGCGAGAAATTGCGTAGAGTAATTCGCCGTCAGCGCCAGGCGAATCTTCGGCCATGACGGCGACGGCGCCATTGCGGCGGCTTCATGCTCGCGCACGCAAGCGATGAGCTCCTGCAGGGTGCGCGCCGCGGCGTAGCGCGCCAAGGAACGCTCCATGACCGCCGAACTCTCGTTACCGCCGGCGGTCATGACCGACCCCAGCGCTTCACACCTGGGCCTGCTTCTGCTGCAGCAAAGTGACCATGTCGCCAACGTTGCGGAGATGCGCAAGTTCGTCGGTAGTCAGCGCGACACCGAGCTGCATCTCGATCTCGACCATGAGGATGATGTGGTTCAACGAGTCCCATAACGGGACCTTCGTAGCATCGAGCTCTTCGCGCAATACCAGATCGGGATCGACAACGCTGCGAAAGATTGGTTCCAGCTTGCGCAGGACCGCTTCTCTACTCAAGCGATAGTCCCCCGTTCCCGTCCGGTGAAGGCCATAACCGAGCTGCCACCGCAGGGCTCAGTTCCCTCTACTCGGGTATTACATCATATAGGCGAACTTCGGTGGCAGTGTGTCAACCCATATGGATGTGTTGATACCAGTGTGGATAACGCGTGTGAGCCCAAAGCGCTAGGGCGGCGCGATGGATCAGGCCCGTTCTTGCAACTTGTGGATAAATGGCAGCATCACCGTCAGCGGATCGGCACTTTCGACCTGCGCGATCGCGACCGTCTGGTCAGTTAGAACGCGCGGTAGGCGCCCGATTACGATTTTCACCCCGGCGATTTCCTGCGTCAAGGCGGCGCATAATTTCTCGCCCTCAACCTTGGCCTTGGCGTACTCGGCGAGGCCGGATGGAACTTCCCCCACGGCGACCGAAGAGGGATAGAACGCCGCGAGGAGCGGAGCGCGCGAACGCCCGCGCACGAAGCGGCATACATCGTGGAACCCGTCCACATAGACCGCGCAGAATTGGTGGAACTGCTCGGGAGAGAACTGCTCCGACGTGCGCGGAAAGATCGGCGGCGTGGCGAAGTAGTAGAGCTGGTTGACATCCTCCCGCACAGCGGACAATTGGCTCGCGGCGTCGCGCGAACTTTCGTAAGCGAGCACCGTGCAAGCGCCCGGCCCGCACGCGGCATCGATTTCGGCGGCAAGCTTGGCGGCATCGTCCCGTCCTCTGGCATAAGTGATGACCACCCTGCCGCCGCCCGCCGCGATCGCTTTGGCGGTAACGGCGCCCAGGCCGCGCGAGCCGCCGACCACCAAGGCGACCGCGCGCGCAAATTTTCCGGCCGCGACCACTGCCGAGACGGCTTGCATGGATGGCGCCTCGACGGGAGGCCAGCGCATGAAGGCCGTGACCGTCCCGAAAAAACCGCCGGCGTAAACGTTCAGGCCAATCATTCGGAATTGTTGGTTGATCGTTCTGACGGCGAAGCCGATGCCGCGGCGCCGCGAATCTGATTCAACGAGATCGACCGCGAAGCCGGCAAAGATCGAGTGCAGGCCGGGACAGACCATTCCGACCAGGCGCGAGAGCGCCGCGAACGCACTCACGCGCTGCGTTCCGATGACGCGAACCAACTGCGGGAACGCCGACTCGAAATCTTCCGCGCCACCAGGAGCCTCGGTCCATCCGCGCAAGCCTGCGAGGTCTTGCAGTGCCGGCGCGCGCGGAACATGACCCGCGACGGCCACTTCGTGCGCTCCAAATTCGGCACTGTCAGCCTCTGCCCTGACCTGCCTTTGACCGTTGCACAACTGGATGGTCGTGAGCACGAGGCCGTTCGAGCAAAGCTCGGCTCTGGCCGCCGCGTCCCCATCCCGGTGCGTCAAAAAGAGATCGCAAGCCACGTCCAAATAGGTGAACCTGCGATACTGCGCGCGAATTTCGCAAAGCTGCGGGCCGATCAATCCAGCGGCCGCGAGCGCATCCAGCGCCCACAGCAGCGCGTGCATGCCGTGCACAACCGGTGCGCCGGCCTGGGTGCGGCGCGCAGCGAGCGCGTCAACGTGCATCGGATTATAATCGCCCGACAACGCGGCGAACGTGAGCTGATCGGCCATGCCGAACCGTCTCGTTGCCAGCCGCTTGCGTTCCTTATGGGGACGTACTTCGGCATCCTTCACGGGTGCACTGTCCGGCGATGGGAGTAAAAGTGCGTTTCACACCCCCATGACTTACAATGCCGGATCAGCTCGAACAACGAACGCGATAGGGACGCCCCGTGGCGGCTTTCCCGGTGGTAGCTTTCCCCGTGACGGTTTGGACGCGAGGCCCGGATGAACGCCAAATCTCGGTACCGTTCGGTTCCCCTGCATCGGCGCTGGGTCAACGACATCATCCATTTCGGCAAGAAGGCGCACGTCATCGGCTGCACCTGGCGGATCAATCTTGCGCCGGCGCTGGCGGCACGCGCCGCGCACAAGCCGACAATCGGCTGGACCGCAATGTGGATGAAGGCCTTGGCGCTGGTCAGCCAGCGCCACCCGGAGCTGCGCACGGCCTATCTGCCGTTCCCCTGGGCGCGCTTGTATGTGCACCCTGACTGTGTGTGCATGGTCGCGGTCGAGCGGACATGGCAAGGCGCGTCGGCCGTGTTCTTCGACCAGATTCGGCAGCCGGACGCCTTGTCGCTGACCGACCTCGACAATTGGCTCCGCCGCCTCAAACAGGAGCCGGTCGAAAGCTTCAGCAGCTTCCGCCGCATGATCCGTTTCGCCCGCCCGCCGGTTCTTGTGCGCCGGCTCATGTGGAGCGTGGCCCTGTACTGGTTCGGTCCGCTGCGCGCGAAATATCTGGGAACTTGCGCGCTTAACCCGTTCCCCACCGGCGGCAGCGTGACCCAATCGGCAACGCCGGTCTCATTCCTGCTCTATTACGGTCTGGTCGAGCCGAACGGCGACACGCAGGTGCAGATCCTGTTCGATCATCGGGTGATGGATGGCATCGACGCCTATCGGCTGTTGCGCAACATTGAGGCGACGCTGAACCGGGAGATCGCGGCGGAGCTCAAGCAAGGCGCCCTTGCGGCCGAGGGCGTTACGATTGCGCCGGAACCGGAAGGCGGATGAGCGCTGCGTTCAGCCGTCCGGCGTCATGGCCGAGAGCAAACGTTGCGACCGCGCCTTCAACGCGCTCATGGCCCAATGCACAGGGGCGAGCCCAGCGAACGCCTTGGTGACCCAGGGCGGCTTTTTTGCCTCAGTGGGCGCCCAAAGCTCGTGGTAGTTGGCGAACTGCTTCAGGGTCTTCTCATAACGCGTCGGTTCGAGCCACGGAAGAATCCGGGCAAATACGGCGTTGCAGATTGGCGATGTGTGCCGCACGTAGAGATCGATTGGATCCAGCTTGTATCGGAGATGAAGCTTCGGATCGTAATTCAGCGCGCTGCTGTGGAACCGTTTATAGCCGTTCGCGATTCCCCAGCTCACCAAATCGCGGAACGTGTAGTGGTAAAGGTGCAGGTCGATCGCAACCGAATAATCGAGGCCGAGATACTCGGCGTGAATAGTATCGCCCTGGAGGATGCATGAGCCAAACGCCACGATCCTGTCGCCTTGTCGCCAGATGAAGAAGCGGTTCTTGTCGCCCATTCGGTGGCCGAGACCGCAAAAATAGTCCTTGGTCAGTTTCTCGAATTGCAGGCTGGAGCGGTTGTAGACCGCAAGATAAAGCGGATACACCTCGTCGATGATCGGTGCGATATCGCGCACCACGCTCATCTCGATTTTTGGCGCGCGTTCCGAAGCTTTCAACTTCAGCCGCAATTTGCGCCGCGCCCCGCCGCTCAGCGCCTTCGTCATATAATCGTCGAAGCTTTCGTAATCGATGTTGAGCAGCACATTGGGAAGACTTGGTATGCGCGTGAAGTCGGCATCCACAAAGCCTTCCAGCATCGATCTGTATTTGGCCGGGAATTCCTTGAGCACGATCAGGCGCGTCTTCAGCTTGCGGGCTTCGTCGAGGATCGACGACGCGAGCGATTGCGCGTTGGCGCGCTGCTGCGCTTCGTTCTCGCCGTCAATGTGTCCCTCGCCCGCCGCGCATCCCACCATGAGGGTGCGCGCGCGCATGAAGCGTGGCCACACCCGGCGAATGAGGTCGGTCAGCACCCCGATTCGCGGCTTGGCGCCAACGAGCAAATCCAGATCGAGGATGAAACACGGCTGCACGGCGCAGATCTCACCGGCCGCATCGCGCACGACGAAATACCGGTAGTCGAATTCATCGTGGATCGTATCCTCGATGAGTTCGTAGTATCTGCGGTCTTTTGCCTCGAGGCAGAAGGCGTCTTTCCAATGCTGCGATTGCATCACCTCGCGGCGGGAAACGACCCCGACGCAACCGGCCTGTCCGCGATCGCTACGTCTGCGGAGAACGATGCCGCCGGGAACGTTGAGCTTGCGTGCGAGGCCGCCGTGCGGTTGCTCTTGCCGCCTTAGGTGCAGGCCCGCACTCGCCTGCTTGCCTGTCCACCGATTGCTTTCGCCGCAATCGCCGCTCTTGATCGCGATCGCTTCGAGCCCATCGTGATCGGGCCCGCGCTGGATCGCGCGTTCCAGCTCATCAGATTCCACGTTTGTCGCCCCCGGTACTGTTTACGCGTGTATCTTCTGCCGCGCCGGCACTGTGTCACGGCAGAAAGCTCCACCCCCAGCGAACTCGTCAGTTAAACCTGGCGAGCGCACAGAAAATGTTGCAGCACGCGAAACGATTTCCCGCGTCTTAAAACGCCACGAGGACTCGACGCACAGTTCTTACTGCAGTTGTGGTAGAGTCCCGCGTCCCGCGCCCCGCCCGGGAAGATACAAACTATAAGATGATACATCCGGTTACGAGAAGCGCTTATATCTCCGCTTCCACAGCAACGACAACATGCCGCAGGGATAACCACAGTGCACAAGATGGGCACAACGAGTCTCTCAGCCATGAAACGCATCACCACACGCTTCGCAATTCCGGCTTTGACGCTCGTGGGCGCACTCTCGGTCCAGGCCTTCGCCAAGGACCCGGAGCAAGGGGCGTACATGATCCGCATGCTCGCGTGCGAGGGGCCCGATGCGAAGAATGGAAGTGTACATTCCGCAATCGACCGTTTTCGGCACCGTGCTGGTAGCGCATGCTTTGGCGCACCCCGTGATCGGTTATTACACACTCGATTTGAGTGCTCAAAACAAAGGCAAGGCGCTCGAGCCCGTGAAGGTATCGATGACCGCGGATGGCAAGACGGTCATCGTGAACCAATACACGCGCGGCTTGCCGCCGACACGCATTCCATCGGGCGGCGGCACCGTCGATTTCGATCAGCGCTTCGGCACCCAGGCCAAGTGCGGCCCGTTCCAGTCGCAGGACCCGAACTTTAAGGGATAAGCAGTGGCCCGCGGTCAACCGTTGGCACGCTCCAGCGCCTTGCGATCCCATTTCGCCAAATCGGCCGCGGCCGCGTAGGTCTCTTGCAGAAAGTCGAGCAACAACGCGTCGGGATCGCGCGCCTGCCGCACCGCATCGTACGGCAAGATGAACTGTCCGACATTTTTGTCGTAGAAACCTCCAGGGGTCGTGAGGCGGGTGTCGCCGTAACCGTTCGGTTCCGGATAGGCGTAAACGTAGAACGCGGCCCTACCGTAACCGCCATTGCCCGGCCAGAAGCCGCAGCTCGAGACTTCGTGCGAATAGGCTTCGTCCATCACCCAGCTTGCGGTGTTGGGCGTCTGGCTCTGCGGCGGCGGCGCGGTGCGGCCGGAAAAGCGCGTCACCGCAAGATCGAAACTGCCCCAGAAGAAATGCACCGGACTCACTTTGCCGAGGAAGCGCGCGCGAAATTCAGTCATCACCCGGTTGGCCTGCAGCAGCGCCCGCCAGAATTTTTGCACATAGACCGGATCGTACTGGGCGTGGGTGCGGTCCTGATCGAACGGGATGGCGTTCGGGATTTCGCAGGGCATGGTCCAGATATGGACGTCGATACCGAGCGCGCGCAGCCTGCCCATGAACTCCGCATAGAAATCGGCCACGGTCATCGGCTTGAGCGCGAAGCTCTCAAGGCGGCAGTCGCTCGTTTCGATGACCAGCCGGTGGTTGGCAAAATCGAAAACGATGTCGAACGTGCCACCCGCATAAGGCATGGCCGGCGCGGCGAGCCCGCGCCCGGTGACCAGCAGCGTGGCATTCCACCAATGATTGATCAGCGGCGTGAGCGCGATGCGCACCTTGCCGGCGATCTGCGTCCACAAATGCAACGTGTTGCAGGTATCGCTCCACGCCTCGAACGGCAGATCGGGCCATTGCGCATTGTCGCTCATCGATTTGAGACCTTCTCGTCAAGCCGGCACGGAATCACCCGAGCCGCTTCCCTACGCGGCGCGGCGCTTGGGCCGGCGGATGGCTCTCACTTTCCCGCTACCTTCGCCGCCGCAGAAGAACCGATCGCCACCATCGGACTCCAGCCCCGACACGCTAACTCCCGATGGCATTTCGAGTCTCTCCAGCACATCTCCCGTTTGCAGATCGACGCGCCGTAAATCGCTCTCGTCGCCTTTGGAAGTGGCGTGCCAAAGCTCCCCGTCAACCCAGGTGACTCCCGTGACGAAGCGGCTGGATTCGATGGTGCGAAGAACCGCCCCGGTACTGGGATCGATTTGATGGATCTTTCGGTTCCGATATTGCCCCATCCAGAGCGTCCCTTCAGCCCACGCAAGCCCCGAGCCGCCGCCCCCGGGCGCGGGGATCGTGGTGAGGACGCGGCCGGTGTTCGGATCGATCTTCTGAATGCGGTCGCCGGAAAGCTGGAACAGATGATGACCGTCAAAAGCCGTTCCTGCATGCGCGGCAACATCGATCGCGCGGACCTTCTCCCCAGTCTTGGGATCGAGTGCGTTCAGCTTGTCTCCCGACGCAAACCAGACGTGCTGACCGTCGTAAGTGACCCCAGCGACGTGTTCGACGCCGGGAAAGGGGCCGTATTCGCGAAGGATTTCGGCTGCGGATTGTTTCATGCGTCGATCCTAGCCGCTCGGGAGCGGACCCGGGAGCAACAAAGTTGTCGTGAATCCCGGGAGCGGCCGGGTCACCCAGCGGCGCGCTCGCCCACGACCATACGACTGGACCTTGCCTTTTGTTGCGAGCGAGTCGAGTGCGCGCTGCACGGTGCGGGCGCTCGCTCCGAGCGCAAGCGACAGCGCCGAGCTCGACCACGATTCGCCGTCGGCGAGGAAGGCAAGCACCGACGCATGCTCATCGTCGACCGGCGGCGCGATCACGACGACCTTGCGTGCGCGGCTCGGCGCCAGCGCAAAACCTAGCGTCGTCGCGCTGACGTCGGCCAGCGTCCGAAGCTTCACGCGAAGCCGCCCGACTTCGACCCGCAACCGCGCGCGATGCGATTCATCAGCGTGCTTCGCCCGGAAGGCGCGTGCGAGGAGCGTGCTTCTCGGGACATCAGCGGGCCAGGCCTCGCCCAGCGCGCGTGCAAGTGCGAACAATACCGGACGCGTCGCGAGCGAGACCGTGGTGTCTGCATCGCGCACGACGTGGCGGCATGCGTCCACGACGAGCGCCCCCGAAGCCAGTAGCGCCTCAACCTCCTCAAGCAGAAGGAGCCGCTCCTCGCCGGGCGCGATCAGACGCGCGGCAGGCGTGTTCAGGACAAGGGCCGTGCTTTCGACCTCCGCCATCAGCGGCCGGATACCTGCGTCGCGCGATGCGCGCTCGGCCCTCGCAAGCGCATCGCGCGCCGTCTTCGTCCGCAAGCGCCGCATCGCGAGCCCGGCGACCACGAGCTCGTGGGCAGCCCTCAACGCCGGCGGCAAGGGCGCAGCATCGAACATCGCCAACGCGCGCTCGGCCTCGTCGAGGCGCCCGATCAGTACGAGACGCCGAACCTTGAGATGCTGGGCATGCGCGGCGTTGGTCCGGTCGCCGTGGCGCTCGAGCACCGCCCGCGCCATATCGAGCGCCTTGGCGGGCCAGCTCAAGTCACGCGAGACCAGTGCAATCTCGGCCTCGGCGACGGTGCACCTCGCACGGGCCACCGCCTCTTTGGGGCCAAAGGCGCGCGCCGCCCTTCGCAGCAGACCCTTCGCTCGAACGAGATCGCCGAGCTGGGCCATCGCGATGCCTCGAAGCGCCAGCGCCGGCGCATCGTTGCGCAAAGCGACCCGCTTCAGTGCGCCGAGGGGGTCGCCCGTTGCGAGTGCTTGCGCTGCGGCAGCGATCAGCGAGTCCATCGGAATCCCGCCAAACTTGTAACTCCCGTCGTCCCCACATCCGGCGTTAGGTCTGTCTCACGATCAACAACACGGAACGGAGAAACGGACATGCCTGACATTCTGCATAAGGTCGGAATCAAATCGTCGTCCCTGGACAATGTCTATAAGGCATTGACCACCGTGGAAGGCCTTTCTCGCTGGTGGACGAGCGACACGCGGGGGGAAAGCAAGGTCGGCGGCGTGCTCCAATTCCGCTTTGGCGACGGCGGTTTCGACATGAAGGTTCTCGAGCTGCAGCCCGGCAAGCGGGTTCTGTGGCAGGTGGTCGACGGGCCCGAAGAATGGCTCGGCACGAAGATTAGCTTCGATCTCAAGCAGAACGGCGAGTGGACCGTTGTTCTCTTCAAGCACCAGGGCTGGAAGGAGCCGGTGGAATTCATGCACCACTGCAGCACCAAATGGGCGGTCTTCCTGCTCAGCCTCAAGTCGCTCCTCGAAACCGGCAAAGGTGCACCCTGGCCGAACGAGATCAAGCTCGACAGCTGGGAATAGGAGAAAAACCATGACCGACATTATGAGAGATGAACTTGGAGCGCCCAAAATAGTTGATCGGCGCACCTTCCAGGCCGAGCTCAACGCATTGCGGGTTCGAGAGAAAGCTCACACAAGAGAAGGCGACGCCATTGCGGCCGCCCGCCGACGGCTTCCCATGGTCGAGGCCGATGCTACGACTCCGCTTATCGGTGAGCGTGGCGCGGTGACACTCTTGGACGCGTTCGAGGGACGCCGGGTGCTCATCGCTTACTACTTCATGTGGCACGCCGGCCACCCGGCGCCGGAGCAGTGCGAGGGGTGCACCTTCTATACATCGCAGGTCGGCGAGCTTTCTTTTATTCATTCTCGCGACGCCACCTACGCCACGTTCTGCCAAGGCCCGTATGAAGAGAGCGCCCGGTACCGCGACTTTATGGGCTGGGAGATGCCCTGGTATTCGGCGCCCCGGGACTCGCTCGAGACCCTCTTGGTTGGACGCCGCGTCGGCATGATGCACATCTTTTGCTACCTGCGACAAGGATCCAAGGTGTTCGAGACTTATTGGACGACGCGGCGCGGCGCCGAGGCGATGGACAACAGCTACCGGTTGCTCGACTTGACGGTCTACGGTCGGCAGGAGGCATGGGAGGACTCGCCCGCCGGCTGGCCGCAGCGGCCCGAAGGTCAGCACGCTTACCGTACTAATGGACGTCCCATCGTCCAGTGGCCTCGCCTGAAGGCCGGCTATTCCGACGACCTCGGAACCGGCAGGCGATGAGGGGCGACCGTGTCTGATATTTTCATGACCTCACGGCCGGCCGCCTCGAAGCAGGCGTTCGGAAACTATCGCGGATCGGCCGCCCGCGCCGCGGCCGACTGGCTGTGCCTCGCGGCCACTCCGACCTTCGCCGTCATGGCGCTGTTGACCGCTCGCGGCGGCGGCGAGCCGGATGTCCTCTGCTCGGCCATGCAACATGCGTCGCCACTGAGCGGAATGACACTAATGTACTTGCTGATGACCGCCTTCCACGCTGCGTCTTGGCTGAAACTGATTTGCGGTCGATAGGGCGATCGAGACACGGTCAAGACCGCCCTTCCCTCTGTGTCGAATCTGGTCTAAAGACCGCGGCGCGCGGGGCCAAGCCCCCGGCGCCTGGCCAAGGACGCGCGAGAAGCGCGCCCTTTTTTTGTGCCCATATACGGAAGCCATGCCCAAGCGGACCGACATCTCCTCGATCCTGATCATCGGCGCGGGTCCGATCGTGATCGGTCAGGCTTGCGAGTTCGATTATTCCGGCACGCAGGCCTGCAAGGCGCTGAAAGCCGAGGGCTACCGGGTCGTCCTGGTCAATTCCAATCCGGCCACCATCATGACCGACCCGGACCTGGCGGACGCGACCTATATCGAGCCGATCACGCCGGAGATCGTGGCGAAAATCGTCGAGAAGGAGCGGTACGTTGCGCCCGGCGGCTTCGCGCTGTTGCCGACCATGGGCGGGCAGACCGCGCTCAACACCGCGCTGTCGCTGCGCAAGATGGGCGTGCTGGAAAAATTCGACGTCACCATGATCGGCGCAACCGCCGACGCCATCGACAAGGCCGAGGACCGCAAGCTGTTCCGCGACGCGATGAAGAAGATCGGGCTCGCCACGCCGCGCTCGCATCAAATCAAGACGCTGATCCAGGCGCTGGAAGCGCTCGAAGACATCGGCCTGCCGGCGATCATCCGGCCGTCATTCACGCTCGGCGGCACCGGCGGCGGCATCGCCTACAACAGGGCGGAGTTCATCGACATCGTCGAGGGCGGCATCGACGCGTCACCCACCAGCGAAGTGCTGATAGAGGAATCGGTGCTCGGCTGGAAAGAGTTCGAGATGGAGGTGGTGCGCGACAAGAAGGATAACTGCATCATCGTTTGCTCGATCGAGAATGTCGATCCGATGGGCGTGCACACCGGCGATTCGATAACGGTGGCGCCGGCGCTCACGCTCACCGACAAGGAATATCAGATCATGCGCGACGCCTCGATCGCGGTGTTGCGCGAGATCGGGGTGGAGACCGGCGGCTCCAACGTCCAGTTCGCGGTCAATCCGGAAGACGGCCGCCTCGTCGTCATCGAGATGAACCCGCGGGTGTCGCGCTCTTCCGCGCTCGCCTCGAAGGCGACCGGCTTTCCGATCGCCAAGGTCGCCGCCAAGCTCGCGGTCGGGTACACGCTCGACGAAATCGCCAACGACATCACCGCGGGCGCCACGCCCGCGTCGTTTGAGCCGACGATCGATTACGTCGTCACCAAGGTCCCGCGCTTTGCCTTCGAGAAATTTCCCGGCGCCGAACCGGTGCTGACCACGTCGATGAAATCGGTCGGCGAGGCGATGGCGATCGGGCGCACCTTTGCGGAGAGCTTGCAGAAAGCGCTGCGCTCGCTGGAAACCGGTCTCACCGGGCTCGATGAGCTTGCGATTCCGGGCCTCGGCCAGGGCGACGACAAGAACGCAATCCGGGCCGCGCTCGGCACGCCTTCACCCGACGGCGTGCTCAAAGTGGCGCAGGCCATGCGGCTCGGCATGAGCGACACCGACATTCACACCGCCTGCCGAGTCGACCCGTGGTTCCTCGAGCAAATCCGCGGCATCGTCGACATGGAAGCGGAGATCCGCGCCAAGGGCCTGCCCACGACGGCGGCGTCGCTGCGCCGCCTGAAGGCGAGCGGCTTTTCCGATGCGCGGCTCGGCCACCTCACCGGACTTGCGGCCGACGAAGTCGCGGCACGGCGCCGCAAGCTCGGCGTGCGGCCGGTGTTCAAACGCATCGACACCTGCGCGGCCGAATTCGCTTCGCCCACGGCCTACATGTACTCGACCTACGAGGCGCCGTTCGCCGGCAGCGCCGTCGACGAAGCCACTCCGTCGGACAGGAAGAAGGTCGTCATCCTCGGCGGCGGCCCGAACCGCATCGGGCAGGGTATCGAGTTCGATTATTGCTGCTGCCATGCCGCCTTCGCGCTCAAGGAAGCCGGCTTCGAAACCATCATGGTCAATTGCAATCCGGAGACCGTGTCGACCGACTACGACACCTCCGACCGGCTCTATTTCGAGCCGCTCACCGCCGAGGACGTGATCGAGATCATCGACACCGAGCGCTCGAACGGAACGCTGCATGGCGTCATCGTGCAGTTCGGCGGACAGACGCCGCTGAAGCTCGCCGAGCCGCTGGCAAAGGCGCACGTGCCGATTCTGGGTACTTCGCCGGACGCCATCGACCTCGCCGAAGACCGCGACCGCTTCAAGAAATTGCTCGACCGGCTGAAGCTGCGCCAGCCGAAGAGCGGCATCGCCACCTCGCCGCAAAAGGCGCACGCGATCGCCGAGTCGATCGGCTATCCGATCGTGATCCGCCCGTCCTACGTGCTCGGCGGCCGCGCCATGGAGATCGTGCACGACGCTCATCAGCTGCACCGCTACGTCGCGCGCCTCGCCGCCGACCTCGACCGGCCGTCCGAGTTCGCGGTGTCGGCCAAGCAACCTCTGCTCATCGATCGCTATCTCACCGATGCGGTCGAAGTCGATGTCGATTGCCTCGCCGACGGCAAGGACAGCTACATTGCGGGTATCATGGAGCACATCGAGGAAGCCGGCATTCATTCCGGCGATTCTGCCTGCTCGCTGCCGCCGCGCAATCTGTCCGCCGAGACGATCGCCGAACTGGAACGGCAAACACGCGAACTGGCGCGAGCCCTGAAGGTCGGCGGCTTGATGAACGTGCAATACGCCATCAAGAACGGCGACATATACGTACTGGAGGTCAATCCGCGCGCCTCGCGCACGGTGCCGTTCGTCGCCAAGGTCACCGGCGTCCCAGCCGCCAAGATCGCCGCCCGCGTCATGGCGGGTGAGACGCTGGCGAGCTTCAAGCTCAAGCCGCAGCATT
>JBAUYV010000522.1:0-29437 GCA_049584975.1 Xanthobacteraceae bacterium | reverse complement strand
GCAAACGCCCACGTGTAACCGAGTGGTTCAACCGGATTAAAGCGCGAGCGGCGTTCAAGCCTTCGTTCTTGGATTGGTGCCCGCCGGACCTGACGGCCGACCTTCTGACCTTTGGGCGGCAGAGCTGGCCGAGTGTCGAGCGGATGCTGGCACAGGCGAGTTAATCTCGCGTTTGGTCCCCGAACGTCACTTGCCACGGTGCTCAAATTCAGTAGCGATGGGAGGCATATCGCGCTCTAATAGCGCTTCGATAGTCTTGTCCTTCACGCCGATCTGTCCGCGCAGGAATTCATTCTCGTTTTCAAGGCGCTCGACATAGGCTGTCGCGACTGGTCGCGACTTGTCGGTGCCTGTCGGTGCTTCCTGTCGCGGCTCGTCGGGGCTTTCTCCAGGGACGACGGCTGTCGCGACACGTCGCGACGTGTCGCGACTGGTCGCGGCATGCCGCGACAGGTCGGGGCTTGTCGCGACTAAGCGAACCTCCTCGATGTATGCGATGTGCTTGTCTACTGAGGCCGGCGCGATCAGATATTTTTCGCCGAATTCCGTTTCGATGAGGCGGCATTGCAGATGGCCTTTTGCGCAATAACGCTGGATGCTGCGCGGCGTACGGGGAAGACCGGCGCGGGCGTAGCGCTCCAGAGCATCGTCAATGGTCAGAGTGAAATCGCTGTCGTCGCTTGTCGCGACAGGTCGCGACAGGTCGTCGGTCATAGGGTGAATGATAACCGACCTCGTTCCACGCCTCGCCGGTTATCCCCAAAACGGCGG
Organism: Xanthobacteraceae bacterium; assembly: GCA_049584975.1. Taxonomy (GTDB): domain Bacteria; phylum Pseudomonadota; class Alphaproteobacteria; order Rhizobiales; family Xanthobacteraceae; genus BOG-931. Next base: position 28,666 of record JBAUYV010000522.1, on the reverse strand, counting down.
AAGGGGCGCATGGGCGAGCGCCGAAGTGCGCAAGTGCTACCCTGTCTCATCAAAGGAAGGCAAATGCACTCAGGGCTCCGGTTGGACCCGGAGCCCTGTGCCCTTCGAAGAGGTGTGTCGATTACGCTGCGCGTGGTCGCTCAGCGATCCAGGCTTCTACTTCATTCGCGAACCAGGCGACTCTGCAAGCTCCAAGCCGTACCCGCGTGGGGAATGAGCCAGCGGCTTCGAGCCGCGCGATGTGTGCAAAGCAGTAGGGTATGCCATAGATGGATTTCAACTCTTTCTTCGAGACCAGTTTTTTCACTTGTTGCATCGACGTACTCCGTGAAGAGCAGCGTCGACGCTGCAAGGGGACCCACTCGCGAATGCGTGCAGGGCCAACTAGCAGGCAAGGCAAAACATACAATCAAATACGGGACGATTCAACGTGCACATGGCTGCGCATGGCATCTCGGAAGTGGTTAATTGCGCGTGTATTCACGCCGCCCGGCGATCGGTAACCGAAACGCTCTTAAACTCGTCCAACAAATCCGCCCAGGACTGCAACAGCTTCATGCGCTCTGGCCAATAGGTGGCCCGATTGTAGGCGCGCCGGATCACGTTCTTGTCTTGATGCGCAAGCGCCGCCTCGATCACATCGGGATTGAAGCCGCGCTCGTTTAATATGGTGCTCGCCGTGGCGCGGAAGCCGTGAGAGGTCATCTCGTCTTTTGCGTAGCCCATCCGTCGGAGAGCGCAGTTCATGGCGTTCTCCGACAACGGCTTCTTGATTGAGCGGATCGAGGACAGAACCAGATCGCCATAGTCCGACAGGCTCCAAATCTCGCGGAGTATTTCTAGTGCTTGCCGCGAGAGGGGCACATCGTGAGGCCGGCGCATCTTCATGCGTTCGGCTGGTATACACCACACAGCTTTCTCGAAGTTGATCTCCGATCGCCGCATGAACCGTACGTCGCCTGGCCGGGTCATGGTGAGCGCTATCAGCTGCAGTGCGGCGCGAAGCGTCGGCCAGCCGTCGTATTCGTCGATCGCCCGCATCAAGATGCCCAGCTTACGCTCGTCGATGATGGCAGGACGGTGCTGCACCTTAGGGGTCAGAAGCGCGCCGCGCAGTGGGGCGGTAGGATCATTCGTCGCCCGCAGTGTCACGACGGCATATCGGAACACGCTTCCGATCATGCTTCGGAGCTTCCGCGCCGTTTCGCGCCGGCCGCTTTTTTCGATGCGCTTGAGTACGTCGAGAACTTCAATCGGTATGATCTCGGCAATCGGCCGATGCGCGAGCGGCGCCGCAAGTACCTGCAGCATCCAGCGGTTCTTGACCAGCGTCGTTTCGGCAAGGCCGTTCGCCGCCATGTTATCGAGATGTTCGGCAACGACAGCGCCGAAGGTGTTCTGAGCCGCCTTCTCCTCGACGATCCTGTCGAGCTTCCTCTGCGCCGAGGGGTCGCGGCCGGAAGCGAGCTGCTTCCTCGCGTCGTCGCGTTTCTCGCGCGCGCTCGCGAGCGTCACGTCCGGATACGGACCGAACGAAATCAGTTTTTCCTTTCCGGCGAAGCGATACTTGAGCCGCCACAGCTTGCTGCCGCTCGGCTGCACGAGCACGTGTAATCCGCTGCCGTCGTAGAGCGCAAGAGAGACACACGTTTCAGTATACGCAGCTTTCGATCAAGTTAGGTCTGAAAAATCGATATTAAACGTATTCTATGCGACGCTATGCGATGCAGTGTTTCAACTTATTGGTGCCCGTGGAGGGAATCGAACCCCCACTCCTTGCGGAACACGATTTTGAGTCGTGCGCGTCTACCAGTTCCGCCACACGGGCATGGGGCGCTATCTATATCTACGGATGCCGCTCTCGCCAAAATGAAAATCGGCGGTCTTGCGTCCACCCTAAAGATCGGCCAATTACTGCCGTCGCGACAGTGCGCCAGTGAGGGTCCCATGCACCAGGCTTTGCCTTTGAAGCGGACTTGGAGCGAGCCGCTCGGCCTGACGCCCGCGGCCGCCGCGCTGACCATATTTGTGCTCAGCTTCGCGACGCTTGCGGGCGCCTGGTATTTTCAATTCGTTCTCCACTACCAGCCCTGCCATCTCTGCCTGATCCAGCGCGTTCCTTATTATATTGTCATCCCGCTTTCGCTCGTGTTGGCGATCGCCGCGCGGGCGAACGCGCCGCGCCTACTTATCGCCGCCGGCCTCGTCGCGCTCCTCATCGCGGCGCTGATCAGCGCGGCGCTTGGCGCCTATCACGCCGGCATCGAATGGGGCTTTTGGCCCGGACCGAGCGATTGCACGGGGCCGCTTATCAATCTCAACAGCGGAGGATCGCTGCTCGACCAGTTGAACACCATCCACGTCGTGCCATGCGACAAGGCGGCATGGCGCCTTCTCGGCATTTCGCTCGCCGGCTACAACGTCCTGATCTCGCTCGCGCTGGCGGCCATCGCCGTCTGCGGCTTGCTTGGACGCAAGTATCGGATTGGCCGGGCCGCCTGATCCGCCGCGACTGCCGCGGCAAAAGACCTCATTGGCTCATTTCGTGCGCGTGCGCGTTGCAACAGCGGCGCCGATCAACTAACGTCGAATCTGGATTCTCGCGGTAAATCCCGGCGCTGATCGGACGCGGAAGCCCGCAAAAATAATAAAAAGATTGCCGCGAGCTCAGCGGCCGCCGAGGGAGGACGAGATGCGTTCCATGGAACGTGACGTCACCACGTGGACGGCTAACGCCCCGCGTGTCTGCTCACTGCCGCTCTCGCCCGGCGTGGCGCAGGCGCGCCAGCGCGGACTCAGCAAGAACAAAATCGAAAGTACGCGCGGCCGCTCAGGCGGTGACCGCCGCGGCGGAGCGGAACCAAACTAAAAACCTCAGAGGGAGAAACTACATGTGCTTGAAAAAATGTGAAGTGCGAACTCCGGCGGCCGTAGCCGCGGGGGCGCTGTTGGCACTGGCGCTGCCGCTCGGCGTAGCGCAGGCGCAACAGCAACCCATTGTGATGAAGATCTCGACGCCAACCATCCACGACATCCCGGACACATGGGCCAATAATTTCGGCGCGGCCGTAGAGAAAGATTCTGGTGGCCGCATCAAGGTCGAGGTCTATCCGGCGAGTCAGTTGGGCTCGATTCCCCGCCAGATCGAAGGCACGCAGTTCGGCGCCATCCAAATGGAGGTCGTCCCGCCCGAGTTCATAGTCGGCCTCGATGAGCGCTTCGAGGTCATGGCTGCCCCGGGCTTGGTGGATTCGCTGGAGCACGGCCAGCGCGTCGCCGCCGATCCCGCGGTGCTCAAGCTGATGCTCGGGCTCGGCGCCGACAAAGGGCTGCACGGCGTCGGACTGTTCATGGCCCAGCCCTCCGAAGTCATTGCAAGAACTCCGATCCGTCATCTCGACGACTTCAAGGGCAAGAAGATCAGGATTTTCGCCTCGCAATTCCAAAGCGTGGCAATGGAGCGGCTTGGCGCGACACCTGTTGCAATGACTCTCGGTGACGTCGTGCCCGCCATCCAGCAAGGCGCCATCGACGGCGCGGTCAGCGGGATGGGACCCTTTGCTCATATGCATTTCGTTGACGCGGCGAAATACATCACGAAGACCGACCAGCCCTCGATCTTCATCATCGCCGAGGTCAACAAAAATTGGTTCGAAGCCTTGCCCAAGGATCTGCAGGCGGTCATAGAAAAGGACGCTGCGGAGCAATCCGAGGCGATCAAGCCGGTCGCGATCAAGCTGACCAAAGAAGACGAGGCAATTTGGACCTCCGCGGGTGGCGAATTGATCACGCTGCCGCCCGACGAGAAAGCCGCGTATTTGAAGACCCTTTCGAGCGTCGGCGCCGACGTGTCGAGCAAGAAGCCGGACCTCGCCGCCGCCTATAAGATCGTGACGGAAGCGGCGCAGCGCACCAGACAATCTCCGAGCCAATAAGCCGCGGCCACCGCCGGGGCGCGGCGGCCAGATTGTTCCGCTGCCTCGGCCGGCACTGGGAGGTGGGATAATGATCGTCAGGGATGCTGCGGGCGCGGCGCGCACCGGCGCTGTCGCGCTGGTCTTGTCGCTCGCTATGACGCTCGGCGCGCGGGCGGCGGACGACAAGACCTATGTGATGAAGATATCGCTCGCGACCCTGAACGATGTGCCGCACCAATATGCCAAAGATTTGGCCGCCGCGCTCGAGCGGGATTCGACCGGCCGCATCAAGCCCGAGATCTACCCCGAGAGCCAATTAGGTTCGATCCAGCGGCAAATCGAAGGCGTCCAGTTCGGCGCCATCCAAATGGCTGTCTTGCCACCCGAGTTTTATGCCGGCATCGATGAGCGCTTCGAGGTTTTGACGACGCCCGGACTGGTCAAGTCGATAGCGGAGGGACAGCGCCTCGCCGCCAATCCGCAAGTGCGCGACCTGATACTCGGCCTCGGCGCCGGCAAAGGCCTGCACGGCGCTGGGCTAATTATGGGGACGCAGTCATCTATCATCGCCAAGACGGCCATTCGTCACCTCGCCGACCTCAAGGGCAAGAAAATCCGGATTTTCGGCTCGCAGTTTCAAAGCGTGGCGATGAAGCGGCTTGGAGCGGTGCCAAAGCCGATGACCTTGGGCGATGTATTGCCGGCGCTTCAGGACAACGCCGTCGATGGCGCGGTTGCCAGCATCGCCATTTTCAATGCCATGCACTTCAAGGACGTGGCGAAGTACGTAACCGAGATAGGCCAGCCGGCCACCTTCATAACGGTCGAAATCAGCAAGAAGTGGTACGATTCCTTGCCCGCGGATCTACGGCAACTCCTCGACAAGGATGCCGCCGCGGAATCGATCGCGATCAATCCGGTGGCTGTCGAAATCAACGATTACGCCCGCAAGGCCTGGACAGCCAGCGGTGGCGAACTGATCAGTTTGCCGCCCGAAGAGGAGTCATCGATGCTCAAAATCCTGGCTGGCGTCGGCGACGAAGTGTCGAACGCAAAGCCGCAACTTGCTGCAGCCTACAAAATAGTCACGGATGCGGCGAGGTGAATGCGGCGCCGTGAACGGGCCCGCGAGGGGAGATTTTCGTTGTCGCCGGAGCGGCGATCATCTAACGTTTGTTGCGGACAGTCGAATGGGGTGTGGTCATAGGCTACGGGCTGTCCCGCCAACAAAAAAAGCCGGGTTGGGAATTGCTGCCTGATTGCTGCGTTTCAATGCAGCAAAGACGCCGACTGGGAGGAACACATGCGCTTCGAGGATCGTGGACGCCTCGCGCTGGCGGCTTTCGCCGCCACCGCGTTCATCTTGTCACTCGCGCTGACGATCAGCACTGCGTCGGCGCAGGACAAGACCTACGTGATGAAGATCACGCTGCCCACCCTCAATGATACGCCGCACCTGTTTGCTAAGAACTACGCCGCCGCGGTCGAAAAGGACTCAGGCGGACGCATCAAAACCGAGGTCTATCCGGCGAGCCAATTGGGCTCGATCCCGCGGCAGATCGAGGGCACGCAATTCGGCGCGATTCAGGCGGCCAACATTCCGCCTGAATTTTTTGTCGGCGTCGACGAGCGCTTCGAGGTCATGGCGGCGCCCGGGCTCATCGATTCCATGGAACATGGACAGCGCCTCGCCGCCGATCCTGAGGTGTTGAAGTTGATGCTCGGCCTTGGCGCGAACAAGGGGCTGCACGGCGTCGGTCTTTATCTGGCACAGCCATCCTGCCTCATTTCGCGAACCCCGATCCGCCACCTCGCCGATTTCAAAGGAAAAAAGATCCGGGTCTTCGCCTCCCAGTTTCAGACCGTGGCGTTCGACCGGCTTGGCGCGACGCCGGTGGCGATGACGCTGGGTGACGTTCTGCCGGCCCTGCAGCAGGGCGCCATCGACGGCGCCATCGCCGGCATCGGCGTATTCTACAACATGCACTTCGGCGATGCGGCAAAATATGTCACCGAAACCAACCAGCCGGCCATCTTCATCATCCTTGAAGTCAGCCAGAAATGGTACGATTCCCTGCCCAAGGACTTGCAGGAGATCGTCGACCGGGACGGCCTTTCCGAGTCCCTGAAAATCAACGCTCCCGCGCTGAAGATGTATCAGGAGCAGCGCAACGGCTGGGTGGCCAATGGCGGCGAACTCATTAACCTGCCGCCCGAAGAGCAAGCCTCGATGATGAAGACGCTCGCCAGCGTGGGCGCCGACGTGTCGAACGATAAGCCTGCGGTGCACGATGCCTATGCGGTGGTCACCGCGGCGGCGCAGCGAACCCGGCAGGCGCCGAGTCAATGATCGGCACAGGTGTGCGGGTGTCCGCGTCGTGGATCGCACGGGAGGATGAAATGAACGGCATACAACCTGCGATGTTCGCGCGGGCGACCGCCGCCACCGGCGCGCTGGTCTTGTCGATGGCGCTGGCGCTCGGCGCCGCGCAGGCGCAAGACAAAACCTATGTGATGAAGATCGGCACCCCCACCGTCAACGACACGCCGGAAGAGTTCAGCCGCGGCCTTGCCGAGATGGTGGAGAAGGATTCGGGCGGCCGCATCAAGATCGAGGTTTATTCCGCCAGTAAACTCGGCTCGATGCCGCGCATGATCGAGGGCATGCAGTTCGGTTCGCTCGAATGCGCGATCATTCCGCCGGAGTTTTTCGTGGGGGTGGACGAGCGCTTCGAGGTGTTGGCCACGCCGGGCCTTCTGGATTCCCTTGCGCATGGGCAGCGGCTGCTGGCGCAACCGGACGTTATGAAGCTGATGCTGGGGCTGGGCGCCGACAAGGGGTTGCACGGCATCGGGCTCTACATGGCGCTCCCCTCGGCGCTCGACGCGAGAACGCCGATCCGCCACGTTGCCGACTTCAAGGGCAAGAAAATCCGGGTCTTCGCCTCGAAATTCCAGACCGAGGCCTTCGAACGGTTGGGCGCGACGCCAGTGGCCATGAGCCTTGGCGACGTCTTGCCGGCGGTGCAGCAGGGCACCATTGACGGCGCCATATCCGGCATCACAGTGTTCAACGCCATGCACTTCCAGGACGCGGCCAAATATGTGACCGAGATCAACCAGCCGGCCATTTTCCTCATCGTCGAAGTCAGCAAGCGGTGGTACGACTCCCTGCCAAAAGACTTGCAGGAGATCATCGATCGCGACGCCGCCGCGGAATCGGTGGCGATCAATCCGTTCGCGGCCGAACTGCACGCCAAGGCGCGCAAATCTTGGGTGGAGAAGGGCGGCGAGCTCATCAGCCTGCCGCCGGACGAGCAGGCTTCGATGATCAGCATGCTGGCGAGCGTCGGCGAGGACGTGGCGAAGAGCAAGCCGGAGCTGCACCAGGCTTATAAGCTTGTAACCGAGGCCGCTAAGCGAACACGTCAGGGGCCGAGCCAGTGACCCAGGCCCGCGCCCGCGGGCAAGCGCAGTAAGAGGTACAAGAGGTCCACTCGTGATCGAGGCTATCCACAAAGGGGTTCATTGGCTTCTGACGTTCACGCGCTCGGTGTCGGCGATTTGCCTGATCTCGAGCGTGGCAATCAATTTCGTCAACATCATTGGCCGCTACGTCTTCAGCGTATCGATACCCTGGGCCGAGGAGATCATGCTCTTCCTCATGGTCGGCTGCGTCTTCACCGGATGCTGCGCGGTCGCCTGGCAAAGCCGTCATATCCGCATGGACGTCATGATCTCGGCGCTGCCGCCGAAACTGCACGATTTCTTCAATCTCTTGTCGGAGCTGGTGTTGATCGCCACTGCCATCGCCGTCACCGTCTACGCCTACCCCGTCATCACGCAATTGGCGGCATTCGATGAGCGCAGCCAAGCGGCAAATTTCCCATTGGTCATCCCGCAGGCGATGGTTCCGATCGGCTACAGCCTGATGGCATTGCTGGTCGCGGTGCGGCTCCTGACCACGCGAGGCCGCACCGGCGCGAACGGCGCTGTCGACACCACGCAGCATTAGGCGGGCGGCGACGATGGCCTATCTCATCTATTTCGGCTTGCCGGTGGTGCTCCTCATCATCGGCTTTCCTATCTTCCTGGTCCTCTTGGTGACATCGATCGTTGCCGTCCTCACCGTCGCTGACGTGCCGACCGACGCGCTGCAGACCTATATGTTCGGCAGCCTCGACAATTTTCCGCTGCTTGCCGTGCCGTTCTTCGTGCTCGCCGGCGAATTCATGGCGCAGGGCGGCATCGCGCGGCGGATCATTGCGATGGTCATGGCCATGGTCGGCGGCGTGCGCGGCTCGCTCGCGGTGACGACGGTGGCGGCGTCCGAACTGTTCGGCGCGATGTCGCACACCGCCATCGGCACCGTCGTGGCCATGGGCCGCATGATCTATCCCTCGCTCAAGGAGGGGGGTTACAACGAGCGCTTCGCCGTCGGCCTGATCGCATCCTCGGGCGCGATCGCGGTCGTCATCCCGCCGTCGATCGCGATGATTCTTTATGCGGTCTCGGCGGAGCAGTCCGCGGTGCAACTGTTCACCGCCGGCATCCTGCCGAGCCTTCTCATCGGTGTCATCGATGCCGCGTTCGTCATCGGCTATGCCAGGATGAAGGGCGTACCGCTCGGCGCGCGTGCCCACTGGGAGACGATCTGGAAAACCAGCAAGGACGCGAGTTGGTCGCTCGGCACGCTTGTCGTGATCTTCGGCGGCATCTATGGCGGCGTGTTCACCCCAACCGAGGCCGCCGGCGTCGCTGTCGTCTATTCGATCTTTGTGACGATGGTCATCTACCGCGAAGTCGACGTTTTCCGTTTTTGGAAAATTCTCGTCGATTCCGCCTTCCTCGTCTCGCAGATTCTCCTCATCGTGACATCGGCCGGAATTTATTCGTGGCTCTTAACGACCAGTGGAATCCCGCAACATATCGTCGCCTCGATCGACGGCTTGCACATGGCAAAATGGGAGCTGTTGCTCATTCTCAATGTCGGCCTGCTCATAGCCGGAAGCTTCTTGGAGCCGCCAGCGGCGATCCTCATCCTGACGCCCCTGTTGCTGCCGATCGTGCAAGCCGTCGGCGTCAATGCCATTCACTTCGGCATCATCGTGGCGGTGAATCTGAGCCTCGGCATGTACACGCCGCCGTTCGGATTGAACCTGTTTTCGTCGCAGGCGATCTTCAACGCACCGCTCAGCCGCATCTATCTCGGCGTGCTGCCGTTTCTGGTGCTGAATTTCGGGGCGCTATTGATTATCACGTATATCCCGGAGATCTCGATGGTACTCCTGCATCATTGAGCGCCGCGGCGATCATGATGCCGGAGACATAAGGAATGGCGGCCGAACGGGGCCGCAATCCCCAACAGTGCGGGCGAGGAGCGCGGAGCCTCTGGTATCGGCAGCCATGTTCCACTAAGGTTGCGTCACGGGTTTGACACGACCGCGGCGTAGCAGCCCAGAGTCTGCAAAGGAGGTCACCATGGGTTTGTTCGATCAACTTAATCTAGGCGGCGTGCTTGGACAGGTCGAGGCTGCCGCCTTACCGGCGCTGCTCAACGCCGTGCTGGCGAAGACGCAGTACGGCGATCTCAATGGTCTGCTGACGAAGCTGCAGCAGGGCGGGCTCGGCCCGCAGGTGCAGTCCTGGCTGGGCAATGGCGCCAACATGCCGATAACCGCCGACCAACTGAAGACGGTGCTCGGCAACGATCAGGTCCAGGAATTCGCGCGCCACATGGGGTTGCCGGTCGACGCGATGCTGAAGCTGCTGGCGGAGCACCTGCCCAACATTGTCGACCAGGCGAGCCCGAACGGCACGCTGCAAAAGTGACCTTGCGCTTTGTGTGCAGACGATCAGCGAAGCTAGGGAGGAGCAAATGAAGACGGTCACGATCGTTATCGCCTCGTTCTGGGTCGTCACCGCCGCCATGGCGGACGACAGCTGCAAGGTGCAGGCCACCGCTAAGAGCCTGCACGGTGCCGCTTTGGCGAGCTTTGCGAAAAAGTGCTGCAAAGACCAGGCCGCAGCGCAGAAGCTGCATGGCGCGGCGGAGACGAGCTTCACCAAGAAATGCGTGTCGGACGCAACCGGCAGCTAAGCGCGCGGCCGGACGACCTGCATTGATCACTTCGGCACAGGAGAATTGCTCATGAAAACTCAAATCGTAATCGCGTCCGGAATCCTTCTCGCGGCTCTCGCCAGCACCGTCGCTACGGTTCCGGCGTACGCCCTTTCGATGAAGGAGTGCGGCGCGAAGTACCAGGCGGCCAAGGACGCCGGAACTCTCAAGGGCCTGACTTGGAACGAGTTCCGCAAAGCGGAATGCGGTGGCGAGGCGGCCGAAGGGCCGGCAGCAAGTGCTCCGCCGCCTGCGACTCCGGCTTCATCGCCCGCGGCGTCTGCCCCTCCACCGAGCGCTCCGCCGGTCGCCAGCGGCCCCGTCAGATTCCCATCCGCTGTCTCTCCCAAATATGCCAAGGAATCGGCCGGCAAGGCGCGCATGGAAACCTGCCTCGATCAATACAAGGCGAACAAAGAGAACAACGGCAACGGCGGGCTCAAGTGGATCGAAAAGGGCGGCGGCTATTACAGCCAATGCAACAAGCGCCTGAAGGGGGCCTGAGACCTCAATCGAGCGTCTGAGTCCGCATTCTCCGCGCTTCGTTAAGGCGGGGGTGCCGCGACAGCGGCGCCCCCGAATCATTAATGCGACGCCGCTTGCGGACGCCGCATCGACTGCTGGCTTACAGGCTATGAGCTTGAGGTCCGCGCTCTGCGCGTCAAGCAGCAACAAAAAATGGTGGGCGGTACAGGATTTGAACCTGTGACCCCTTCCATGTCAAGGAAGTGCTCTCCCACTGAGCTAACCGCCCAAACGCAAGCCTGCATGTAGCGTCGCGCGGCCCACCCGGTCAAGACCGCGCGGCTACTCAATAGACCGCCCGGCCGCCCGAAATGTCGAATACGGCGCCGGTCGAGAACGAGCACTCCTCCGACGCCAGCCAGGCGACCATCGCGGCAATTTCATCGACCGCCACAAAGCGGTTCATCGGGATTTTGGACAGCATGTAATCGATATGTTGCTGCGTCATCTGGGCAAACATTTCCGTCTTGGCCGCGGCCGGCGTGATGCAGTTCACCAGCACGCCTTTGGTTGCCAGTTCCTTGGCCAAGGATTTGGTCAGCGCGATCAAGCCGGCCTTTGATGCCGAATAATGCGAGGCATTGGGATTGCCCTCCTTGCCGGCGATCGAGGCGATGTTGACGATGCGGCCGCAGCCGGCCGCAATCATGTGCGGCACCAGCGCCCGGCAGGTGAGATAGGGGCCGACGAGATTAACGTCGATGACCCGGCGCCAGACCTCGGGCGCAAGCTCCCAAAGCGGCGCGTTGCCGCCGGTGATGCCGGCGTTGTTGACCAGAATGTCGACCTTGCCGAAGTCGCGCATGTGCGAGGCGGCGGCATTGCCGACCGACGTCTCATCGGTCACGTCAACGGTATTGATGGAAACAGGACCGCTTTGCTGCAGGAGCCGCTCGGCCTCGTGCATCGCGGCCGTATCCATATCCCACAACACGACCTTGGCGCCCGACTTCAACATCCTTTGCGCGATGGCAAAGCCGATACCTCTCGCCCCTCCGGTCACGATGGCGGCGCGGCCTTTCAGGTCGATGGCGTTCATGTCGCGCTGCCCCATGCCGTTTCCCGGATGCGGTGCAGCGCGCCAGCGGTGCACCGCTGATCCGGGATCGTAACAAACTTAGCGCTTGTAACGATCCCGGGTCTGCAGCGCATCATTCCGCTCCGCTTCATGCTGCGCTACGCCCGGGAAACGTCGCTTACTAAAACTTGACCCGGTCGGCGCCCTTAAGCCCGAGCATCTGCCGCGCCTCGGCGGGCGTGGCGATCTCGTAGCCGAGATCCTCGATGATGCGGCGGATTTTCGTCACCTGCTCGGCGTTGCTCTTGGCGAGCTTGCCGGGACCGATATAGAGCGAGTCTTCCAGCCCGACGCGCACGTTGCCGCCGATCATCGCCGCGGCGGTACAGAAATTCATCTGATGGCGCCCGCCGGCAAGCACCGACCACAGATAATCCTTGCCGAACAGCCGGTCGGCCGTGCGCTTCATGAAATATAGATTGTCGAGATCGGCACCGATGCCGCCCAAGATGCCGAAGATGAGCTGCAGGAAAATCGGCGGCTTGAACATGCCGCGGTCAACCAGATGCGCGAGATTGTAGAGGTGACCGGTATCGTAACACTCGTGTTCGAATTTCACGCCGTGGCCGACGCCGAGTGTGTTGTAGACCTTCTCGATATCGCGAAACGTATTGGGGAAGATGTAGGCGTCGGAGTTGAGCAGATAGCTCTCCTCCCAATCGTATTTCCAGGTCTTGTAGCGGCGCGCCATCGGGAACAGCGCGAAATTCATCGAGCCCATGTTCATCGAGCACATTTCCGGCGACAGCGTGTTGGCGGCGGAGATGCGCTGCTCGACGGTCATGGTCACGGCGCCGCCCGTGGTGATGTTCACCACCGCATCGGTCGCCTGTTTGATGCGCGGCAGAAACTGCATGAAGACGTTGGCGTCGGGCGTCGGCCGGCCGTCCTTCGGGTCGCGCGCGTGCAGATGCAGGATGGCGGCGCCGGCCGCGGCGGCATCGATCGCCTGCGTGGCGATCTGATCGGGCGTGATCGGCAGCGCGTCCGACATGGTCGGCGTGTGGATCGAGCCGGTGATCGCGCAGCTGATGATGATTTTGTTCGCCATGGTTCGTTTCTCCCTGTCACCCTTGCCGTTCGGCCGGCGAAACCTTGATGCCCGCGCCGCACTGCGATCGTCAAGGATCGATCGGCCACACGCGTTATCTCATTGGCATTCCTTTGATTTTCCAGGCATCAAGCGGCCGCCGGCGCCGCTTGATCCAAACGGTCTTGCGGCCGTTGCGGCGCGCTTTTGCTACGCCGGTTAGGTGTCGGAACCACCCTGACCCTGTTGGCTATTCCAATCGCAGGAGCCCAGGTGGCCGCCGCCACCCCAATCGGGTCCAATGGCAGTTGCGGCGGTCGCAAATTCAAGTCGGCTTGCGAATGGCGGTTAGCCCCGTAAGGCCAGACGGCCCATTCGAAAATCTGAAGTAGCGAGAAGTTCAACACCCCTCGTCAATGCAGGCGACATTCAGGCGGCAATGGCGCTGGGGCGGTCTTACGGTTGATGATCTGCGTTTCCTGATAACCGCAATGCAAACATTTAAAGGAATGAAGTTCAATCTCCGACTTGCAGTCGGGTTCGATGTAAACAAGCCACATCGAAGTGCCGCACTTTGAACAAGGCGGACGCTGAAAACTCTGTGGCAATGGGCCTATAAAGCGGGACAACTTTTGCACCCACGCAACCGACTACGCAGCGAACATTTTAACAGTCTTCGAAGTTCTTCCCGACGGGGAAATCAGGTTATCCACAAGCTTCAAAACAAGCGCCAAAAGGGGCGTCGATGCATGGTGCCGCGGGCGGAGCGGACGCCGCGTTTAAGAATGCTTCGCCTTCGCCTCCTGGATCGCCCGCCATACCGCATAGGACGTCGCCGGCATCGGCACGTCGCACACGCCGATTTCGCGCAGTGCGTCGAGGATGGCGCTGAAGACGACAGCGGGCGCCGCCGTGGTGCCGCCTTCACCGCCGGCCTTGATGCCGAGCGGGTTGGTGGGCGAAAGCACTTCGGCGATCTCGGTCCTAAACGACGGAAGGTGATCGGCGCGCGGCATGCCGTAATCCATGAACGATCCAGTGAGCGGCTGCCCGGAATCCGGATCGAGAAAGACTTGCTCCCACATCGCCTGCCCCACCCCTTGGGCGATGGCGCCGTGGGTCTGACCGTGCACGATCAGCGGATTGATGCAGCGGCCGACATCGTCGATGCAGGCGTAGCGGGTGATCTCAATCGCACCGGTGTCGGGGTCGATCTCGACCTCGCAGATCGCCGTGCCGTTGGGAAACACCGGCTCGTGCATCTCGTTGTCGGTGACCACCGCAATGCCGTCCTTGAGCGCCTCCGGCAACTTGTGACGCGCCGCCTCGCCCGCGAGTTCGAGAAAATCGAAGGTGAGATTGGTATCGCGTGAGGAGAAGCGGCCATCATCGAAGGATACGGTGTCCGGCGCCACGCCCATGACGATTGCGGCAATCTCCTTGCCCTTGGCGATCAGATCGACGGCGGCTTTGGAGAATACGGTCGCGGCATGGCGCATCGACCGGCCCGAATGGGAGCCGCCGCCAACTTTCACCACCGCGGTGTCACCGTAGATGATGTTGACCGAGTCATCGGGCACGTGAAGCAAATCGGCAACCACCTGCGCGAAGCTCGTCTCGTGGCCCTGCCCGTTTGATTGCGTGCCGATCACGGCATCGACACGAGCTGGTCCGGAAGAACCTTGCGGACGTACCGTGACACGCGCCTGCTCCTTCGGCGCCCCGATCGAGGACTCGACGTAATTGGCGAGACCGCGCCCAAGCAGCTTGCCGCGGCGTTTCGCCTCTCGTCGCCGCGCCGGAAAACCCTTCCAGTCGGCGATGTCCATCGCCCAGTCCATATTCTCTTCATAGTGACCGCTGTCGTAGAGCATGCCGACCGAATTGCGGTATGGCATCGCCTTCCGCGAAACCAAATTCTTGCGGCGAAGCGCAATGCGGTCGACCCCGAGCTGCCTCGCCGCCTCGTCGACCAATTGCTCGATTGCGAACGTGACTTCCGGCCGGCCGGAGCTGCGATAGGCATTGGTCGGCATCGTATTGGTGAACACCGCGACCGAACGCAGGCTTGCGGCGGGAATGGCATACGAACCGGAAATCAGGCCGGAACCCTTGCTTAACGGCGAAAGCGACACGCAACGGGCGCCGACATTGCTGATATTGGTGGCGCGAAGTCCGATGAATTTGTGCTTCTCATCGAGCGCGAGCTCGACATTTGTCACCAGATCGCGGCCCTGATAGTCACTCAAAAAGGCTTCTGAGCGCATCGCGGTGAATTTCACCGGCCGGCCGAGCTTCTTCGCCGCCCAAAGAACAAGGCCGAACTCGACATAGGTGCGGTTACGCGTGCCGAAATTGCCGCCGACATCGGCGGAAATAACGCGCAGCCGTTCCGGTGGAACGCCGACAACGCGGATCAGCTCATTCTGCTGCCGCACCGCGCCGCCCGAGCCGGCGTACAACAGGTAGCTGTCAGCGGCGGCATCATACTGTGCGAGCGCGGAGCGCGGCTCCATCGGTACGCCGGTAACGCGGCCAATGTGGAATTTCCTCTTCACCACGTGTGCCGCGCGGGCGAAGGCGCGATCGGTCGCTTCCTTGTCGCCGAAGAAAGTCTCGACCGCGATGTTATTCGGCACCTGGTCCCACAGCGTAGGCGCACCCGGCTGCATCGCATCCTCGGTGTGCAGCACGAAGGGAAGCTCGTCGTAGCGTACCTCTACGGCTTCCGCGGCATCCATGGCCTGCGCCTTGGTCTCGGCCACCACCATGACCACGGCCTCACCGACGTGCCGCACCTTGTCCGCCGGCAGGAGCGCATGCGGACCGGCGAACACCGCGGTGCCGCCGGGGCCGGTAAGCTTCATGTCGTATTTGGTCTTCGGCACCGGATCGTGCGGGACCGGGCCGATGTTGTCGGCAACGCAATCGGCGCCGGTGAGCACGCCGACCACGCCGGGCATCGCCTTCGCTCGCACCGCGTCGATCGCGACAATGCGCGCGTGCGGGTATGGCGAGCGCACCATCACCGCGTAGGTCTGGCCGTCGACATTGAAATCGTCGGTGAACCGGCCCTTGCCAGTGATCAGCCGCTCATCCTCCTTGCGCGGGATGGGCTTGCCGATGAAGCGGAAGCCGGTTTCGTCCGGTCTTGTCTTGTTGTCCATTCGCTCTCGCTGACTGCAATGACTCGCAACCTAATATATGTGAATCCCACCCCTGGCCGCTACGACACCTTCAGCAACGCGTCAGCCAGCCATTCCGGCTGGTCGATCATGACATCGTGGCCGGTATTTTCGTTGACAAAGGTCTGCCAAGTCTTGTCGGCCTTGCACTTGGCGAGCGCCTTGTCGAAAGCGGCCTGCGGATATCTGGGCGCGCGAATGTATGTCTTCTTGGCAATCGTCTCGCGCTTACCGGAGAGCCTGATGGGCTGCGTGGCCACACCGTTCGGCTGCAGCGTCAACTTCGAGTCGATCCAGGCGTAATCCTTCTCGCTGAGCGAGAACGTTTTCGCCGGAGGCGGCTTGCGGCCGGGTTCGCCCCGCGCCGTCGCTTCTTCCAGCGCCTTGCGGCTGAACTCGGACGCGAAGTCAGTGCCTTTCTGACCGTCTTCCGGCTTGAACGCATCGAGCCAGACGATCGAGGCGACGCGATCGTGAATGTGCTCGAGCGCGCCGGAGGCGGGCCAGTCCCCGTAGGAATGCGCCACGAGGCAGACGTCCTTGAGGTCTTCCCAGGTCACCAGGTTGACGATATCGGCGATGTGGGTGTCGAGGATCACGTCCTTGCTGAGAAGATGCGATCGGTCGCCGTTGCCGGTGAGCGACTGCGCGTAGACTTTGTGGTCATGTTTTTCCAGAATGTCAGCCACGCGCCGCCAGCACCAGCCGCCATGCCAGGCCCCATGAACGAGCACGAAGGTCTTGCGCGCGTCCGCCTGCGCCATCGCCTCGGAATCGCCGAACGCCGCGACTCCTGCCGCCACCGTGCCAAGCGTGGCACGGCGTGTGATCGAATTTTCCGCCATTTGAATCCTCCCGCTTATCGGCCGGCATCGTTATGCATTGCGTATGCGTCTCAGCTCCAATCCAGCCGCACGACCTGCCCGGTGGCGGCGGCGCGCTCGATGGCGTAGGTGGTTTTCAGATTGACCATCGCCTGCTCGGCCGTGGCATGGATGCTGGGACGCCCGGTTGCGAGGAAATCAAGCCAAGCGCGGGTTTCATTGCCCAGCGGGCCCCAGAAATCGCCGACCGCCCAGTCGCCCGCGGTGTTGCTGCCGAGGAACGCCATCTCGAGGGAATGGCCGGGCACGTAGGGATGCGGGATGCCCTTTTCGGAAAAGATCAGATGCTCCATGTGGTCGTCGTCGATGATCATGGTGCCGTCGGTGCCGAGGAGCTCAACCCGGTCTGATTGTCCTTGCGTCGGATAACGCGCGGGCAGCGCGTAGCCGATGCCGAAATTGACGACCGCGCCGTCGGCGAAAGTGACGATCGCCCAGGTCACGTCGTGGGCGCTATAGCCGGCATCGCGAAAAATTCCGGATTGGCCGCGCGCCACCACTTCGACCGGCCGGTTGCCTTCAAGAAACCAGCAAATCAAATCGACATAATAGGTGAGCACGTCGAGCACCGGCGTCGCATGCGGGTCGCGCTTGAGGATCGCAAAGGTCTGGGCGCGCGAATTGTACACGCGCGCGAGGGCGCCGCTCACTTTGCCGAGACGGCCGTGAATCATCTGCTCCTTGGCGCGTAGAAAACATTCCTTGAAGCGGCGGCTATAGCCGACGCGCAGCGTGCCGCCCGTGGCCTGCAGCGTTTTCAGAATCGCCTCGGCATCGTTGAGCGATAGCGCCAGCGGCTTCTCGACCATGACCGCCTTGCCGAGTTCGAGCGCCTTGCACACCGGCGCAGCGTGCTCGCCCTCGGGCGTCGAGACGAACACGGCGTTGACCTCCGGCCGCGCGATCACCTCGTCGTTGTCGGCGGAATAAAAGTCGGCGCCGGCAAGCTCGGCCAACGCCTTGGCGTTCGCGGGCTCTTTGTCGGAGACGGCGAGAAAGCGCACGGCCGGGTGCCTGGCGGCAAGCCGCGCGCGCAGCGTGCCGATGCGGCCCGAGCCGACGACGGCGATGCCGAGGTCTTTTGCCTTCACATTCCCCTCCCGAAGTTATGGTAGCGTTTGCCCGTGAAGGTAAGCAGGAGATTATACATGAGTGAACGCGCCCTCGAATTCGTCGAGACTTGGGTTTCGGAGAAAATCGAAAAGGAGGGATACCCGGAGGAAGGCGAACCTTCGCCGGCGAAGGCATGGGCGGCCGAATGCGTCAATGCCGCAGGCGAGGAAGGCATCCCCGCATTGGAGATCAGCGAGGCTTTCGACGATCTGGCCGAGTTCATCGATGGCGAACTCGAAGAGGCCAGGGAACGGGATGAAGGCGAAGAAGAAGACGAGGAAGAGGACGAGGACGAGGACGAGGACGAGGACGACGAAGAGGATGAGGACGACAACGAGAAAGAGCAGTAAGGCAGCGCCGCGCTACGCCACTTTTCTCGCCGCGAATTCCTGCTGAGAGCGGCGCACCCGGCGCTCATCGACCTCAATGCCGAGCCCGGGTCCGCCGGGCACCTCCACATGGCCGCGCGCGATGCGCAAAGGCTCCACGGCGACATCCTCGGCGAGTCTGCTATTGGTCAACGTCAGGCCCCAGGCGAGATCGGGCACCACTGCTGCGAGATGCAGCGCCGCAGCCGACGCCACGCTCGACTCGCCAGTCTTGCAGGAAATGTTGACCTTCATGCCGAGGCGGTCGCAGAGCCGGCAGGCATCGAGCAGCGCGCGTAAGCCGCCAAGCTTGATCGCTTTCAGGCTCACGCCCGCTGCCGCCTTCAACGCATGATGACGCTCGATATCGTCGAGCGAATGGATGCCCTCGTCGGCGCCAATGGGCACGCGGCTCGCGGCGGCCACGCGCGCCATGCCGGCCAAATCGTGGGCGCGCACGGGCTGCTCGAAGAAATCGAGCCCCGCATCGCCGACCACAGCGGTGAACCGCGTGGCCTCCTCGACGGTAAATCCCTGATTGGCATCGGCCGAAACGAGACACCCCTCGCCGCTTGCCTTGAGCATCCGGCACACCGCATGCGTCCGCGCGCCATCCGCCTCCGGCGCAGCTATGCCGACCTTGATCTTGAAAGCCCGATAGCCGGCGGCGAAGCGCTCCTCCGCCTCGCGCAGATCGGCGCCTTCATCTGTTGAACCGATGACTGCCAGCACCGCCATGCGGCTGCGCGCTTTGGCGCCGAACAGAGCGTAAAGCGGCCGCCCGCCGGCGCGGGCGACAAGATCGTGCAGCGCGATATCGATCGCGGCTTTCGCTCCGGTATTGCCGTACATCACCGCGTCCATAGCCGCCGAGCCTCTGGCGAAATCGCCGGCCGCACGGCCGAGCAGCGCCGGCGCCATATGGGACACGGCCGCCATCATGCTGGCGACGCTCTCGCCGGTCATGGTCGGCGCCGAAGCCGCCTCGCCCCAACCGACGAGCCCATTGTCGGACTCGACGCGGACCAGCACGTTGTCGGCGCGCGTCACGGTCTCGGCCGCCATGGTGACCGGCTTTTTCATCGGCAGACTTGCTGCGATAGGCTCGATCGATTTGATTTTCACGTCAGTGCCCCAATCGCTCGCTTCATGGCCGACGTGCCTCCAAGCGTGCCGATGCGGCGCAGTGTAGCGGGGCGCGGCGTTTGCTCACAAGCCGGAGCGTTTACACAAAATTTACTCAAAAAATTGCGATTTTTCGTGGCTATGATTACCTTCCGGCGCGATTTGGCCTCGTTTCGTTCCGAAAGAACGACATTGGCTGGATGGGCGTTGGAGTTTGGGTATTGGTTGCCGGGCGTTTGATCTTGCGCATTGAATCTTGGGCTTGCATGGCCCCATGGGCTAAAGGCAGCTGGAACTGGAGGTGCGACGATGCGAGCGAAATCCTGGATCATTTTCCTGGCGCTCGTGCCGCTGCTGGTGAGTGCTTACGCATGGGGCGCAGCTCCCCAGTCCCCAGTCGGCCTTTGGCAGGGAACCGATCCCGATACCAAGCAACCCTCGGGTTGGTTTCTGATCAGCGAGCACGACGGCATCTATGCCGGCGTCATCGCAAAAATGTTTCTCAAGCCCAACGAAGACCCCAAAACCTTATGCGAACGCTGCAAGGACGACCGGCACAATCATCCATGGCTGGGACTTGAAATCATTCGCGGCATGAGGCCGGACGGCGAGAACAAATTCGCGGGCGGCACGATCCTCGATCCGCGCGACGGCAATGTCTACAACGCCGTGATGACGCTTTCGCCCGATGGTCAGACGCTCGTCGTGCGTGGCTACCTCGGAATCAAGCTGTTGGGCCGCGACGAGCATTGGATCCGCCTGCCGGACTCTGCCTACAGCATGCTTGATCCGTCGGTCAGCCCCAATCCGGCGGTCAGTCCAGCCGTCAATCCTCCGCACCACTGATGCGGCCTTTGGCGCCGCGGCGCGACCAGCGGCGCGGTACCGTCAAAAGCTGTGGTCTTGCTCGCGCGGCTTGCCCATGAGCACGGGCTGAAACAACGCGGCGGCCGCCATGGTTGTCAGCAGCGAGATCGCCAACAGCTTGCCCATGCTCGATGTTCCCGGATGGCTGGAGAACCAAAGGCTGCCGAAGGCAGTGGCCGTGGTCAGCGCGCTGAACGTCACGGCGCGCGTAAGCACCGACTGTAGGAGCTTGGTCTGCCCCTCGCGCCAAGCCATGATGTAATAGATCTTGAAAGCGACGCCGACGCCGAGCAAAAGCGGCAGCGCGATGATGTTGGCGAAATTCAACGGAAGACCGACCAGCACGCAGATCTCGAGCGTGACGACGCACGCGAGCAAGAGCGGCACCAGGGTCAGCAGTACATCGAGCCATCGACGCAAGGTTATCCAGAGCAGGATGGCGATGGAAATAAGCGCATAGGAGCCGGCCTCGATGAACGCAACGACGACCGTACGCCGCGCCTCGAGGATCGAAATCGGTCCCTCGGTCGCGTCGGGCGCGACCTGCTGAACCGCATCGGCAAATTTCTCCAAGATTCCGTTGTCGTTGGCGTCGCCCTTGGGCGCCACGTCCACGCGCGCCTGCCCACTCGGCGTCACCCACTGCGCAGAAACATCGGAAGGAAGATTCTCACGCGTCACCGTGTGCGCGGTGAACAATTCGCGCAGTTGGGCGAGCGCGGTATGCAAGGGTACCACGAACGCGGCTTGAACGCGCTGGCGGGTGGCCTCGTCCGCCTTGCCAAGCGCAGTCAGGCCATCGGACAGCCGCCGCGCCGCGTCGACGCCTGCGCCCGGCTTTGCGTTGGCGATCTGCCGGTTGAGGATATCGAGCGTGCTATTGATCATCGCGACATTCTGCGCGTCGGTCGGCGGTACGGCCGGGGTGGCCGGGTTCAACGCCGCACTGAGGCTCTTTGCCGCGTTGGCGATGAGAGTGAGTTTTTGTTGCTGGTCATCGGGAATAAAAGTCGAGAGCGTCGTCACACGGGCCACTTCCGGAAGCTTGCGCAGTTTGCCAGCCATCTCGTCGGCCGCGGCCAGCGACGGCTCCAATATCTGGATGTCATTGGCGCCGCTTTCCGGATCGTTCTTTAGCTCGAGATAAGTGGCAATCGACTCGACCTTGGGACTGCGCAGGTTCATCGGATTGAAATCGAACCGCAGCCAGTACAGCAGCGGCAGTCCCCCAACGACCAAAAGAGCGGTGCCGACCAGGATCAACATGCGGTGGCGCTCGAGATAGCTGTCGACCGGCGCCAGCGCGGCATAGCCCAGCGGCTCCGGTTCGCTCGGCGGCTTAAGGCGGCTCAGCAGCGCCGGCAGGAGTGTAATGCTGGTGGCGAACGCGATGAGCATTCCGATGCCCGCGATCAGGCCCAGCTCGGACACGCCTTTGTAGGCGGTCGGCAGGAACGACAAAAACCCGGCCGCGGTGGCGAGCGCGGCGAGCGTCAGCGGCGCGCCCGCACGCCGGCCGGCCTGCAACAGCGCCCCGTACAAATCGTCGACGTCATGCCGCTCGGCGCGATAGCGGACGCTGAATTGTATGCCGAAGTCGACACCAAGGCCGACAAACAGCACGGCAAAATAAACCGATATCAGGTTGAGCGTACCGACCAGAAGCAGCCCGATCGCCGCCGTAATGGAAAGGCCGACCACGAGACTTGCAAAGACCGCGAAGATGATGCGCCACCAGCGCAATGCCATCCACAAAATGAAGAGCACGACAGCAATAGTCACGGTGGCGTTGAGCGCCGCGTTCTCTTTGATCGTGGCAAACTCTTCGTCGCCTTGCGGCACCGGGCCGGTCAGGCGCAGCCGGGCGTGATATTTGTCAGGAAAATCAAGCTCTGCGGCCGCTTGCCGGATGGCGTCGGTCGCCCGCAATCCCGGCTCAAGCGCCGAATAGTCGAGCACGGTCTGGATGTTGAGAAAGTGCCGAAGCTCATCGGGCTTGGGAGCCTTGCCTTCAACCAATTCGTGCCAAGAAAAGCTCGCAGGCTTGCCTGCACTGACTTGCTCGACGGTCGCGGCCGACAGCGTCAATGGCCATTCCATGTCGTCGAGCGTGAGGCGGTTACCCTGGACTCCGAGAAGAGCAAATTGCAGCGTCTGCAATACGCCGCGCAAACTCGGATCGCCCGCCAGCGTCTGCACCAGGCGCGTTGCCTGGGTGAGACCCTGCATCCGTTCGTCGAGATCTTTGGTGCTCAAGAACAGCAAGCCGTTTTGCGCAAAGAACGGACCGCCGTCCGGTTGCCGGATCGAGCGAAACAAATCCTTACGCCCCGACAAGCGCTGGGCCAGCGCGTTGGTGGCCTCGTCGACCAACTCGGCCGTCGGCGCATCAATGACAGCGACGGTCAATTCGTACTGGGGAAAAGCATTTTCGATAGCGGCTTCGCGCTCACGCCAGGGAATGTGCTCGGAGATGAGCTTGTTCATGTCCGTGGTCATCGAAAAATGCGTGGCCGCGTACCACGAAGACACGATCGACAGCAGCAACGCCGCGGCAATCACCGACCAAGCGTATCGCCAGCAAAAGGCAATCGAACGAACGACAAAAGCAGTGGTCGTCTTCATGGTCTGCTTAACAGGACCGTCAGCGGGAACCGGAAGGGCATGGTCGGTACAACAGGCCGGCGTTTTGACGCGTTAAGGGCAAAGGCCAAATGGAGGCGTACGGGGGCCCGCGTACTGACACGGAAGGCCCCTTACAGGCAACCTCCCGAAACTGCGGCGCGCCCTAAATGCCCGGAAACGGCGGAAAAGCAAATTGTGGAAATTTTCCTATGGGATTCGCCGCCAGCGGGCAAATACGAGAATGGATCCAGGATGGAACCACTCGAACTCGTCGTTCCACCTATCCCACCTCCGCCCCTATATTTGGGCAAATCTCGCCTCGAAATGGCGAGTTCCACTGGACAGAACTGCCCGTTCGGAGCCATGGTGACCACAGATCACTGGATTCCGCTATTATAAGGCCGAAGGCGGTGGATCGATTGGCTGTCCCGGCGGTCAATAGAACGAAGCTCCCCACAACAGGGCTAGGATAAGGCCGGGGTTGATTGTCACCGCGTCATAGCCAAAGTAACGGGAACACACGACGCGTTAACGCGGCAGATGTGCTTGTGGCGCATCGCCGCAGCCGATAGGCGAAAGAGGTTTTGCCGATGAAAGTCATACTCGCCCAACCTCGTGGCTTCTGCGCCGGTGTCGTGCGCGCCATCGAGATCGTCGAGCGGGCGCTGCAGAAGTACGGTCCTCCCGTCTATGTCCGTCACGAGATTGTGCACAACAAGCACGTTGTGGAGAGCCTGAAGGCCAAGGGTGCGCGCTTCGTCGAGGATCTCTCCGAAGTGCCGCCCAACGCCGTTACGATTTTCAGCGCCCATGGGGTGGCCAAGAGCGTGGAGGAAGAGGCGGCTTCGCGCGAGCTTCCGGTCCTCAACGCTACCTGCCCGCTGGTCACCAAGGTTCACAACCAGGGCAAGCGCTACGTCGCCCAGGGCCGTCGGCTCATTCTCATCGGCCACGCCGGCCATCCGGAGGTCGAGGGGACGATGGGCCAGATCGCCGAGCCGGTCACGTTGGTCCAGACCGAGAACGACGTCGCCACGCTCGATATCCCCTCCGATACGCCGGTCGCGTACGTCACCCAGACAACGCTCAGCGTCGACGATACCCGCGGCATCATCGCGGCCCTGCATGGCCGGTTCACCGATATCGTCGGGCCGGAAACGCGCGACATTTGCTACGCGACGCAGAACCGGCAGACAGCGGTGCGTGAACTCTCGAAGCTCGTGGACGTTATCCTGGTGGTCGGCGCCAAGAACAGCTCCAACTCCAATCGTCTGCGCGAAATCGGCGAAGAGGCAGGCACGCCCAGCTACTTGATCGCCGACGGCAGCGAGGTCGAGCCCGATTGGTTCAATAATGCCAAGACCGTCGGGATCACCGCAGGCGCATCGGCGCCGGAAGTTTTGGTGGAGGATGTCATCGACGCACTACGTCGGCTCGGTCCGGTCGCGGTCAGCGAACTGACCGGCCGGCAGGAGACGATTGAGTTTCGCTTGCCAGCCGAACTGACCGAGGGCCGGACCGCCGGCCGGGTGACTGCAAAAGTCTAATTCGCGCTGCCCACGGCAGAAAAACGCAACCGCTAAGAGGATTACGGCTTTGGGTGTTTCGCTACGACAAAAGGTGAAGGTCGGCTCCTACGTGCTGCAGCAGCGCCTCAAGGGACGCAAGCGCTATCCGCTCGTGCTAATGCTCGAGCCTCTGTTTCGCTGCAATCTGGCCTGTTTCGGCTGCGGCAAGATCGATTATCCGGACGCGATCCTCAACAAACGCCTGTCGGTGCAGGAATGCCTCGACGCCGTCGACGAGTGCGGCGCGCCCATGGTCGCCATTCCGGGCGGTGAGCCGCTGATCCACAAGGAGATCGGCGAAATCGTCAAGGGCATCGTGGCGCGGAACAAATTCGTGTCGCTGTGCACCAACGCGTTGCTCCTGGAGAAGAAGCTCCACCTGTTCGAGCCGTCGCCGTATCTGTTCTTCTCGGTGCATCTCGACGGCGTCAAGGAGCATCACGACAAGTCCGTGTGCATGGAGGGCGGCTTCGAAAAGGCCGTCTCGGCCATCAAGGCCGCCAAGGCCAAGGGCTTTTCCGTCAACGTCAACTGCACGATCTATGACGGCCATCCGCCCGAGGATATCGCCAAATTCCTCGACCTGACCGAGGAGCTCGGCGTCGGGGTTTCAATTTCGCCCGGCTACGCCTACGAGCGCGCGCCCGATCAGCAGCACTTCCTCAATCGCCGCAAGACCAAGGAGCTGTTCCGCAAAGTCTTTGCTCTCGGCAAGGGCAAGAACTGGAATCTCACCCATTCCAGCATGTTCCTCGACTTCCTTGCCGGCAACCAGGAATTCCATTGCACGCCATGGGGCATGCCCACGCGCAACATCTTCGGCTGGCAGAAGCCCTGCTATCTGCTCGGCGAAGGCTACGCCAAGACGTTCAAAGAGTTGATGGAAACCACGGAGTGGGACTCCTACGGCACCGGCCGCTATGAAAAGTGCGTCAACTGCATGGCGCATTGCGGCTACGAGGCGACCGCCGCGCAGGCGATGATGCAGCATCCACTGCAAGCCGCGATGGTCGCCTGGAAGGGCGTTCGCACCGAAGGCCCGATGGCGCCGGAAATCGACATGTCGAAGCAGCGCCCGGCGCAATACGTGTTTGACAGCAACGTGCAGCTCACGGTGTCGCAGATGCGCGCCAACGAGGCGCGCGAGAAGCAGAAAAAAGCCGCCAACGCCGCCTAGACCATGATCCGATCAGATAGAATCGGATCACCGTCCAGATTCTTCGCTGGAGCATGATCTTTTCGGAAAACCGGTATCCACCCTCGGATCAAGTCCGAGGGCAGGTTTCTCCGGATCATGCTCGTAGCGTTACGGCATCAGGCAAAGCGACGACCGCATTCACCGCGCGTGGACGGCTGGGCTGCGCCAATGGCGCGGTCAACGATCAATTTTGCCGATTATTCCGCCCGCCTCGTCGTCGCAAGGTTTGGGCGCGAAGCAACAAAGAGCCCGGTGCGGGTGCACCGGGCTCAAGTCCATGCTGACAGGGGAAGGATTTGGAGACCGGGTAGGTTCAGTCTTTGGTGAAGATCGGCCCCGAGGGATAGAACGGAGCCACCGGGCCCATGCCGAATTGATAATTCAAGCCGAATTTCACGGTATCGACCGACAGCGCATTGGCATAGGGATATACCGTCCCAATGGGAGCCGCTGTAACGGCCGTGAGCGATGCATCCTTGGTGCCGAAGGCGAAGTGCAGATATTCGATTTTAGCGCTCCACGGCCCACCGAGCCTGTATTCCAACCCGCCGCCATAGGTCCAACCTGTGAATGAGCCGGACTGGGTCGCTGAATAACCGGCAAGCGCTGTCGTAGTGGACCCTTGACCGTTGAAGAAGGCCCAGCCTCCCTTGCCGTAAAGAAGAGCAGGACCCCACACGAAGCCGAGGCGGGCTGTCGCGTCTCCATACCAACCATTATTGATGGAATCGACTTCGCCGAGTGATGATCCTGGATCAGCTATGCTGTTTGCAATTGCCAAGGCGCCGATGTCGCCTTCTACGCCAAACAAGAAGCTGCTGAGCTGATAGTTGAATCCGATTGTTGCGCCCCCGAGCGGCCCGCTGGTCGAAAGTTTATTGGAGCGTGGGAAAGTCCCGGGGTCATCAATGGTCGGCGAGACGGCGTCGGTGGCCCATGCCGCGCCCACGTCAAGACCGAGATAGAAACCGGTCCAAGTCCAAACGGGCGGCGGAGGCGGCAGCGCCTTATACGGCATCGGCGGCGGCGCCCACAGATCGGCCGCGAATGCGGGCGTGGCGGCCAATAGGATGATTGCGATAAATCCGAATAGCGTACGCTTCATAACTAGTCCCCCTTGTGAGCAGGCATGCAAAGACGCCGCTCGGCTGGATTAGCCGTGCGCGTCGCTACCCACACGAGGGAACTAACAACAGGGGGGACTGACCCACACAACGACAGGGGTACTGACCCACACAAGTGTACGGACCCAGACGAGGCAACCCGACGCTACGGCAGTGGCGCGAGAGCACACAACGCTACTGGGAACTGAGACAAAGGCGCGCGACACGAATAGTCGCGCAACTATACAAAACTACCGCCGGACGAACTCCGATTGGTGACAAAAATCCCACAGCCGACGATTCAGGGGCGTCGCCCACAACCTATCCACAGGCTACCTCCTGAAAAGTTGAATTGAGATACTGATTTGCGGTGGGGGCGCTTGCCTAGGGGCGAAGCTCTGGGCGCGGAAGCTCTGGGCGCGGAAAACGAAAGGCCTCGGGCCTTTGATTGCCGAGGCCCCCATCGAAACCAAACGGCAGGATTCCTCAGTCCTGTGAGCCTCGGTACCTTGTCGGCCCCACTTGAACCGACAATTTGGCGGCCTTTGAGCGATCGTAACCCGCGGAAATCCCTGGATTCTCGGCCTCGACTGGGCAGCGCTTACGAGCGCTTACAGCAGGCGCGCTACATTCCGTACACCACTGCGGGGGCGTTGCGACTTCTAAGATCGCGGTAGCGCGCCAGCGCCCACAGCGGGAAGAACTTCGAATAGCCGTGGTAACGCAAATAGAAGACCCGCGGAAATCCGGTCGCGGTATAGCGCGGCTCGTTCCAGAAGCCCTCCCCGCCCTGCGTGGCGGTGAGATAGGCGATGCCCCGTGCGACTGCCGGATGATCGGTGGCGCCGGCAGCCATGAGGCCGAGCACCGCCCAGGCCGTCTGTGACGCGGTCGAGGGCGCCCGTTCGTAGCCACGATAGTCGAGCTTGTAGCTGGTGCCGTCCTCGCCCCAGCCGCCGTCCTCGTTTTGGATGCTGACCAGCCAGCCCATGGCCTTACGCATCTCAGGCTCGCGCTGATCGATGCCGGCTGCGTTAAGGGCGCACAGCACCGACCAGGTCCCATAGATGTAGTTCATGCCCCAGCGGCCGTACCAGCTGCCGTCCGCGAGCTGAGTTTGGCGCAAATAATCGATCGCCCGCGCGACCGGGGGGCTGCCTGCTGCCGTCTCGCCGAATTGCGCCAGCATCGACAGGCAGCGCGCGCTGACATCTTCAGTCGGCGGATCGAGCAGCGCGCCGTGGTCGGCGAACGGAATGCTGTTGAGGTAATAGTATTCGTTGTCGGCGTCGAACGCGCCCCAGCCGCCGTTTTTGCTTTGCATTCCGACGATCCATTCGCGGGCGCGCACCAAAGCTTCGCGGTAATCCTGCCGCCCCTCGGCATTCTGAAAACGATCCATCGCCATGGCGACCACGGCGGTATCGTCCACGTCCGGATAGTGCGGATTGGCATACTGGAAGGCCCAACCGCCCGGACGCACATCGGGCCGGCGCGCGATCCAATCGCCGCGCACGTCAAGAATCTGCTGCGGGACGAGCCAGTCGAGCCCTTTGCGAATTTGCGCAGCGGCGCGCTCGCCGCCGGCTTCCAAAAGCGTATGGCACACGAGGCTCGTGTCCCAGATCGGCGAAACGCAAGGCTGGCAATAGGCCTCGTGCTCGTGAACGACGAGCAATTTCTCGACCGACTTGCGTGCGATGGCGCGCCGCGGATCGCTTTCGGGAATTCCGAGCGCAGCAAACATCATCACGCTGTTGGCCATTGCGGGGAAAATGGCGCCCAACCCGTCTTCGCCGTTGAGGCGCTCGCATACCCACGCCACCGCGCCGTCGATGGCGTGTTGACGGGTACGCTTTGGAAAGAACGGCTCGGCTGCACGCAAAACATTGTCGACGCCGCGGAAGAACCAGAACCACAACGCCTTCTGTTGGGGCGCCTTCGGGGTCGGTCCAAGGG
>JBAUYV010000521.1:0-45047 GCA_049584975.1 Xanthobacteraceae bacterium | reverse complement strand
TGTCGATGACGTGGTTGCGGTGGTTTCCGATGCGTCGTCGCTGGCCATCGACGACATCGTCGATGCGGCGTTCGCCGGCAAACCTGCGGACCTGGAAACGCAGCTGGCGAAAGCGCGTACCGCCGGCACGGCGGCCGGATCGATCCTGTTTGCCGCCCAGCGCCAGGTCGCGCAGCTGCACAAATGGCGCACTGCGATCGAGGAAGGCTCGCGCTTCTCGCTCGACGCCGTGCAGCCGCCGCTGCATTTTCGCCGCAAGGGTTTGATCGAAGCCGCGCTCAAGCTCTGGAACGCCGCGCGGCTGAACACCGCCATGGCCGAGCTTGCCGATGCCGTCCTCGAATCGCGACGCAACTTCGAGCTCGCGGAAACCATCGCCGGGCGAGCCCTGTTGGCGGTGGCCGTGAAGGCGCGCCGTACTGCGGCTTAGGACCAGCGGAAGTCGGCGCTACTGCGTGATGACCGCGTTCTGATGCTGTGGCCGTGGCGGCGGCCAGTCGGCGAGCTTGCTGCGGCCGACCGGCGACATTCTTGCCGCCGCCGAAGCAATCAAGTCGTGCAGAACCTGATCGTAGTTGTCGCGGGCCGCGCTGGTCTCCGCCATGGCGGCGCGGACCGCCGCCGGATCGAACGGCTCGGCGCGGAGGCTGTTGCGCACATCTTCCTGCGACAGGCGAAGGCTCGCTTGTGCAGCCACGACCTTTGCGGCTTCGGCACGAATGGCGCTGCGCATGATCTGGGCATCCGGCGCCGGCAGACTCGTCGCGATGCGGTCGAGGCGCTGTTCGGCGCCGCGAGTCATGTGAGTGACGGGTTCCAGCGGAACCGACGCGGCGGAATGGCGCAGAAACGACGCGCCGGCCGCTCCCGCAAAAGCCAGATTGAGTGTCAATGAAACCGGCAATAGCCAACGCATAGTGCCGAAACGAGAAATTTGCGGTGACACGGACATTGTCGCCTCCTGTCCAGTCAAACACACCGCCGTCAAAATGAGCACAACCGCGCCGCACGCGCAATAGCCGAGCGAACAGCGGCGCAGTCACAAATAATTTGGTTTACGAAGGGTTCTCCAGGCTGAATGCGCCGGAATCGTCGTCGTAAGCAAAGACTTCGGCGTAGCGGCCCCAGGCGGTCACCGCGCGCAGCGTATGCTCGGCGTCCTCGAGACTCATGTGATCTTCCAGTTCGTCGAGGAACCGGCTTTTTGGGGCGGAGTGATTGGCCCGCTCCTGCAGCACGCGACGGATGTGGGCCGCAAGTGGAACGTAGGCGAGAAGCTGGCGCTGGAACAGTTTTTTGCGATCGTCCATGCCGAACTCGGCGAACTGCTTGCCGACGTCGGTGAGTTTGATGTCGCCGCCTTCGATTTCGGCGAAGTGCAGCATCTGCAAGGATTCCGAAACAGGGAACAGTTCGTCCAGTTCCAGGTGCAGTTCGTCGGCCAAAACCGGCAGGTCGGCCTTGCCGTTGAAAGGCGCCACCGCCAGCGTTTCGATGAGGCCGGACAAAAGATTGGCCGAGACACGCGGCAGCATCGTATCGATAGTCGCCACGCGGCTGCCGGCTTGAGTCAACGTCTGCTTACGCGCGGTCATCGCCACGTAGATTTTCTCCACCAGATCGCGGAACTGCGCATCGAGCCGGTTGCGCGGCTGCTTCAGATCGACCTTGATCTCGCTGATGATGCGGCCGGGATTTGTGGAGAACAGGAGGATGCGGTCGCACATCAGCACCGCTTCCTCGATGTTGTGGGTCACCAGGATCACGCCTTTGATCGGCAGCTTGCCCTCGCCCCAAAGCTCGAGGAAGTCGGTGCGCAGGGTTTCGGCGGTGAGAACGTCGAGGGCGGAGAACGGCTCATCCATCAACAGAATGTTGGGATGGACGACGAGCGCGCGGGCAAAGCCGACGCGCTGGCGCATGCCGCCAGACAATTCGCGCGGATAGGCCGACTCGTAGCCGTCCAGGCCGATCAGATCGATGGCGGCGAGAGCGCGCTTGCGGATTTCCGGCTCCGGCAGGCCGAGCGCCTCGAGACCGAGCTGCACGTTCTCCAGCACCGTCAGCCAGGGGAACAGCGCAAACGATTGAAACACCATGGCGATGCCGGGCGCCGGCGCATTCACCGGATTTCCCAGATAGGTGATCGAGCCCCCCGAAGGCTGCGCCAGCCCGGCGATCAAGCGCAGCAGCGTCGATTTGCCCGAACCGGTGCGGCCGAGCAGCCCGACGATCTGGCCCTCCACCAGCGCCAGCTCGACCCCGTCGAGCACCAGATGCTCGCCGCCGTCGGCCCGCGGAAAAGACTGTCGCAGCGCGTGAATGTCGAGGAGAGCGGCGGTCATTGTGACCCTCATCCCAGCCGGAATTTGCGTTCGGCGTAAAGATACAGCGGACGCCAGAACATACGATTGATGATGACGACAAACATGCTCATCACCGCGATGCCAAGTACGACGCGGTGGAAATCGCCGACGTCGGTCTGGTGCGCAATATAGGCGCCCAGGCCGTCCGCATGCAGGTGCACGTCGCCCCATGACGCCACCTCGGCGACGATGCTGGCATTCCAGGACCCGCCGGAAGCGGTGATCGCTCCGGTCACATAGTACGGAAACACCGCGGGCAGCGCGATGCGCCGCCACCACAGCCAACCGCGCACCCGCAGATTGGCGCCGCACGCGCGCAGCTCCGCCGGAATCGCCACCGCTCCAGCGATGACGTTGAAGAGGATGTACCATTGGGTACCCAGAATCATCAGCGGGCTCAGCCAAATGTTTGGACTGAGCTTCCAGGCAACGATGAGCGACACCACAATGGGAAACAGCAGATTGGCCGGGAACGCGGCGAGAAACTGCGCCACCGGCTGAATCAGCTCGGCGGCGCGCGGGCGCGTCCCGATCCAGACGCCGATCGGAACCCAGACCACGCTCGCGATCGCAATCAGCACCACGACCCGGACGAACGTCGCCAGTCCCAGTAGCATCGCGGTGCCGACGTCGGCGAGACCGATATCGTGCGCGAAGAAGCTTGCAACCTGCCACAAGATAAAGACGATGAGCACGACGGCAAGCGATGCCAAAAGGTACATCAGCCAGCCGTTTCGTCCCTTCAGCGCGGGCTTGCTGGGAGCCGCGATGGCGTTCGGCTGCGGCCGCATGGTCGATCGCCACCATGTGCCGAGCGGCCGCGTCAGCCGCTCGACGATGCCGGAGCGGCGCAGCACGTCGTGCACCCACGATCGCGGCGGTATGCCGCCCGGCTCCTGTTCGAAGCGGAAGCGGTCGGCCCAGGCAACCAGCGGGCGGAACAGGACCTGGTCGTAGATGAGGATCACCACCAACATGGCGGCGATGGCCCAAAGCACCGCGTGCAGATCGCGGTGTTCGATGGCCAATTGGATATAGGAGCCGACGCCTGGCAACGTGACGGTGGTATTACCGACGCTGATCGCCTCCGACGCCACGACAAAGAACCAGCTGCCCGACATGGACATCATCATGTTCCAGATCAGCTGCGGCATGGCGAACGGCACATCGAGGCGCCAGAACCTCATCCAGGGCGTGAGCCGGAAGTTGCGCGCCGCTTCCTCGAGTTCGGATGGAACGGTGCGCAGCGACTGGTAGAAGCTGAATGCCATGTTCCAGGCTTGGCTGGTGAAAATGGCGAAGATGGCGGCGAACTCGGCGCCGAGCACGCGCCCGGGCGCGAGCGCCATGAAAAACACGACCGTTATCGAGATGAAACCGAGGATCGGGACCGACTGCAGGATATCGAGGAGCGGGACGAGCAATTTCTCGGCGAATTTGTTCCTCGCCGCCAGCGTCGCGTACGTGAAGGTGAAGAGAAGCGACAGCGCCATGGCGATGAGCATGCGCAAGGTCGTGCGCGCGGAGTATTCGGGCAGGTTGCGCGGGTCGAGCGACAACGGCTGCTTCTGCAGTTCAGTCAGCGGCTCGAACAGATGGCGGCTCGCCTCGGCAAGAAACACCAGCAAACCGAGGGTGAGGAGCACCGCGAGAAAATCCCAGCGGCTGAACAAGCGGGCCCAGCCCCCGACCGAAATTGGGACGATCACGCGCATACTCGGTGTCCGGCTGTCACAGAATGGTCGTAAAACCCGCGGCCTCGCCCAGTCGATGGCCGCGAATTGGCCGCGACGGCATAACACCGCCGCCGCTTCATTCAAACCTAAAATCTTATGGAATCGGTTACGGCGAATTATCCCGGCGCACAGAGCGGCGGGCCACGTTCAGACGGATGGTTCAACCCGCCAATCGGCAGCGTGACCGCCGCGACGGTCCGACTATGTCCGCGGCGGCGCCATTGCGGTGAAGGCCTGCAGCAGCTCGATCGGGAACGGAAACACCACGGTCGAAGTCCGATCGCCGGCGATGTCGAACAGCGCCTTTAGGTAGCGCAATTGCATCGCCTGCGGCACCGGCGCGAGTACCTGGGCGGCCTCCAGCAGCTTCTGCGCTGCCTGAAACTCGCCCTCGGCATTGATGATCTTGGCGCGGCGCTCGCGCTCGGCCTCGGCCTGGCGCGCGATGGCGCGAACCATGCTCTCGTCGAGATCGATACGCTTCAACTCGACATTGGAGACCTTGATGCCCCAGCCTTCGGTCTGCTTGTCGAGCACGTCCTGGATATCGGCATTGAGCTTATCGCGCTCGCTCAGCATCTGGTCGAGGTCGTGCTTGCCCAGCACCCAGCGTAGCGTGGTTTGAGCAAGTTGGCTGGTCGCCATCAGGAAATTGCTGACCTGGATGATCGCCTTCTCGGGATCGACGACACGGAAATAGATGACGGCGCTGACCTTGACCGAAACGTTATCGCGGGAAATTACGTCCTGCGGCGGCACTTCGTCGACCACCACGCGCAGGTCGACACGCACCATCTGCTGGATAAACGGATACAGCAGAATGAGGCCCGGCCCCTTCAACCCGGTATAGCGGCCGAGCGTGAAGACGACGCCGCGTTCGTATTCGCGCAGAATACGAATGGAAGCGTAGAGAAATATCAGTGCCAGCGCGGCGACGACGACAACGACGGTGAGGATCATGGCTGTGCTCCTTGTTCCTGTTGGCCGCTCGTTCCGCACCTTCCCGCCCGCGCGGGAATGAACGAACGGGCGCTAAGCGGGCCGTATGGCTTCGACGTGAAGGACGAGGCCCTCGCGGCCTACGATTTTGACGCGGCAGCCGGCCGCAAGCGGCGCATCGGAATGCGCCAACCAAATCTCGCCTTTGACCCGCACCCGCCCATCGCTGTCCTGCCAGGCGACCGTCTCGCCTTGGGCCCCGATCAGCGCCTCGCCCCCGGTCACGACCGGCCGCTTGCGCGAGCGCAACAAGGCCGCGAGCGCCAGCAGGATAAGCCCGGCGCTGGCGACGGCGGCGCCGATCACAACCGCGCCGGAGGGTGCGAAACCCGATGCGCGCGCCGGGAACATCATCAACGCGCCAATGACGAAAGCGGCGATGCCGCCGGCGCCGAGCGTGCCGAAGGCGCCGATATGGACCTCGGCAATCATAAGTCCGATGCCCAGCAGCACCAGCGCCGCGCCCGCATAGTTGATCGGAATGAACGCGAGCGCATAGAGCGCGACCAGGAGCGATATGGCGCCGATCAGGCCCGGCGCGACCGCGCCTGGATTGAAGAATTCGAGAATAATCCCATACACGCCGACGAGCATGAGGATGAACGCCACGTCCGGGTTGGTGACGAAGCCGAGAAGCTTGGTGCGCCAATCCTGTGGCACGTTCACCACCGTCAGTCCGGCGGTTTCCAGCCGCTGCGGCTTGCCGTTGACAATCACCGTCCTGCCGTCGATCTGGCGCAACAGGTCGGGAACGTCATTGGCCATCACGTCGATGACGAGCAGCGAGAGCGCCTCGGAGGCGGGCAGGCTCACGGCAGACCGCACGGCGTCGGCGGCCCAATCGGCGTTGCGTCCGTTGAGGGTGGCAAGACTGCGAATGTAAGCGACCGCGTCGTTGATAATCTTGCGGGTTTCGGTGTCCTCGGACTCGCCGTTTTTGCTCTGCGGCTTCTGGTCCGAGCCGCTCCCGGGAAGGAGCGACCCGCCGCCCAGCAGAACCGGTGTGGCGGCGCCGATGTTGGTCCCCGGAGCCATGGCCGCAATGGCGCTCGCGTAAGCGATGTAGGTGCCGGCGCTGGCGGCGCGCGCGCCGCTCGGTGCGACGAACGCGGCGACCGGAACGGGCGAAGCCAGGATCGCACTGATGATCTTGCGCATCGATGTATCGAGGCCGCCGGGCGTGTTCATGCGCAGCACCACCAGCCCGACATCGTCCGGGCTCACCGCCGCAAGCTCGCGCACGATGTAGTCGGCCACAGCCGGCCCGATCGCCCCGTCGACGTCGAGCACGACCGCGCGTTGGGCGGCGCTCGCCGGCGCGGCGAGCACGATTGCGGCAATTGTCGAAAAAATTGCCAGGATCAAGGTCGCGGCGCGCAATCGCATCATGACAATCCAGGGCCCGGAACCCGGTTGGCGGCGCATCCGCGGCCGCCTGCCTAATGACGCATTATCTACTCATTATACCCGTCCCGTCGGCCAAGGCCCACAGCGAGATCTGTTTGCCGCAGGCGACCGCCAATTGGGAACTTCAAGCCCGACGCGCGAGTTGAGTTACGGGGAAGGGTTTTCAATACCGCGGAGGGCTCTTTGGCCAAAACCGACATTCGCAAACCCGACCTGCCGGGCACCGCCGCCCACGACAAAGGGGTGCGGAGCGCCGAACTCGACCAGCTGTGCATCAATACGATCCGCACGCTGGCGATGGATGCCGTGCAAAAGGCCAATTCCGGCCATCCCGGGACGCCGATGGCGCTCGCCCCTGTCGCCTACACCCTGTGGCAGAAAGCGCTGCGCTTCGATTGCGACGATCCCAAATGGCCGAACCGCGACCGCTTCGTGCTGTCGAATGGCCACGCCTCCATGATGCTCTATGCGCTCCTGCACCTGGCGCACGTGCGCGACCCCGACGAGGGCGGCCGGCCGGCGGTGAGCCTTGACGACATCAAGCGGTTTCGTCAGCTAGGCAGCCGCTGCCCAGGCCATCCCGAATATGGCGTAACGCCCGGCGTCGAAGCCACGACCGGCCCGCTTGGGCAGGGTTGCGGGAACAGCGTCGGCATGGCGATCGGTGGCCGTTTCCTGGCAAGCCGTTTCAATCGGCCGGATTTTGCGCTGTTCGATTTCAACGTCTACGCCTTCTGCGGCGACGGCGATCTGATGGAGGGCGTGGCCAGCGAGGCCGCTTCGCTCGCCGGACATCTGCAATTGTCGAACCTGTGTTGGATCTACGACAACAATCACATCACCATCGATGGCAGCACCGCCATTACGTTCACCGAGAACGTTGCGGCGCGCTTCCGCGCCTACCGCTGGAATGTCTCCCACGTCGCCGACGCCAACGACACGCAGGCCGTGGCCGACGCATTGGCGAACTTCAAAAGTACCAGCGACCGCCCGACGCTCATCATCGTCGACAGCCACATCGCCTATGGGGCGCCGCATAAGCACGACACCAGCGCGGCTCACGGCGAGCCGCTTGGCGAAGAGGAAGTCAAACTGACCAAGCGGGCGTACGGCTGGCCCGAGGATGCAAAATTTCTGGTGCCCGATGGGGTGTACGAACAGTTCAGCGCGGGCATCGGCGAGCGCGGGCGCCTCCTGCATCGCGAATGGAACGAAAAATTCGCCGAATATTGCCGGCGCAATCCCGAGCTGGGCAGCCGGCTGCAGGCTATTTGGCAACACGCGCTGCCGCCGCGATGGGACGCCGATCTTCCCTCGTTCCCCGCCGACGCCAAAGGACTCGCCACCCGCGACTCCTCCGGCAAGGTGCTCAACGCCATCGCGCAAAATTATCCCTGGCTGGTCGGCGGCGCGGCCGACCTCAACGCCTCGACAAAGACTGCGCTCAAATTTGATTCCGCAGGCGACTTCGAGCCATCGGAATACACTGGGCGCAATCTGCATTTCGGTATCCGCGAGCACGCTATGGGAGCCATTCTCAACGGCCTTACGCTCGACGGCTTGCGCGCATTTGGTTCGAGCTTTTTGATCTTCTCCGATTATATGCGGCCGCCGATGCGGCTGGCGGCGATGATGGGCTTGCCGGTCATCTACGTGTACACCCACGATTCGATCGCACTCGGCGAAGACGGCCCGACGCACCAGCCGGTCGAGCAGCTGATCGGGCTGCGCTCAGTTCCCAATATGTTTGTGTTTCGTCCGGCTGACGCCAATGAAGTCGTCGAAGCATGGCGCGCGATCATTGGCCTGAAGAATTCCCCGGCCTGCCTAGCGCTGACTCGGCAGCCGCTTCCCACAATCGACCGCAGCCGCTACGCCGCCGCGTCCGGCGTGCTCCGCGGCGGCTACGTTTTGGCGGACCCGCCGAGCGGCCGTCCCGATGTCATCCTCATCGCAACGGGAAGCGAAGTCGCGCTGTGTTTGGAAGCGGCCGAGCTCCTTTCGGGACAAAACATCGCGGCGCGCGTCGTCAGTCTGCCGTCGTGGGAGCTGTTCGACCGCCAGGATGAGAGTTACCGGGAAAGCGTGTTGCCGAAAGCCATCAAGGCGCGGGTCGCGGTCGAAGCCGCCTCGCCGCGCGGCTGGGAGCGCTATACGGGCATGGACGGTGCCATTCTCGGCATGTATCGATTTGGCGCTTCAGCGCCGATTAAGGAAATACTGAAGGCTTTCGGCTTTACTCCCGAACATATTGTCGAGGCCGCCAAGGCCCAGATCGAAAAATGGAAGCAGCCATGAACCCATTGCGAGCGCTTGCGGAAAAGGGCCAATCCGTCTGGCTCGATTTTCTGTCGCGCGACATCATTGAGAACGGCCACCTCAAGCAGCTGATCGACGAAGATGGTCTCAGCGGCATTACGTCGAATCCTTCGATCTTTGAGAAAGCAATCGGCGAGTCCGATTCCTACGACAATGAAATCAAGCGCCTCGTCGGCAAAGGCGAGACCGCGCTCAGCACGATTTACGAGCACTTGGTTACCGCCGACATTGCCGCTGCCGCCGACATGCTGCGCCCGCTCTACGACAAGACCGAGGGCCGCCACGGATTTGTCAGCCTGGAAGTGTCGCCCTATCTCGCCATGGATACCGAGGGCACGGTCGCGGAAGCGCGGCGGCTGTGGGCCGCGGTCGGGCGCGACAATATTTTCATCAAAGTGCCCGCCACCAAGCCTGGCATTCCGGCGATCCGCCAACTGCTCGCCGAGGGACTCAATATCAACATTACGCTCCTGTTCTCACAGCAGGTCTACGAGGACGTGGTCGAAGCTTTTCTGTCCGCCCTCGACGAGCGCGCCGCGGCGGGAAAGCCGATCGACCGTATTGCGAGCGTCGCAAGTTTTTTCGTGAGCCGCATCGACACGGTGGTCGACAAGCAGTTGGACGAAGCCGCCACACGGACAACAAGCGAGGCCGAGCGCGCCGCGCTAACACACCTGCGCGGCAAGGTCGCGATCGCAAACGCCAGACTTGCTTATCAGCGCTGGCAAAAACGCTTCTCCGGCGCGCGCTGGGAACGGCTGAAGAAACTCGGCGCGCGGCCGCAGCAATTGCTGTGGGCCTCTACCGGGACAAAAGATCCGGCCTACAGCGATGTGCTCTACGTCGAGGAGCTGATCGGTCCCGAAACCGTCAATACCATGCCGGAAAAGACCATGGGCGCGTTCCGCGACCACGGCAAAGTGCGCGACTCGCTGACGGCGGACGTGGAGACTGCCGCGCAGACCCTTGCGGCGGTCGAACGCGCCGGCATCTCGCTCGATGCCGTCACCGCCAAGCTTGTTGATGATGGAGTGACGCTGTTTTCCGATTCATTCGATAAGCTCAACGGAGCACTTGCCGAAAAACGCCGGCACATGTTGGGCAAAGCGCTCGACGACCAAACGCTCGTGCTGCCGGAGCCGTTGAAAAAGGAGTTTGCCAAAGCGGCCGAAACCTGGCGTGCGCAAGGAAATATCCGCAGGCTTTGGAGCGAGGATGCTTCGCTGTGGACTGGCCGCGATGAAGGCGATTGGCTCGGCTGGCTCGATGTCGTCGATGCGCAGTTGCGCGACATGCCGAGCTTGAAGGAATTCGCCGCCGAAGTGCAGGCGCAAGGCTTCACCGACGTGCTGCTGCTCGGCATGGGCGGTTCAAGCCTCGGCCCGGAGGTTCTGGCGCAGAGCCTGGGATCCGCCAAGGGTTTCCCCAAGCTCCACGTGCTCGATTCCACCGATCCGCAGCAGGTGAAGAGCTTCGAAAACAAGATCGATCTCAAGCGCACGCTGTTCATCGTTTCGAGCAAGTCGGGGTCAACCCTCGAGCCGAACGTTCTCATGGACTATTTCTTCGGCAAGGCGTCCGACGCCATCGGCGCTGCCGACGCCGCCCGGCACTTCGTCGCCATCACCGATCCAGGATCGCACCTGGAAAAATTCGCCAAGCAAAAAGGCTTTCATCGCGTCTTCCGCGGCATTCCCACTATCGGTGGGCGCTATTCGGTGCTGTCGCCGTTCGGCATCGTACCGCTCGCCGCCATCGGCCATGACGTGCGCGCGTTTCTCGAGTCCGCCCTGGTGATGGCGCGCTCCTGCGGGCCTGAGGTGCCACCGGCGCAAAATCCCGGGGTCGAACTCGGACTGACGATCGGAGTGCTGGCATTGCGGGGACGCGACAAGGTCACCGTCGTTGGCTCGCCTTCCATCGCGTCGTTCGGCGCCTGGGCCGAACAATTGTTGGCCGAGTCCACGGGCAAGAACGGCAAAGGCGTCATTCCGATCGACGGCGAGCCGCTTGGCGATCCGTCGGTGTACGATGCGCATCGGCTGTTCATTTATCTGCGCGACGCCGCGCACCCTGACGCGTCCCAGGACAAGGCCATGGCTGCGCTTGAACGCGCAGGTCAGCCCGTGGTGCGCATTGGGCTCGCCTCGGCCGACCTCATTGCCCAGGAGTTCTTCCGCTTCGAGATCGCAACCGCCGTCGCCGGAGCCGTCATCGGCATCAATCCGTTCGACCAGCCGGACGTCGAAGCGAGCAAGGTCGAGACCCGCCAGCTCACCGAGGCTTATGAAAAAACCGGCGCGCTCGCTGCGGATACCCCGGTCTTCAAACAGAAAGGCATTGCGCTCTACGCCGATGAGCGCAACGCCCAGGCGCTGCGGCAGGCCGGCGCAAACGCGACGCTGGAGAGCTGGCTCGGCGCACATCTCGGCCGCATTAACGACGGCGATTATTTCGCCGTTCTGGCCTATCTGGACCGCAGCGATGCTGACATGCAGCCGCTGCAAGAGCTGCGGACCGCGGTGCGCGATGCAAGACACGTCGCCACCTGCCTGCAATTCGGGCCGCGCTTCCTGCACTCGACCGGACAGGCCTACAAGGGCGGCCCGAACTCCGGCGTCTTTCTTGAGGTCACCGCGGACAGCGCCGAGGATGTGAAAATTCCAGGCCGCAAGGCGAGCTTTGGCGTGATCGAGGCGGCGCAGGCGCGCGGCGATTTCCGCGTTCTGGAGCAGCGCGGCCGCCGCGTCCTGCGCGCGCATCTGGCGCAAGACCTCGAGGCGGGACTGGCCGAACTCAACAAGGCGGCGCGATCGGCGCTGCGATGAGGTGAGCCCATGCAGCTTGGCGTCGTCGGTCTCGGCCGCATGGGCGGCAACATTGCCCAGCGCCTCATGCAACACGGCCATTCGTGCGTCGTCTACGACAAGAGCGCCGACGCGGTCGCTTCGATTAGCGGCAAGGGCGCAACCGGCAGCCGCAGCCTTACCGATCTGGTGGCCGAGCTAACAGCGCCGCGCGCCATCTGGCTGATGCTGCCCGCCGGGAAAATTACCGAGGACGCGGTGACGGAGCTCGGTGGCGTTTTGAAGTCGGGCGATATCCTGATCGACGGCGGCAACACCTTTTACAAGGACGACGTGCGCCGCGCCCGCGAGCTGAAACAGAAGGGCAT
Source organism: Xanthobacteraceae bacterium (assembly GCA_049584975.1). GTDB lineage: Bacteria > Pseudomonadota > Alphaproteobacteria > Rhizobiales > Xanthobacteraceae > BOG-931. The sequence continues at coordinate 33,045 of JBAUYV010000521.1, read as the reverse complement.
TCATTATCTCGATGTCGGCACCAGCGGCGGCGTCTGGGGCCTCGAACGCGGCTATTGCCTGATGATCGGCGGCGACAAGGAGCCCGTTACCCACCTCGATCCGATTTTCTCGGCGCTCGCGCCTGGCTTGGGCAACATCGAGCGCACGGCCGGCCGCGATGGACGCGACAAGCGGCCCGAGCGTGGCTACATGCATTGCGGGCCTTGCGGATCGGGGCACTTCGTCAAGATGATCCACAACGGCATCGAGTACGGTCTGATGCAGGCCTACGCGGAGGGTTTTGCCATCCTCAAAGGAGCGACCTCCGAGCAGCGGCCGCCCGACGAGCGCTGGGACCTCGACGTCGCCGACATCGCGGAAGTCTGGCGGCGCGGCAGCGTGATCTCATCGTGGTTGCTCGATCTCAGCTCTATCGCGCTCGCGAGCGACCCGAAGCTCGACGGCTTCTCGGGCGTGGTGGAAGATTCCGGCGAGGGGCGCTGGACAGTGATGGCGGCGATCGAGGAAGCGGTACCGGCGACCGTGCTCTCCGCCGCGCTCTATGCGCGCTTTCGTTCGCGCGACGATCACGGTTTCGCCGACCGGCTGCTGTCGGCCATGCGCAAGGGATTCGGCGGACATATCGAACCGAAGGGGCCGTGATCATGGACGTCGCGGCGCCAAATCTGGTCACTCCAAATCTGGTCACTCCAAGTCTGATCACTCCAAGTCTGGTCACCGCCACCGGCCGCGCGCCGCGCCGCGCCGATCCTTGCGCCTTCGTCATTTTCGGCGCCGGCGGCGACCTGACCAAACGGCTGTTGTTGCCCGCGCTCTATAATCTCGCCGCCGGGCAGCTTCTTCCCGAGGGATTTGCCGTCGTCGGCGTGGCGCGCGCCGACATGTCCGACGATGAATTTCGCCGACAGATGGCCGACGCGTTGAAGGAATTCGCCGGCAACGGAATTCACCGAGATGCGGTCGACGGCTTGATCGCGCGCTGCCGCTACGTGCGCGGCGATTTCGACGATCCTTCCACTTACGGCCGCCTCAAAGCTGAACTCGCGAAGGTGAGCCGCGCCCACAACACCGGCGACAATTGTCTGTTCTATCTGGCGACGCCGCCGGATTTGTTCGCACATGTGGCGCGCCTGCTGGGCGAGTCCGACTTGGCGAAGGAGGAAAATGGAAGCTGGCGGCGCCTCATCGTCGAAAAGCCTTTCGGTTTCGACCTGCAATCGGCGTGTGCGCTGAACAAAGAACTTCTGGCTGCTTTTTCCGAGCAGCAGATTTTTCGAATCGATCATTACCTCGGCAAAGAGACCGTGCAGAACATCATGGTTCTGCGCTTTGCCAACGGCATGTTCGAGCCGATCTGGAACCGGCAGCACATCGACCATGTGCAGATTACGGTTGCGGAGACGGTATCGGTGGAGAGCCGCGGCAAGTTCTACGACAGCACCGGCGCGCTGCGCGACATGATCCCCAATCATTTATTCCAGCTCCTGGCGCTGACCGCCATGGAGCCGCCGAGCCGTTTCGAAGCCGATGCGGTGCGCGCCGAAAAACTGAAAGCCATCGAGGCGATCCACCCGCTGAACAAGGACAGCGTGTTTGCCGACGTCGTTCGCGGCCAATACACGGCCGGGAGCGTCAAGGCCAAGCCGGTGGTGGCGTACCGGGAGGCCCGGGGCGTGTCACCGCAGAGCGTGACCGAAACTTATGTCGCCACGCGTTTGATGATCGACAATTGGCGCTGGGCCGGCGTGCCGTTCTATCTGCGCACCGGGAAGGCGCTCGCCGCGAGAAGAACGGAAATTGCCATCAAATTCCGCAGCGCGCCGCTGGCGCTGTTTCGCGATATGCCGGTCGAAAGTCTGGCGCAGAATCTTTTGATCTTGCGGATTCAACCCGATGAAGGAGCGGCGCTGCACTTCAACGCCAAGATTCCCGGACCCGACATCCGCATCGAAAACGTGCGGATGAATTTCAAGTACGAGGATTATTTCGACGCCGCGCCGAGCACCGGCTACGAAACGCTAATCTACGACTGCATGATCGGCGATCCGATGCTGTTCCAGCGCGCCATCGACATCGAGGCCGGCTGGCGCGTGGTCGACCCCATTCTCCAGGCCTGGCGCGAGGCCGGCGGGCGCGATCTGCACACCTATCCGGCAGGAAGCGATGGACCGAAGGCGGCGGACTCTCTGCTGTCACGCACCGGGCAACAATGGCGGCCGATCACATGAGCGTCAGTGCTGCCTCGCAAACCCACATGTGCGACACGCCAGAGCAGTTGGCGCAGCGGGCGGCCGATTGGATCGTCGAGCAGGCGTCGAAGTCCAACACACGATTCGCCCTGTGTCTGAGCGGCGGCGAGACGCCCCAGCGTCTTTATGAGCTGCTCGCGACACCGGCATATCGCGCACACATGCCCTGGGATCACACGCATTGTTTCTGGGGCGACGAGCGCGTGGTTCCCCATGACGATCCGCGAAGCAATTTTCACATGACGTGGGAAGCGTTGTTGCGGCACGTGCCAATCCCCGCCGAAAACATCCACGCGATTCCCACGGAGCAAATGCGTCCCGCAGCCGGAGCCGCCGCGTACGCGGCCACGCTCAAGCGCTTCTATGGCGCGGACACGCTGGACTCCAGCCGGCCACTCTTCGACCTGACTCTGCTGGGTCTCGGTGAGGACGGCCATATTGCTTCGCTGTTCCCGGGAAACCCGGCGCTGGCAGAGACGGAGCACTGGGCCGTTCCGGTCCTCGGCGCAACTCCGCCGGACCGCATCACTTTGACCTATCCGGTACTTGCCAGCAGCAGCGTCACCGCATTTTTGGTGGCCGGTGAGCGCAAGCGCGAGGCGCTGGCACGCATACGCGCCGGCGACACGGCGCTGCCGGCGTCGCGATTACAGCCGACCGGCCTTGTCTATTGGTTTATCGACCGCGCAGCGGCGGCAACGCCGGCATTCAGCGGAGAATGATGAGGCGTTTCATTTGGAGTTTGATGAGATGGATATCGCGCAACCACATTTAGCGAGCGACGCCCGCCCCGACATCGCCGCGATGGAAGCATCGCCGGCGATGCCGTCGATCCTCGTGGTGATGGGCGTGTCCGGCAGCGGAAAATCGACGATCGGCACCCAGCTCGCCATCCAGCTCCGTTGGGAATTCGAGGATGGTGATTGGTTTCATCCGGCGCGCAACATCGACAAAATGCAAGCCGGTATTCCGTTGACGGACGAGGACCGGGCGCCGTGGCTGATCGCCATCGCGGATTTCATCGACCAGGCGCGCCTCTCGCGGACGCGCGCCGTGGTGGCCTGTTCGGCGCTCAAGCGCCGCTACCGCACCGTCATCATCGGCAATCGTCCAGACGTACGGCTGGTTTATCTGAAGGGCAATATGGAACTGATCGCCCGCCGCGTCGCCGCCCGTCACGAACATTTCATGCCGCAGAGTTTGCTGGAGAGTCAGTTCGAGGCTTTGGAAGAGCCCGGACCCGACGAGCGGCCCATTGTGGTGTCGATCGAACCGCGGCCGCGGGAAATCGTGACGAGTGTCCTGGATGCGCTCAAGGCGCAAACTTCGAAACCGGATGCCGTGCCGACCCGATAAGCCGCGCGCCGACGGGAATACATGCACCGAATTACCGCCGTGACCTTGATCGCTTGCTCGGTGATTTGGCACAATTTCGCGCACGGTCGCTAAAGATTTGAACAAATTGGAACTCCCAAGCCATTGATAGCTTTACAGTGAAGGATACGTCCTTAAATCACCGCATTGTCGAGCCACGCTTTCTAGGCCATCAATGGCGTCGCACTGATTCGAACCGCGAACGAAAAAACGGAGGCCAGATGATCGTTCAGACTCGGAAACTCGCATTGGCGGGTCTTGTGGCCCTCCTCGCAGCCACACATTCCGCTGCAGCGGCCGACCCATCCGTGGTCGGCTTGTGGCAGAAAGTCGACGAAGAAACCGGCAAGCCCGTCAGCTGGTTCCTTTTCGTCGAGCAAAACGGTCTCTACGAAGGAGTCATCGCGAAATTCTTTTTGCGGCCAGGCGAATCCCCCAATCAGGTCTGTTCAAGTTGCCGTGACGACCGCAAGAACGAGCCGTTGCTCGGTCTGTCGCTGGTCAGGAGTATGGAACGGAACGGCTTGAACTACGATCACGGGAACATTCTCGATCCGCGAGACGGCAATATTTACAACGCCGTGATGCGGGTGAGTCCCGACGGCCAGACGTTGACCGTGCGCGGCTATCTCGGCATCGAGCTGTTCGGCCGCGACGAGGTTTGGCACCGCCTGCCTGACACTGCGTACAAGGATCTCGACCCGATCGTCATCGCCCGCTATCTGCCCGGGCGAACCCAGCTATCGGGATCGGTTTCGATGCGGCATTTGGAAGACACCACGCGGTCGGTCCACCCGGTTCATTAGCTCCAAGTGAAGTTCGCGCGTTGCCGCGGCGGCTCGGCGACGCGCGAGCGCCATCAACGCCGAATGATAACAGACGACGGCAATTGCCGACGTTCCCAGCCACTTTGCTCAAGCTCGGGAGTCGTGTCGTCGGCTTGCGGATAGCCAAGGCAGAAATAGCCGATAAACTTCCACTCCGGCGGCACTTGCAGCAGCGTCGCGACCGCCGGCGGATCGAGAATTGAGACCCAGCCCATGCCGATGCCCTGCGCACGCGCGGCGAGCCAGATCGTATGCACGGCGGTAACCGCCGAATACTCGATCATCTCCGGCATGGTGTGCCGTCCGAGTCCGTGACCCTGCGTGGTCGAGCGATCGGCGAACACCGCCAAATGATCCGGCGCTTCTTCAAGCCCGGCAAGCTTAAGCCGCGCATAGCGGCTCGCACGCTCTCCGCCCTGTGCGGCAAGCGCCGCAGCATTGCAGGCGCGAAAATTTTCCCGGATCGCCGCGCGCCGTGCTTCATCCTCGACGATGACGAAACGCCAGGGCTGACTCAATCCGACCGACGGCGCCAAGCACGCCACTTCAATGAGCGCCTCCAGCGTGCCGCTTGGCAACGGATCGCGCAGGAAGCGCCGGACATCGCGACGCCAAATCAGAAGATCGCGCAAGCGCGCGCGGAACGCGTTGTCGAAGCTGACGGTCCGCCTCGACGGCACCGCGACGCTCTTGGCCTGCGAACGCGAAGGCTGGCTCATGGCGCGAAGCTTAGCCGCTCCGCTTGAATCCGGCCAACGCAATCTGCAGCAGCCGCCACGCTCGCGCGTTTGCCGGCAGTCCGAAGCGCAGCCAGTTTGCCTGTTCGGGAAACCGGCGTACCAGGATGCCAGCTCGCCCAAGATGATCGAACAATTCGCCGGCCGCGTCGGTGCGCACAAGGCGGAACAAATTCGTTCCCCCCACAATGTCCAGGCCCGAATTGGTCAGGATGCCATCAAGCTTCTTTGCCGACCGTTCGAGACGGATTCGCGTTTTTTTGATCCACGCCGCATCGGCAAGCGCTTTAGCGCCGACTGCAAGCGCGGGTCCGGAAACCGCCCAGGGGCCAAGCATCGCCGAGAGCCGCGCCGCGATCTTTGGCGCCGCAAGCGCAAAGCCGAGCCGCACTCCGGCAAGGCCGAAAAATTTGCCGAACGAACGCAGCACCACAACGTTGCCGCCGGACACGTCCGCCGCGAGGCTGGCGCCGGACGAAGCCGCATCCATAAATGCCTCGTCGACCACGAGCAGGCCACCGTGCGCCCGCAGGTTTCTGGCCAACGCCATCAGATCATTTCGGGTGAAGAGCCGGCCATCGGGATTATTCGGATTGGCAACGAAAATAAGCTGTGCGTCGCCGATCGCAGCCGGCCCGTCCACCTCCGCGACGCTGTGTCCGGCGAGGGCCGCAGCGCGGGTGAATTCGCCATAGCTCGGCGCCAAGACGGCCGTTCGGCCCGGCCGCACCAAAGCGGCGACAAGCGGCAGCAGAATCTGCGTGCCCGGCGCCGCCACCACATGGGCCGCGGAAGGCGCGCCGTAGGTTTGCGCCGCGATAGCAGTGAGGGAGGCGAGCTTATCGGCCTCCGGCAGGCGGGCGAACACATCGCCTGGCAAACGTGACACAGGATAAGGATTAGGATTGATCCCGGTCGACAGGTCGATGAATGGTTCGGGGGCGTCAGGAAACAGCCGCCGCCCGCCGGCGAGGTCGCCGCCGTGCAGGAGCGGCTCTTCCCAGCGACGGGCGGAGACTGAGGAGACTATGTTCGCTGCGCTCGCACTCTTGGCCATGCTGATTGAACTCGTCGTCGGCTATCCGCAGCGACTGGTGGATGCGATCGGCCATCCGGTGACCTGGATGGGAGCATTGATCAGGACGCTCGATCGGTCACTCAACCACGACTCTGCAGCGCCGGATCGGCGGCGCGCCGCCGGCATCGTCGCTGTTTTGTGCCTGCTTGTCATTGTCGGGGCGATCGCGTTCGTGATCGGGTATGAGCTCCTGCGCTTGCGGTACGGGATCCTCGCCACGGCCGTCCTCGCCAGCACGTTGATCGCGCAAAAGAGCCTGCACCGGCACGTGGCGGAAGTCGCCATCGCGCTCGAGAGCGGCGAGATCGGCGCGGCCCGCACCGCCGTGTCGCGCATAGTCGGCCGCGATACCGCCACGCTGGACGCAGCCGGCGTCGCCCGCGCGGCCATCGAAAGCCTTGCGGAGAATTTCTCGGATGCAGTGGTCGCGCCCGTGCTGTGGCTGCTCATCGCCGCTCTCCCCGGCATTGCACTCTACAAAGCAATCAATACCGCGGACAGCATGATCGGCCACCTTACGCCGCGTTACCAAGCGTTCGGCTGGGCGGCCGCCCGGCTCGACGATCTGGTGAACCTGCCGGCTTCGCGATTGTCGGCACTGCTGCTCGTAGCGGCGGCGGCGCTCCGCAACGACGCCTCCGCAAAAGAAGCATGGCGCACCGTGCGGCGCGACGCCTCGCACCATCGCTCACCCAATGCCGGCTATCCGGAAGCCGCCATGGCTGGGGCGCTCGGCTTGTCGCTGGCCGGCCCGCGCGTCTACGCCGGCGTGCTCGTCGCTGACGCCATGATGGGAAATGGACGGCGGGAGGCCAAGGCTTCCGACATCCGCCGCGCCTTGGCGCTTTACCGCTACGCCGACGGCATTTTGATCGTCATTCTCGTCGAAATCACGTTCGCGCTCATCGGCTCAATTTGAGCAGACGATCGAGATCAATATGGGCGGCGAGGTGCGCCGCAAGCGCATCGAGCGTTTGCTCGATCAGATCGTCGTAGGCGATACGTGCCGGTCCGGCACCGAGCCGTGCAAGCCACGCCTCGCGTTGCCGATCATCGGCGAACAAGCCATGGATGTAGGTGCCGATTACCCGGCCATCGGCGGAAACAGCGCCGTCCGCTGTCCCGTCGGCCAGGCGCGCAAACGGCCGCGCGCGATCCGGCCCTTCGGTCACACCCATGTGCATCTCATAGCCGGCAAACGGCGCGCGATCGCTGGTCGTTCCGCGCACTGGCTCCAGCCGCTTCTCGGCCGACAGCGTCGTCGTGACATCGAGCATGCCGAGGCCGTCGACTTTCCCGCGCGGGCCCTCGATGCCATCCGGATCGGCGATCGCTCGCCCGAGCATTTGATAGCCACCGCACAGCCCAAGAACGATGCCGCCGCGGCGCCGATGAGCCGCTATGTCGATGTCGAATCCGGCCTCGCGCAACGCCGCAAGGTCGGCGATCGTTGCCTTCGAGCCGGGCAACACGATGAGATCTGCGTCGCCAGGGATGGCGCTGCCTGGCCGAACGCGCACGACGTCAACCGAAGGCTCGGCATCGAGCGGATCGAGATCGTCGAAGTTTGCAATGTGCGGCAGGATCGGCACCGCAATGCGCACACGCGCCTGAGGTTTCGCCATCCGGCTCTGCTCAAGCGCCAGCGCGTCCTCGGCTGGGAGCATGCGCGCGTCCGGAAAGAACGGGACAAGACCGAGCGCTTCCCATCCGGTCAGCTGCGCAATGCGCTCCATGCCGGCGGCGAACAGCGCCGCGTCGCCGCGAAATTTGTTGACGATAAAGCCGCAAATCAGCGCCGCGTCCTCGGGCGCAATCACGGCCTTGGTGCCAACGAGGCTCGCGATGACGCCGCCGCGATCGATATCGCCGATGAGGACCACCGGCACATCGGCGGCGCGCGCGAATCCCATATTGGCGATGTCGTTGTCGCGCAGGTTGACTTCCGCGGCGCTGCCGGCGCCCTCGACCAGCACAATGTCGGCCTCGCTGCGCAATCGCGCAAAACTATCGAGCACGAACGGCAAGAGATCGCGTTTCATGTGCTGATACGCGGCGGCCTTGGCGCTGCCGAAGACGCGGCCCCGTACCACGATCTGTGCGCCGATCTCGCTCTGCGGCTTGAGCAGCACCGGATTCATGTGGACGCTCGCAGGAATGCGGGCGGCGCGCGCCTGGAGCGCCTGCGCGCGCCCGATCTCGCCGCCGTCCGCCGTTACCGCCGCATTGTTCGACATGTTCTGCGGCTTGAATGGCCGGACGTTGAGGCCGCGCAGCGTGAGCGCGCGCGCGAGGCCGGCCACGATAAGCGACTTGCCCACGTCCGAGCCGGTGCCCTGAAACATCAGCGAGCGCGCCGGCATGCCTTAGAACTCGATGCCGGCTTGCGCCTTCACGCCGGCAGCGAAGTGATGCTTCACGAGTGTCATCTCGGTCACGAGATCGGCGGCGGCGATGAGTTCCGGCTTGGCGTTGCGTCCGGTGACCACGACGTGCAGCCCCGGCCGCCGTTCGGCCAGCGTTGCGACGACGGAACCGAGGTCCAGATACTCGTACCGCAACGCGATATTGAGTTCGTCGAGGATCACCAGCGCAAAGCCCGGATCGGCCATCAATTCGCGCGCCTTGGTCCATGCGCGCTCGGCCGCGGCGACATCCCGTGCGCGATCCTGCGTCTCCCAGGTAAACCCCTCGCCCATTGTATGCCAGGCGAGCTGGTCGACGAACTTTTGCAATGCGTCGCGCTCGGCCGTATGCCACGCGCCCTTGATGAACTGGACCACGCCGACGCGGTGCCCGCGCCCAAGCATGCGTAGCGCCAGCCCAAAAGCCGCGGTCGATTTTCCCTTGCCGGCGCCAGTGTGCACGATGAGCAAGCCTTTTTCGATGGTCTTGCCCGCGACTTCAGCGTCCTGCACCGCCTTGCGTTTGGCCATCTTGGCGCGATGACGCTCGTCTTCGTTTTTCTCTGTTTCGCTCATGGCATTTCCTTCGGCGAGCCCTTTAGGGCAAGCGGCAAGCCAGCGACCAGGAGCACCACACAGTCAGCGCGCGCGGCGATGCGCTGGTTGAGAATGCCTTGCAGGTCGCGAAACTTCCGGCCGAGCGGATGATCCGGCACAATGCCGGAACCTACCTCGTTGGCGACTAGGACCACCGGCGCCGCGGCCGCGGCAAGCGTGCTTTCCAGGTGCGCGGTCTCGGCCTCGATATCAACGTCCGCAAGCATGAGATTCGCCAGCCACAGGGTAAGGCAATCGACGAGAACCGGCATCGTGCCGGCTTTCTGCACCGCCGCCACGAGATGGCGCGGCGCTTCGATAGTCCGCCAATCCAGCCCGCGGCGCGCCCGATGAGCCTTTATCCGGACTGCCATCTCATCATCGCCGGCTTCCGCCGTCGCCACGTACAGCCAGGGCGGCGGCAGCGTCGCGATCAAGCTCTCTGCATAGCGGCTCTTGCCCGAGCGGGCGCCGCCGAGGACCAGAGTCAGTTTTGGGACGCTCGACATCGGTCGCGGAACCGGCATGCATGGGTTGGCGGCACATTGACAGGCCGACCCAACGAAATCTATCACTGACGCACTGACGGTCCCTCGCGAGAGGGTGAAAAGGGAATGCGGTGAGGCCACACCACCGGCGTCGGCCAAATCCGCAGCTGCCCCCGCAACTGTGAGCGGGAAGTCTCGTCCGTGTACGCCACTAGCGGCAACGTGCCGCCGGGAAGGCAGGGCGAGGCGCCGATCCGCGAGCCAGGAGACCTGCCGTCGGTCCGAAGTCGACGCGACAAACATCGGTCGGGGTGTACCGGTGGATGATCCAAAGGACGAAAGTCCCTTGGTCCTCGCTCGCGCCGGCGGCAGGCGGCAGGTCACGCGAGGACTTTTCGTGCTTACTCTCCTGAGAAACGCGGTCGATGACGCATCGGCCGACCATCGCGCCAAGATATCGGCAATTTACGCCTTTCTGCTGACCGCCAATGCGCTGGTCTGGATCTGGGCCCTGATTGCGTTGGCGGGCCGGCCGACACTGATTGGCACCGCCGTCCTCGCCTATGTGCTTGGGCTTCGTCATGCCGTTGACGCCGATCACATCGCGTCCATCGACAATGTCGTGCGCAAGCTCATGCAGGAAGGGAAACGGCCGTATTCGGTCGGCCTGTTCTTCTCGCTTGGCCATTCGCTGGCCATTACGCTCGCGGTCGCGGGCATCGCGGCGGCGGCGTTCGCGCTTTCGGGCCGCTTTGCCGAATTCAGATCGATTGGCAGCGTCATCGGCACCGGCGCATCGGCCTTCTTCCTCCTTGTCATCGCGGTCATCAATCTCGTCATTCTGCGTGGCGTCTGGCGAAGTTTTCGCGCCGCCAGGCGCGGCGAGCCGGTCGCCGAGCAAGAGCTCAACGCGCTCCTCTCCGGCCGCGGTTTTCTCGCCCGCATTTTTCGGCCCTTGTTTCGCATGGTGTCGCGCAGCTGGCAGATGTTCCCGGTCGGTTTCCTGTTCGGCCTGGGCTTCGACACCGCGACCGAGATCAGCCTCTTCACCGTCGCGGCAAGCCAGGCCTCGGGCGGCATGACGTTCGGCACCGTGATGATCTTTCCGGCCTTGTTCACCGCCGGGATGACGCTCGTCGATACCACCGACAGCGTCCTCATGGTTGGAGCCTATGGCTGGGCGTTCCTCAATCCGATCCGGAAAATTTGGTACAATCTCACCATCACGGCCATTTCCGTCGTCGTCGCGCTCGTCATCGGCGGCGTCGAGGCGCTCGGGCTTGTGGGGGAAAAGCTCGGCCTCGAAGGAATGTTCTGGGATAAGATCGGCGCGCTCAACGGCGACCTCGCCAATTTCGGCTATCTGGTTGTCGGCATTTTGTTGGGGAGCTGGGCCGTCTCTTATTTGATCTATCGCTTCGGCGGTTTTGACCGGCCGGTCGTCGAGCGGGTGCGAGGGTAAGGCAATGTCGGCCTCGCCGGACACCTCACCAACAAAAAGCGCAGCCGCGGCCGCCGCGCCGGTCGTCTACGTGTGCATCACCTGCAAGCGCGCGGGCGAAGCGGACAGCGACCCGCGCCCGGGCGCGATCCTCGCTTCTGCGACCGAACAGGCGGCCGCCGGGACGGAGGTCGAGGTGCGGCGGCTGCGCTGCCTCGCCAATTGCACGCGCGGCCCGAGCGCCGCCATGCGGTGCGATGGTTCCTGGACCTACGTGTTCGGCGGACTCGACGCCACGTGTGCCGAAGCGCTGGTCACCGGCGCGCGCCTTCTTGCCGGCGCCGCCGACGGCATCCTGCCCTGGCGCGGACGACCGGACATCCTCAAGCGCGGATTGATCGCGCGGGTTCCCCCCATCGGCTTTGAAGAGGTCGGCCCATGAACGTATCCATGAACGGATCGCTCGCGCGCATCCCATGCACTATCGTCACCGGCTTCCTCGGCGCCGGTAAGACGACGCTCATTCGCCATGTGCTCGGCAATGCGCAAGGCCGCCGCCTCGCCGTCATCGTCAACGAGTTCGGCGACGTCGGCATCGACGGCGAAATCCTCAAAGGCTGCGGCAACGCCGCCTGCCCGGAGGAGAACATCGTCGAGTTGGCCAACGGCTGCCTCTGCTGCACGGTGGCGGACGAATTCGTGCCGGCGCTTGACGCCATCTTGTCGCGCGACGGCGTCGAGCACATCGTCATCGAGACCTCCGGTCTCGCCTTGCCAAAACCGCTGGTGCAGGCCTTTCATTGGCCGGCGATCAAGAGCCGCGTCACCGTGGACGGCGTGGTGGTCGTAGTCGACGGCGCGGCACTTGCCGACGGCCGCGTCGCCGCCGATCTCGACGCGCTGACCCGGCAGCGCGCCGCCGATACGGCACTGGCGCATGACGATCCGGTTGAGGAAGTGTTCGAGGATCAGATCGCCTGCGCCGATCTCGTCGTGCTCAACAAGCGCGACCTTCTAGACGCCGCCGGCCTCGCCAAAGCGCAGGCCGCAATCGCCGGCGCATTGCCGCGCCGCGTGAAGGTGATCCCCGTCGCGGATGGCAAGGTGGACACAGGCCTGCTGCTCGGACTCGGCATCGCCACCGAGGACGACATCGCCAACCGCCGTACCCATCACGACGCCGAGGAAGAACACGACCACGACGATTTCGACTCGTTTGTCGTGCCGCTCGGCGAGATCGTTGATCCATCGGCGCTCGCCGCGCGCGTCGCCGGACTGGCGGAGAATTTCGACGTACTGCGGGTCAAGGGTTTTGCCGCCGTGGCGGACAAGCCGCTGCGCCTCTTGGTGCAAGCCGTCGGCGCCCGGGTGACGCACCAATACGACCGGCCGTGGGGCGCCACGGAAGCGCGCGATGGCCGGCTCGTGGTGATTGGACTGAAGGGACTTGATCGCGCGGCGGTGACGCGCGCGCTTGTCGGTTAGGCGAGTGGGCTGAGCGATGCATTTGCTCACGACGACTTCGACCAACCTCGACGAAATTGTCGAAGCGGTCGATCTCGGCCAACCGCCGGGCGACATCGTTGTGCTGTCGTTCGCCGACAGCGATCTCGCCGGGCTTGCCGCCGCGTGGCAAGCGGAACGCGCGGTGCTTCCGAGCGTGCGTCTGGCGCACTTGCGCGAGCTGCGCCATCCCATGTCGGTCGATCTGTGGATCGATCGCGTCGGCGCCCACGCCAAGGTGATCGTGGTGCGGCTCCTTGGCGGGCTCGATTGGTGGAAGTACGGCATCGAGCGCCTCTCGGCGCTGGCGCGCGAGCACAACATCGCGCTCGCGGTGCTGCCCGGCGAAGATCGCGATGACGCCCGGCTCGCCGCAGCATCGACCCTTCCGCGCCAAGAACTCGACGCCCTGCTTGGTTATTTTCGCGAGGGCGGCCGTGATAACTTGCGCGCGCTGCTTCGGCGCCTCGCCGGACACGCTGGCTGCGATCTGAAAATTCAACCGCCGCACCCTGTGCCACGTCAGGCCGGCTACTTGCCTGGAGACGGTGCGGTCGATCTCCGGCGGCTGACTGCGAGCCTTGGCGCCGACAAGCCGGTGGTCCCGATCATCTTCTATCGCGCCATGCTGCTTGACGCCGACGCCGCACCGGTCGACGCGCTTTGCGCGGCACTGTCCGCACGCGGCCTCGCTCCGGCGCCGCTCGTCGTCACCAGCTTGAAGGACAAAGAGGCGGCGGCCTTTTTGCGCGAAGCATTCGCGCTGCTTTCCCCCGCCGTCATCGTCACCACGACCGCATTCGCGGCCGGCGGCAATATCGGCGAACCGACACCGCTCGACGGACCGGACGTGCCGGTCCTTCAAGTCATCAGCGCAACGACGAAGCGCGCCGCGTGGGCAGATTCGCCGCGCGGCCTCGGCGCCGCCGATCTGGCGATGCATGTGGTGTTACCCGAGCTCGACGGCCGCATCCTCGCGGGCGCCGTCGCTTTCAAGGACCCGCTCGCCCCACAAGACGCCCTCGCCTTCACGCCGCTGGCGAGCCGCCCCGAGCCCGACCGCATCGCCGCGGTGGTCGATCGCATTTCCGCGCTCGTGCGCCTGCGGGCACTGCCGCGCGGCGAGCGGCGCGTCGCCATCCTGATGCCGGATTATCCCGGCGCCGCGGGCCGCAACGGCTACGCGGTCGGGCTCGATGTGCCCGCCAGTGTGCTCGCGCTGCTCGAAGATCTCAGGGAAGCCGGCTACGCGGTCAGCGACGCGCCGGAAAGCGCGCGCGAACTCCTTGATGCGCTTGCCGCCGGCGATGCGAAGCTTCCGCTTGAACGCTACGAAAACCTGCTTGCCCGGGTGCCGGCCACAGCCGCCGCGCGCCTCCGCGATGCTTGGGGCACGCCAGCGGACGATCCCGACGTCCGCGATGGCGCTTTCCATTTCCGCGCCAAGCGATTCGGCAAACTGTGGGTCGCGCTGCCGCCCGATCGCGGGCGCCGTGCCGAGCGGCGCGCCGACTATCACGATCCGCTGCTGCCGCCGCGGCATGCCCTGGTCGCGTTCGGTCTATGGATGCAACACGTGGCGAAAGCCGATGCGCTCGTCCACATGGGTGCGCACGGCACGCTGGAATGGTTGCCCGGCAAGGCGGTGGCGCTCACCGCCGAGTGCTTTCCAGAAATCGTCACCGGCCCGCTGCCGGTGATGTACCCGTTCATTGTGAGCAATCCGGGCGAGGCGGCACAGGCCAAGCGCCGCATCGCCGGCGTGACCATCGGGCATCTGCCGCCGCCGCTTGTTGCCGGCGAGCTTTCCGGCGACGCGCATGAGCTGGAGCGCCTCGTTGACGAATACGCCCAGGCCGACGGGCTCGATCGCCGCCGCCGCGAGCGATTGGCGCGCCTTATCGTCGAGACCGCGCAACGGACCGGATTGGCGCGCGAGGCAGGAATTGGCGGCACGGCATCATCCGACGATGCTCTGCGCCGGATCGATGCGTGGCTGTGCGATCTGAAAGACCTCGCCGTCAAGGACGGTCTGCACGTTTTCGGCCGCGCTCCGGCGGGCGTGGACGACCCTCTCTGGCAGGCGAGTGCCGTGGCCGAACGCGCTTCTTTGCTCGCCGCGCTTGACGGACGGCGCGTGGCGCCGGGTCCGGCCGGCGCGCCGACACGCGGGCGGCGCGACGTGCTGCCCACCGGCCGCAATCTGTTCACGGCCGATCCGCGGACCTTGCCGACAGCGACCGCCATGGACCTCGGCCGGCTCGCCACCGACGAAGTCGTGCGCGCGCACTTGCAGACCCACGGCGAGATGCCGCGCGCCATCGTCATCGATCTCTGGGGCAGCGCCACGTTGCGCACCGGCGGCGAGGAGATCGCCCAAGGCCTCGCGCTCCTGGGCTGCCGGCCGATCTGGGAGCCGGCGAGCGGGCGCGTTACCGGCGTTGAAGTGCTGCCGACCGCCGCCATGGGCCGTGCGCGGGTCGACGTCACCTGGCGTATTTCCGGCCTGTTTCGCGATCTCTTTCCGGCGCAAATCGCGCTCATCGATGCCGCCGTGCAAGCCGTCGCGGCGCGCGAGGAAGACAATGATGAGAATCCGCTTGCGCAGGCGCGGCGCACTGGCGGAGCCGCTCGCCTGGATCGCATTTTCGGCAATGCGCCGGGAACGTATGGCGCAGGCGTTGAGGATTTGCTCGCCCGCGGCGCCGATACCGAAGCTATCGGCAGCGCCTACCTCGCCACCGCCTCGCATCGCTACGGCGGCGCCGCGGGAGACGGCGAGGCCGCGCCCGGTGCTTTCGCCGAACGGGTCGGCTCCGCCGATCTTCTCGTGCATCCGGGCGACGATCCAGGCCGCGATCTTCTTGAAGGCGCCGAGGATGCCGCCTTCGTGGGCGGCTTCGCCGCAGCCGCCAAGATGCTTGGGCGCGCCGCCGACCTCATCATGCTCGACGTGACCGACCCGCAGCGGCCGCGCGCGCGGACCCTGTCTGCGGCGCTGGCGCGCATCGTGCGCGGGCGCGCGATCAATCCGCGCTTCATCGCCGGACAAATGCGCCACGGCCCGCGTGGCGCCGCCGAATTTGCCGAAACCGTCGATCGCCTCGCTGCTTTCGCGGAAACCACCGGCGCCGTCAGCAGCGAATTGTTCGATCTATTGTTCGAGGCGTATGTGGCCGATCCCGCGGTGCGCGACTTTCTGCTGCGCGAAAATCCCGACGCCGCGGCCGCGATTGGCCAGCGCTTCGACGCAGCGCGCGCTCGCGGCCTGTGGCATCCGCGACGCAATGATGTCGATGCGGGATTTGCGGCGCTAAAGGCGGAGGCCGCGGCATGACCGCTCTTGCCAAAGCCGCTCCGCATCGCCGCGACGCTTGCCCTGGACTCTCGGCACCGATGCCAACTGGCGACGGCTTGTTGGTGCGGCTGCGTCCGATCGGCACTGTCTCGGTTGCCGCATTCAGAAAACTGTGCGCGGCCGCGCGGCAGCATGGCAACAGCGTCGTTGAAATCACCGCGCGCGGCAGCATCCAGGTGCGGGGATTGAGTGCGGCATCTGCGCCGCGCTTCGCAGATGCCATCGCGTCACTTGGCATCGCGACGGAAGACGGCGTTCCGGTCATCGCCAACCCACTCGCCGGTCTTGATCCCGATGAACTTATCGACGCCGGAACTCTCGCCGCGGATTTACGCCGCGCGCTCTGC
This sequence comes from Xanthobacteraceae bacterium, assembly GCA_049584975.1. Classification (GTDB taxonomy): domain Bacteria; phylum Pseudomonadota; class Alphaproteobacteria; order Rhizobiales; family Xanthobacteraceae; genus BOG-931. The sequence goes on along the minus strand of JBAUYV010000521.1, from coordinate 16,640 downwards.
GCAACCTCCCTCCCCCGCAGGCTCGCGCCAAAAGTCTCGGTGGCAATCGACGGTGGCGGCGCGCTTAATCTTGAAGGCCTCTCCGCCGACATTCGCCTGTGCGCACAACAGGCAAATGGCGATGTGACGCTGGATGTTGCCGTTGGGGGCGACGCGAGACGTGCGGTTCCTCTCGGCGCTGTCGCGCTCTCAAATGGTGTCGAAGCCGCCATCCGGCTGCTCGAAGTCATGGCAAGGCACGGGCACGCAACTCGTGCACGCGACGTTCTCGCGGCCGAAGAGATTCAACAGTTTTGCGAGTCTATCAGCGGGTTGCTCTTAGCCGCTCGTCCCCGCGAAAGCGGGGACCCACCCCTCCCTCCCCCGCTTGCGGGGGAGGGCAAGGGAGGGGGCTTGCGGGGGAATGAGCGGAAAACGGCAATCGACCTCCACTCCTTGCGCGACGGTTCCTACGCGCGTGGAATTGGCCTCGCCTTCGGCCATGCCGAAGCGGCGACGTTGGAGCGATTGGCGGACGCTGCTGAGGCGGCCGGCGCCCGCGGCGTGCGGATCGCACCGGGCCGCACGCTCATCGCCATCGGCCTCACGCGCGAGTCGGCAACGACTTTCACCACCGGCGCAGAAAGCCTTGGCTTCATCGTGCGCGCCGAGGACCCGCGCCGGCACGTCATCGCCTGCGCCGGCGCGCCGATTTGTGCGTCCGCGCACATTGCGGCCCGCGCCATGGCGCCACGCATCGCTGAGATCGCCGCTCGCTTTCTTGACGACTCGTTTAAAATCCATATCTCCGGCTGCGCCAAGGGTTGCGCGCTTGCCGCACCGGCTGCGTTGACCGTCGTCGGCACAGCAGCGGGCTGCGCCCTTGTCGCCAACGGATCGGCGGGCGACGAAACGTTCGCCGTTGTCGCCGCGGATCAATTGCCGGCGGCGATTGTGAACGCCGCTCGCGAGGCCCGCCATGTCTGAGCGCTCGGCTTATCTGCGCGACGGCGCGGCGATCTACGAGCGCTCGTTCTCAATTATCCGGGCCGAGGCCGACCTGTCGCGCTTCTCCGCCGAGGAAGCGGACGTCGCGGTGCGCATCATCCACGCCTGCGGCCAGGTGGATGTGGTGCAGTACATTCTATTCGGACCCGGCTTCGTCGCGGCGGCGCGCGGCGCGCTCGCGGCCGGCGCTCCGATCCTGTGCGACTCCGAAATGGTGGCGCACGGAGTGACCCGCGCGCGCTTACCGGCGCGCAACGACGTGATCTGCACGCTCAACGATGCGCGTGTTCCGGCGCTGGCCAAAGCCCTCGACACGACGCGTTCGGCGGCGGCGCTTGATCTCTGGCTCGATCGCCTCGCCGGTTCCGTGGTGGCGATCGGCAACGCCCCAACCGCGTTGTTCCGTCTGCTCGACCTCATCGAAAATGGCGCAGCGAAACCGGCCGCCATCATCGGCATGCCGGTCGGTTTCGTCGGCGCCGCAGAATCGAAAGCGGCGCTCGCCGCCGATCCGCGCGGCGTGCCGTTCCTCATCGTGCGCGGGCGCATGGGCGGCAGCGCCATGACGGCCGCCGCCGTCAACGCGCTGGCGAGGGCTGGGCTATGAATGCGACGGCTGGGAAACTGATCGGCGTCGGCGTCGGGCCGGGCGACCCGGAACTGGTAACGCTCAAGGCCATGCGCGCGTTCGGCGAAGCTGACGTGATCGCGTTCTTCGCCAAGGCCGGAAACGAGAGCCATTCGCGCGCCATCGCCGCGCCGCACTTGCGCGCCGGAGTAACCGAGCTACCGCTCCTATATCCGGTCACCACCGAGATGCCGACGTGCAGCAGCGGCTACCGCGACGCCATCCGTGACTTTTACAACAGCGCTGCCGCAACAATCGCAGCGCATCTTGACACTGGCAGCGCGGTGGTCGTGCTCTGTGAGGGCGATCCGCTGTTCTATGGCTCCTACATGCACCTGCACACGCGGCTCGCGCCGCGTTTCGCAACCGAGGTCATCGCCGGCATCACCGGCATGTCGGGCTGCTGGTCGGCGGCGGGACTGCCGATCGCGCAGGGCGACGACGTTTTCATAGTGCTTCCGGCAACGCTGCCCGAAGACGAGCTTACGCGCCGCCTTGCTGATGCCGACGCGGCCGTGGTGATGAAAGTCGGTCGGCATCTGCCCAAGCTGCGCCGTGCACTCAAATGCAGCGGACGGCTTGAGCGCGCGATCTACGTCGAGCGCGGCACGATGGCGGATGCGAAGATGATTCCGCTCGCCGCTAAAACCGACGACGAGGCCGCGTACTTTGCGGTCGTCCTGGTACCCGGCTGGGAGCGACGCCCATGAACCAACGCTTATGAAGCAACGCCCATGACTGGAACTCTCACCGTCGTCGGTTTGGGACCGGGCGATCCGCGCTATCTGACGCCGGACGCCGACGAGGCCCTCTGCGCCGCCGAGGCCGTCTACGGGTATGCGCCCTATCTCGCCCGGGTGCCGATCCGCCGCCACCAGGTTCACTATCCGTCCAATAATCGGGAAGAGGCGGCGCGCGCCGCAGCGGCACTCGATCATGCGGCTCGCGACGGCAACGTCGCTATCGTGTCGGGCGGCGACCCGGGCGTTTTCGCCATGGCGGCCGCCGTCTGCGAAGCCATCGAGACCGGACCTGAGGCGTGGCGCGCCCTCGACGTCGCCTTCATTCCCGGGATTACTGCCATGCTTGCCGTCGCGGCGCTAATCGGCGCGCCGCTCGGCCACGATTTCTGCGCGCTTTCACTGTCCGACAATCTCAAGCCGTGGGAGCTGATCGAGCGCCGGCTCGATGCTGCGGCCAGCGCGGGCTTTGTCATCGCGCTCTACAATCCCGTATCGCGGGCGCGGCCTCGGCAGTTCGGCAACGCGCTCATGCGGTTGCGCCGGCACCTGCCGCCAACGACGCCGGTGGTGTTCGGCCGCGCCGTCGGAGGGCCGGATGAGCGCGTTGACGTAACGACGCTCGACGCGGCCGATGCCAAGAATGCCGACATGGCGACGCTGGTCATCGTCGGCTCGCGAGAGACCAGGGTCATCGCGCGCCCCGGAAAGTCACCGCTCGTCTATACGCCTCGTGCCGCCGTGGAGGTGAGCGCATGATCGAGCCAGGCGAGCGCGTCCTCGATGGTGTCCACGCTGGGTGCATCCGGAGCCGGCCGCCGGCGCAGCATGATCACCTCAATGCCAAGCGCGCGCGCCGCAGCGATCTTGCCGTAAGCCGCGCTGCCGCCGCTGTTCTTGGATATGACGACTTCGATCTTGTGCTGTGTCATCAGCGCGCGGTCGTTCGCTTCGCTGAACGGGCCGCGCGCAGCGATGTAGGTTGCAAGTGGAAGCGACAGCGACGGGTCCACCGGATCGACGCTGCGGATCAGATAACGGTGCTGCGGCGCGCTTGTAAAAGGCGCAAGTTCGTTGCGGCCGACAGCAACAAAGACGTTGCGGCATTCCTGTCCAATGGCGTCCACCGCCGGACCGGCGTCGCTGACCTCGATCCATCGGTCGCCCGGGACGGCGCTCCAGGGCGGCCGGCGCAGCGCCACAAATGGCACGGCGGCTTTGCGCGCGGCAGCGGCGGCGTTCTCCGAAATGATGTTCGCATAGGGGTGCGTAGCGTCGATCAAGGCGTCGACATGCTCCCCGGCGAGATGGTCGGCCAGGCCCTCGGCGCCGCCAAAACCGCCGACGCGGATTGGCACGGCGTGGGGAACCGGCGATGCCGTGCGACCGGCGAGCGACAGCATCACGTCAAGGCCGGCGCGTTGAGCGAGCCGTTCCGCCAATTGCCGCGCTTCCGTCGTGCCGCCAAGGATGAGAACTTTAGCCATGCCGGTTCCTGACGCGATCGAGCGCGAGACTGCCGCATCGCCGCGCTGGCTGTCCATCGTCGGCATCGGCGAGGATGGCGTCGAGGGATTGAGCGCAACTGCGCGGGGGCTCATCGGCACGGCCGAAATCGTATTCGGCGGGCGGCGCCATCTCGCGCTGGCGGCGCCGCTCATTCGCAGCGCGGCGCGGCCATGGCCGAGTCCGTTCGACGGAGCGGCTGACGAAGTGGTGCAGCATCGCGGGCGGCAGGTCTGCGTGCTTGCCTCGGGCGATCCTTTTCATTACGGCGTCGGCGCCGTGCTCGCGCGAAAAATCGATGTGCGCGAGATGAACGTGATCCCGGCGCCTTCGGCGTTCAGTCTGGCCGCCGCGCGGCTCGGCTGGTCGCTGCCGCAAACGGCGCTCCTGTCGGTGCACGGCCGCACCCTCGATCTGCTGCGCCCGCACCTGCAGGCCGGGGCGCGCATCTTTGTATTGACCTCCGATGGCGAAGAACCAGCCGCATTGGCAAAGCTCCTGGCCGATACAGGCTTTGGGGCGTCGCGCCTGACGATACTGGAAGCGCTGGGCGCGCCGCGGGAGCGCATCCGCGCGACACGTGCGAGCGATTACAGCTTTGGAGCCGTGGATGCGCTCAACACGGTCGCGATCGAAGTCGAGGCTTCGCCTGCCGCGCGCGTGTTGGCGCGCACCTCGGGCCTCGCAGATGATTTGTTCGAGCACGACGGCCAGATTACCAAGCGCGAGGTGCGCGCGGTGACGCTCTCATCGCTGGCGCCTTGCCATGGCGAACTGCTCTGGGACGTCGGCGCCGGATCGGGCTCGGTCGCTATCGAGTGGATGCTGGCCGATCCGTCCACGCGCGCCATCGCTATCGAGCAACGCGCCGACCGCGCCGCGCGCATCCGCCGCAACGCCGCTGCGTTTGGCGTGCCCGGCCTCGAAGTAGTGGAAGCTGCAGCGCCCGCCGCGCTTTCAAGCTTGGCAACGCCCGACGCCGTCTTTGTCGGCGGCGGCGCCACTGACGCGGGGGTGCTCGACAGCGCGGCGCGCGCGCTGAGGCCGGGCGGCCGCCTGGTCGTGAATGCGGTGACGCTCGAAACCGAAGCGCTGCTCTTGGCCCGCCACGCGGCGCTGGGCGGCGAACTTATCCGCATCGCGATCGCGCGCACGGACGCGGTTGGCCAGATGACCGGTTGGCGGCCTGCGATGCCGGTCACCCAATGGCTATGGACCAAGCCATGACCGTGCATTTCATCGGCGCGGGACCGGGCGCCGCGGATCTCATCACCGTGCGCGGGCGCGATCTGATCGCGCGCTGTCCGGTCTGTCTCTACGCCGGCTCGATCGTGCCGCGCGAATTGCTCGGCTTTTGTCCGCCTGGCGCACGCATCGTCGACACGGCGCCGCTGTCGCTCGATCAGATCGAAGCCGAGTTCGTTGCCGCGGACGCGACGGGTCAAGATGTGGCGCGGCTGCATTCGGGCGATCTGTCGATCTATAGCGCGCTCGCCGAACAGCTGCGCCGGCTGGAGCGCCGCGGCATTCCCTATACGCTTACGCCCGGCGTGCCGGCTTTCGCGGCGGCGGCCGCCGCGCTGGAGTGCGAGCTGACGGTGCCTGAAATCGCGCAAAGCGTAGTGCTGACCCGCGTCGCCGGCCGCGCCTCGCGGATGCCCGAGGGGGAGAAACTGGCGGCATTCGCCGCAAGCGGCGCGACACTCGTCATCCATCTCGCAATCCACGCCATCGAAAAGATCGTGCAAGAGCTGACGCCGTTCTATGGCCCGGATTGCCCGGCCGCGGTGGTCTTTAAAGCAAGTTCGCCCGCACAGCGCATCCTGCGTGGAACGCTTGCGGACATTGGCGCGCAGGTATCGCAAGCGCGGATCGAGCGCACCGCGCTGATCCTGGTCGGGCGCGCCCTCGCCGCAGAAGATTTTCGCGACAGCGCGCTCTACGATGCCGAATACCGCCGCCGCTTCCGCGGAGGGGTGGCATGACTGGCCATGGCATCCGCCGTCATTGCGAGCGAAGCGAAGCAATCCAGTCTTTGCTGCGAAGACTGGGTTGCTTCGTCGCTTCGCTTCTCGCAATGACACCAAAATGGATTCCCGCTTGCGCGGGAATGAACGGGGAGGAAGACATTGATTTTCATTCATTATTTGCCGTTGAAAAGGCCTGTTTAGAAGTTGTGTAGGTCATTTTGGATATTTCGCCCCAAATCGAGATGAGACAGGTGTGAGAGCCTGCTCGCCCAGTGATGAAAATTCAACAAAGAAAAAACCTGCCAAATTAATGCGACGGCTGCGCTACAAGATGTCGTTTCGAACAATGGCTGCATCGCCTCCGCCGCACGAGAGGGTTTCGGCAGCCGGTCGACGCGCTTTACCAAGCCCATCGAAAGCGAAGTCATTTTGAAGTCTTGCGACAATTAGAAGGGAGATTGAGGTCTATTCCGTTTTGAACGCTGCGAGATATGCTGGTGCGGGCGGTCCGAATCGAACCGGCACACGGGGGTACCCCCCAACGGATTTTAAGTGTCTCACGGGTAAAATGAAAGCCTTGAAAGTATTAATGTTTTTTACTTTCACGCTTGGCTATGTGTAAGAAAATGTGTAGTTTTTGCCTGTTTTAGGCCCTTAAGCCACGAAACCGATTCGGGTCTCAACGACCCTGACACAAAAGGGGCGAAAGCGCCCCGTCCGAGGCAGACGCCTCACCTGCCGGGTGAACACCCGATCCAGTGTCCGGTTCGCGCGCAAGCAGGATATTTTTGCGCGCCGTTTGCCGTAGTCCATCACCGAAGCTAAGGGCATTCCCGGTAGGCTCCACCTCAAAGAACGTCAAATGATAATGACCATGGTATAAGTGGCCAATCTGAATTTCGGTCAGGACGGTTCCTTTGGATTGGATCGCAAGACGAATTCTGGAAGCGCGGACCGCCAGGCCGGTAGAGGAGGCGGTGGCGTCGCGCCTGAAAACGGAATTAATCGGGACGATGCGTGAGCGCGCATTGCGCAACGCGGAGCTTGCCGACCTCGCGCGCGCACTGATCGCTGCAAGCGATCCGCCGAAGACGGAGGCCGCGCCATGAGGATCAAAGCGCTTCGTCTTGCGTGGTTTCGTGGCGCGGCCGATCCGGTCACGCTCGACGCCGAAGGCAAGTCAATGGGCATCTACGGATGCAACGGCGCGGGCAAATCCTCATTTGTCGACTCGATCGAATACGGGATTAAGGGCGGGAAGATCGGCCACCTAGTCTCCGAATACAGTGGGCGCAACCAAGAAAGAGCGATCCCGAACACGCATACGCCCGCGAACTGCAACACGGAGTTCTGCATCACGTTCAAGGATGATTCCGAGTTGAATGTGAAGATTGCACGGAACGGCACGCATACGCGGGCAGGCGCCGATGCGATCGGGATGCAGGATTGGGACTATCAGCGCACCGTACTTCGGCAGGATGAAGTCGCCGAGTTCATCCGCAGCCGCAAGGGCGAGAAGTATTCGGCGCTGCTGCCTCTATTTGGGCTACATGAGCTGGAGGTAGCCGCAGAAAACCTGCGCCAGCTCACCAGGTCAGTGGAGCGTGAAGCCAGGCTCCCCCAGAAACAAGGCGCGCTCAGCCAAATCACGACCAAGCGCAAGCAGGTCTTCGGCAATGATAGCGACGCCGCGATCGAGGCGAAGATCGACACGCTTTACAGAAAATACTGTCAGGCAGGCCAGGCTTCGGCGGCGCTCGACCGCTGCAAGGAACTGGAAGCGGCGCTCGTAAGCAGGATTGGCGCGCTCACGGCGGAGAACCAACGGCATTTTGCGTTGCAGGCTCTTGCGGAATTGGATTTCCCCCATGCGGTCAAGGCGGTGCGCGATGCGAACGCGCAGCTCGCGGACTCGGTGGAGCCGCTGATCACCGAGAAGCTTGCAGTACTGCAATCGGCAGACGCTCTTGCCACGCTGCTGGATGACGCAGATGAGATTCATTGCCCCGCGTGCGGGAAGCCGGTCGCGGCGAGTGAGTTCAAGGCGCATATCAAGGCGGAGCAGCAGCGCCTTGGTAACATCATCGCTGTGTTCGAAGAGAGGCGCAATGCAGTGAGCGCGCTGATCGACCGATTGAAGGCGCTCAAGGCGGCACTCGGCAAGGGCGAACTCGCTGATTGGTGCGCCACGACGAAGGAACTTGCGCTCAAGGCCGATCTCGAATGGATTGAAGGGTGCGATCCCGAATCCTACCGGCGGTCACTGCACGAAGACGATCTCGTGGCGATCGTGACGCATTGCCCGCCGGTCGTGACTGCAGCCGCTGAGGCGTCACGCGCCGCGCCTCCCGACATTGCCGAGTTGTCAACGGACAAGGCCACGATCGATGCGGCAAAATCGGTATTCGAAGCGCAGGTGCTCGCTGCCGAAATCGCGCGGGTCGAAGGCCTGATCGCCTTTATCAACGCCGTCGAAGCCGGTATCCGCTCCGAAATTCGCGAGCGCTCTGAGGAGGTAATCGGTGAAATCTCCGAAGATATCGGCGATATGTGGAAGGCGCTGCATCCCGGCGAGCCTATCGAAAACGTGCGGCTGTATTTGCCCGACGAAGATAAAGCGATCGATATTGCGCTGCGCTTCCACGGCAAGGATCAGGATTCGCCACGCCTCACACTGTCCGAGGGCTACCGCAACAGCCTGGGCCTTTGCATCTTTCTCGCACTCGCCAAGCGCGAGGCCGGAAACGACCGGCCGCTCATCCTCGACGACGTGGTGGTCAGCCTCGACCGTAATCACCGCGGCATGATCGTTGATTTGCTGAAAAGCCAGTTCGTCGACCGCCAGGTGATCATCTTCACGCATGACCGGGACTGGTACGCCGAGTTGCGGCACCAGCTCGACGGGAAGCAGTGGGGCTTTAAGGCGCTGTTGCCCTATGAAACTCCCGAACTCGGGATTCGCTGGTCGGAGAGAACGGCATCGTTCGACGACGCGCGCGCGAATTTGAAAGACCGGCCCGATTCCGCGGGCAACGATGCGCGCAAGATCATGGACATTGAACTCGCGCTGATTGCCGAAAGATTGCAAGTCCGGTTGCCCTATCTGCGCGGCGAGCGCAACGATCACCGGATGTGGAGCGAGTTTCTCGATAGGTTGATCGCAGACGGCAAGAAATGCCTCCAGAAGAAATGTGGTACGGAATACCCGTGCTATACCGCAGGGTTGGAGGAACTCGATGGCGCGAGGCGGCTGCTCGTGTCCTGGGGCAATCGCAGCTCCCACTCGCCCGACGTGGTGCGGCCGGAAGCTGCAAAGCTAATCGAGGCGTGCGAGAAGGCCTTAGATGTTTTCCAATGTGCCGGATGTAATCAGCCGCTGTGGTTGGCCGATGCAGCAAATAAGGAATGGGTTCAGTGCCAGTGCGGCGAACTCCGGTGGCGTTACGGCAAAGGCTGAGCCGAGGTTTCGGGAATCCCGGTATCATCTTCCGCCGCAGCGGAGGTCTCGTCGGGTTCGTTGGCGACGATTGTGATCGGGACTCCATCCACCTGAACCGCCGGCGTTGGGCGCTTTGTTTTTACGCCTAACCCGCGAATACGTTCGCCGATCGAGAGAGCGTTGCCTTTTCCGGTCGAGAGCCGCTTGATGGCGTCCTTCTGCGCCTCCAAGGCGCCATTGATCTTGTCCTCGACCGAGTGAAGGTCCGCGACGCTCATGCTGATCTTGTCACAAAGATCGCCGGCCAGACGCCCGATTTCCTGCGCGTTCTGCCCCTGAAGTTCGTAACGCCAGATCGATGCAACAGTCCGCGTTGTCATTAAGAGATTGAGCGGTCCGGCCAAGACCACGCGCTTGTTCCATCCATAGCTGAATAGCTCGGGATCAGCATCAATTGCCGCAGCCAGCGCGCTTTCGATTGGAACAAACATCAGGACATACTCGTGCGCGATGAGTTTGTTGTTGTCTTGGTAGCGTCTGTTGCCGAGCGCATCGATGTGCACTCGGACATCGCGCACAAATTGCGCCTGACATTCGGTACGTTCGTCATCGTTTTCCGCCGCGATGAGCCGTTCGTAGGACGTTAGCGAAACCTTGGAGTCGATGATGATCGCACGCTGCTCCGGCAGCATGAGAATGATGTCGGGTTTCTGCACGCTTCCGTCGTCGCTTTTAAGCCCGAGCCCACGGCCTTGCGAGACATATTCGCGGCCTTCTTTCATGCCGGATGTTTCAAGGATGCGCTCCAGGATGATTTCGCCCCATCGTCCGATACGTTGCGAATCTCCACGCAATGCCTTGGCGAGTCCGTCTGCCTGGTTCCCGATGGAGGTGCTGGTCGCCACCATCGTATTGATTTGCTCCTTGAGCGAAAGAACCTCGCGCGTTTCGGCAGCGAACGTCGTTTCGACCTTCTGCTGAAATTCCTGGATACGCTGACGCAGCGGATCGAGGATAGTGCCAAGCTTTTGTTCCGAGTTCTGCGACAGCTCGGCACTGGTGGCCTTGAGAATACGATTGGCGATGTTCTCAAACTCGGTCGTGAGCTGCCTCTGCAATTCTGCGAGCTGAATGGCTTGCTTGTTTAGCCGGTCGTTGAGAGCGCTTTCTCGCTCTTTCAGCGTCGCAACTTCGGCTTTGAGGCCAGTGGCCTCGTTCACGGCGGCGTCGCGCCGGGTCTCGATGTCGCGGGCAAGATCGGTTTGTTCGGTGAGCTGCGCTGCGAGCCGTATCGCGCGTTCCGAAAGCCGCGCATTCTCTTCGCCTTGTCGTCGGGCCTCCGCGCTCACCACCTTAAAGCTTGCTTCAAATTCCCCGGCGCGGGCTCGCCACATACCGCATTCCTGCCCAAGGCGCGCGAGTTCCGCCTCCAAGGCGCCGAGCGCGGCGGGGTCCACGGCCGGCGTGTTGGGCCACACATAGCGCCCCAGCACGATGCCCAGCGCCATTCCAAGCGCCGCAAAAAGCATGGAAACGCCAATAATAACTGACACACCCATGATTGTCCCTCGCAGAGGATGTTCTTATTATGTTCTTCTCTTAAAGTTCAAAAGTCAAATAGAGTTCGAGGCACGCACGCAACACCGCACAGTCCCAACTAGGCAGGAAGGGCTTTTTCAAGGGGCGGCAAAACACTCAGGCAGGCTGGTTTGAACTGCAACGCTGAAAGACCGCGCGGGAGTTTATTTGAAAGAACGTAAATAAACAGCTAGGCTTCCAACATATTGGGACACCGCTATAGAAAACGGCATTGGGGGGGAAACTCATTATTGAAGTTCATCCTAATCTGTTTGTCGGTTCGCAAGACGATGACGCCTCCATTCGCGACCGGGGCAGTTGGTTTATTGTTCATGCTTGTAAAGAACCCTATCATCGACAAGCGTTGGGCTACTCGGGGCGAGCCGCACCTAAAGACCATCCCGAATATCTGATCGCCCGGCGGCCAGGACGTTTGATTCTAAATTTGGTGGACGCCCCCGATGTCAATTACATACCAGCTGAAATTATAGATGCGGCATTGGATGATATTCATCAGAACATTACTTTTAGGAAGATACTGGTTCATTGCAACCAAGGTATGTCTCGATCACCCGCTATCGCCTTTTTGTATTTGTTAAAATTCTCGGACTTATTTCGCCGACATGATTGCGATGAAGATTTGCAGGATTTTCTCAAAATCTATCCGCCGTATGCTCCTGCGCGGGGCGTAGCTGATTATGTGAGGCTGAACTGGGCGAAATATTCATCCAGGGGATAGCTGCTGATCGTGAGTGCAGGTCCCCGCGCGACGCCGTCTTCCGTTCAAGGAACGGCAAGGCGACATAGTTGGTCACGGACATCTCGACCTCCTGTCAGGCGGCGTGGTCCTCTTTCTCTCCAATCGCGACGATTTTGAGCATGCCGTCCGGCAGCGGGCGCTGAAGCTTCAGCGCTTTTTCGGTTACGCTTGCGACGGCAAGCAGAAATGCATCGCCAAAGCATTTTTGGCAACTGACATCGAGGTTATCGTTGAACATTATCCTTGTATTTCATGTATTTGAAGGCGTTTGTGCATGATTTTTCAATGAAAAAACTTGCAATAGGGGCCAGATCAGCCTATATTATACCCATGACAAAAGCCCAGGAACTCAAGAGGCATCTACGACCCGGACAAGTCTACCGACGTGAGGACTTGGCCCGATGGTCGAATGCTGTCGATCGTCATCTGAAGCAGTTGGTGGGCGATGGCACCCTCACCAAGCTGGCTGGCGGGCTTTATCTTTATCCGAAAGAGACTGCGTTCGGAAAAGCGCCGCCGGAAGACGACAAGCTGGTTGGCACGTTCTTGAAGGACGACCGCTTCCTCCTGGCCTCGCCTAACGCCTACAACAGCCTTGGGGTTGGAACAACGCAGCTTTACGACAAGACCGTCGTCTACAATCACAAACGACACGGCGGTTTCGTGTTGGGCGGGCGAAAATTTGATTTCCGCATGAAGCCATCCTTTCCGAAAAAGGTGAGCAGGGAATTCCTGCTGATTGATCTCGTGAACAATCTCGATCAGCTCGCGGAAAGTCGCAACGAAGTGCTCGCGCGGGTGAAGCAAAAAGTGTCGACATTTGATGTGCCGAAACTCCAGCGCGCCGCTCATGCGTACGGTAACGTAAGAACCAAGAAGTTCTTCACCGACGCGTTGAATGCTACGGCGCCTCATGCCGGCTGATTTCCTTCATAACCATCCGGAATTCCCTGAGCTGATACGCATCGTTGCGCGGGAACGTACTATCGATCCCGCCCTCGTCGAAAAAGACTATTGGATTATGCATAGTCTCTACGGCTTGCAGAAAATGAATTTCACGTTTCAGCTCAAGGGAGGGACGTCGCTATCGAAGGGGCATCAGGTCATCAACCGATTTTCGGAAGACATTGACATCCGCATCGAGCCTCCGAAGGAACGCGAGGTCAGGACGGGCCGCAACCACAACAAGCCCAAGGACATCAAAGCCCGCAAGGAATTCTACGATTGGGTGGCAAGGAAAATCAGTATCGATGGCATCGAAAAGGCCGAGCGCGATACGGCATTCGACAACAAGGCAATGACCAGCGCGGGCATCCGGCTCTTCTACAAGACAACGACGCCGGTAATGGAGGGACTAAGACCCGGTGTTTTGCTGGAAGCCGGATTCGACGAGGTGTCCCCCAACAGTGCCAAGGACATCAGCTCATGGGTTTACGACTACGCGATCGCCAAGAAGGTGGATGTCATAGACAATCGCGCGAAGGGCGTCGCTTGCTATGATCCTCGATATACCTTCGTCGAGAAGCTGCAAACCATTTCAACGAAGTTCCGCAGGCAGCAAGAGACGGGTGAATCGCCCGTCGATTTCATGCGGCACTACTACGATGTCTATAACCTGCTGCAACGCTCAGACGTCCAGGCATTTATCGGCACGACTGAATACCTAGCACACAAGAAAAAGAGATTTCGCGGCGGCGATAATCCAAATATAGCGCAAAATCAGGGGTTCATTCTGAACGATCCGAAGACCCGCGAAATATATACCGACGCCTATAACGCGAGCACCGCCTTATACTTCGGCAACAAGCCGACCTTCGAGCAAATACTCGCAAGGATCGGAGAGTGGACGGCGCGTTTATAGGACGCTGCCAAGCGCGACGACGTTAACCACGTCGGAACTTCCAAAGAGGAACAAGTTGCCCGCAACCCAAGGCTGAGATTTCATTGCCTCGCGGCGTCCTTGAGAACGGAAATGCAAATGGCCATTACGGCTGAGCATGGGACGGTCGCGCGCTACGTCGGTGTGGGAATTCAGAAGAGCCTTGCAGCCGGGATTGTTTTTTTCGGCGGCTGGGCGCTCCTGGTATGGCTGGGCACAAATGCGTTGCCGCCCGATCTGGGCAAATGGTTGTTCGTGCCTGTGGTGGCTTTCGGCCTCTATGAAGCGCTGAAGACGCTTCTTCTTGACCTTCGCAGCGAGGGCGAGTTTCCGAAGTTCTTCGCGTTTTGGGGTCCATACCGCACCAAGGCTTTCCTCGATGCAATGGTAGGCCTGGTTATCGCATTCGGCTTCATCAAATTTACGAGCGCGGATTCTGCACCAGCCTCTGCCAAACTGTTCTGTTTGGCCTTTATGTCGGGATGTTTTGCTTTTTTCGGCCTTTCAGAGGTTGCCAACAAACGGCGCGAGTACCCTCTTCTCGCTGCTTTGGACCTAATAATGTGGGGTGCTTTCTTTGGCTGTATCGGCGGGTATGTTTGCTACGCCGTGTATCTTTTTTGGACCCATGACATCGTTTCAAGAACAGCCATGGATCACTGGTGTGGCTCTTTCGCCGTACTCGGCGCAATTGCAAATCTGTGGCGACGGTTTGGACTCTCATCAGGCATTCACGCCGTGAGCGGCCTTGCCACTATGGCAGTGAAAACGAAGGTCATGCTCGAAGGTCTTTTGTGCGGCGGCGTTGGCCTTCTCGTAATCTGGGGAACTTGGGCGATAGAGCCGGGAATATTCGTGCTTGCTGTGGGGACGGGATTTGGCGGCTACCTGCTGCTCGCACGCGGCCTTGGGCCGATTGTTAGTATGTTGGGCGGCTCGGGGCTGAGTGAAGACTCTCACGGCAAGGCACGACTAGCCACGGAAAGAGAACTGCGCGACGCAAAATTGCTGTCGCAGAAGAATGGGATTTATCTCGGGCACTATCTTGACCCAGATCGGCCACAGATAGCGGCTGAACGTGTTGGTTATCAGATCGAGGAACCTATCGTATCAATAGGCCGCACAGGCTCCGGCAAAGGTACTGGGCTCATTATTCCCAATCTTTCGAGGCTTCGCCGATCAATCCTGATTGTCGATCCCAAGGGCGAAGCAGCCGCGATTACGGCGCGTAAGCGTGCGCAGTTCGGCCGCGTCGTAATGCTCAATCCATTCGACCTTTTTGCCGACACTCGGCCGTGGCTCAAAAGCGATGGATTCAATCCGCTCGCGACGGTCCGTATGGATCGAGATAATTTCGCCGACGATTGCACGATTATTGCGCAGTCGCTGGTCAAGCAGGAAAAAGGCGGTAATGGGCGATTCTTTTCGGGATCGGCCCACGACCTCGTGACGGCGCTCGTGATGCACGAACTACTCAAGCATCGCGGAGACGCGAGCCTCGCCAACGTACGGCGTATGCTGACCGAGGAATTCGGTGTCGATAAGGCCGGAAACGCCAGTGGGCTCGCGCGGACCATCATCGACATGACTTTGAGCGATTTCGAGCCCTTAAGGGCCAAGGCCACACGCTTCAAACTAGATGTGCGGTCAAATCTGGATGTGATAAGCACCTCCATCAACGAGACGAAATTTATTGATAGTCCACCCATCGCGCGCGATCTCGCCAGCTTGAACGGATTCCATTTTGCGGACATGAAAAAGGAGATTGTGACCGTTTATCTTGTGCTGCCGGCAACGCATCTGGAGAGCCACAGCAACTGGCTTCGGCTTATCATCGCATCGGCTTTGCGCGAGCTGCTCGCGACGCCGCCAAGCGCCACCCTTCCTCCAGCCTTGTTTATTCTCGACGAATTCGCACAGCTCGATCATTTGCCGCTGATCGCAACCGCTATGAATATGACGCGCGGCTATGGCATCCAGCTGTGGCCGTTCGTGCAAAGCCTCTCAGACTTGAAGGAACTCTATGCAGATCGATGGGAAAATTTCATGGACGCGAGTGGGGCCCTCACAGCATTTGCGCCCCGAGGTACCTTTACATCGGAATATCTTTCGCGGCTGACCGGTAGCAAGACGATCATCGTCGAAAGCGAGAGCGAGGGACCGAGCGATGGCGGAATTGGCCGCCGCTCACGTGGCCCGCAAAGCGTACCACTGTTGCGGCCCGAGGAAATACGCGCCATGCCAAGGGGTCAGATGCTTTGTTTCGTAGAACCGGTAAAGCAGCCCTTCATGGCGCGGGTGCCAGGCTACTGGGATACGCCGTTCAACGTGGGTCTCGACCCAAATCCCTACAGGCCCTAGGAACTTCGGGAACGTCGCCGCCAATGACACGCGCCCATTCCCACTCAATGGGCTCGTCCGCATTTTCGGCACGGGCGCGCAGAATCTGCTGCCCATATTCCCGCATGGATTCGAGATATTTAAGTTCGCGACGCACCATCGCACCGAAGCATGCGACGATTCGATCAGCGTCATATTTACGATTTTCAGGTGGCTACAGACCACGCCAACTCGGATAAGGCATTTAATAAACCAAACAAATTGGTTTCAATAATAGGCAACGCTAGCAAGGCGGCTTGCGCACCGTCAAAACATTCATCAATGGCGTAACCGTCTTTGTTTGCTATCAAAAACAAGCAAATACGGGTCCTTAGGTCCGGCGCGGTCGGTCAAGCGGCTTCGGTCTCGACGATGGGCGTGCCGCTCTGCGTGGACGGAGACGGGTATGAATTACGGCCGCACGCCGCGCCAAAAGCTCAACCTGCGCCCTTTGCGCGATTGCGGCCAAAGCCGCTTGGTACGCTTCCCTGAGCGCGCGCACCGCACCCGCCACTTGGTGCTTCGGCAAATGCTTTTGTGCGTAGAAGATTCCGCCTGAAAATTCTGCGGCTGCACTCGCGCGAGCGCCAGCCGCCCAGGCGCGTACCTCGTCGGTAATGGCGGCGAGCAGTTTTGCCAACTCATCATTGTCAATCGGCGTTCAAATTTGACCCCCGATCGGCGTCCAATTTTGACCCCTTCGGGCGGCGTGTTTTGGCGGTAGCGCTCGCGCCGTCGGAGCTGGCCGGGGTTGCGGAGACGGCGCGAGCGCGG
>JBAUYV010000520.1:0-3384 GCA_049584975.1 Xanthobacteraceae bacterium | reverse complement strand
CGGTAGCCCGGATCGACGTGAAACCCCGAGACGTTAACGAGGCCACGGAACTTGGTCTTTGCCCGGATAGAAATGAAGGCAAGAGCATCGGCCGGTACAGCGACGATTTCCTCGGTGAGCAGGAACGCGAACTGACCGGGCGGGACAGTGAACGCGTCCCCCGGAGCGAGCTTGCGCACCGTGACGGTCGTCGGGTCGACGGATTGATCATTCGGCGACACATAGACTTCGCCACCGACGGACAAGGTATAAGCGGCGCAATCGACCCGGTCGGGCTCGAAAGGCTCTATCAGTGGTGCCAATCGCTCGCGTAGGGTTTCGCCGCTCCAGAACATCGCGTCCGTCTTGGTCATGGCATATCTTGCCCCGATAGGGTGTTCATCGCGGCCGTAGTCCCCGACCGCCAGGACATATCGTTGTTGCTATCCTGGGCGCGTGGTTGGGCAGAACGAGCGACGGAGGTCGGCGGGGGGTATGAACATTGTTGGGCACGGAATCGATCTCGTGGAAATCGCGGAGATGCGGCGTTGGATCGAGGATCCACGCGATCCGTTGCTTCCACGTTGTTTCGTGCGGGAGGAGATCGACGAGGTCGGCGATGGACCTGACCGAGTTGAGCGGCTGGCGGGCCGGTTCGCTGCCAAGGAGGCTGTTCTGAAGGCACTGGGCACGGGCTTCGGAGCTGGCGTGGCGTTCTCCGACGTGATCACCTATCGCGCGGCGGGTGGGCCGCCGCAAGTCCGACTTACGGGTGGTGCTGCAAAGGCGGCCACCGAACTTGGGGTTATCGAATGGCGGCTCAGCATCAGCCATACCAGCGTGACGGCCATGGCGAGCGCTATCGCAATCGGCGGTAAGCCTCATGGCGAAGGCGCCGAACCGGCCTGATCTGCCCGGGCCGGGCCGAGATAGTCGACGCGGCGCTGGTCGAGATCGACTGCGATCCGACCGCCACGCGTGGCCAGGACGGCACGCCACACCTTAAAGCCCTGCAGAATCGCCTGCTCCCATTCGCCGGTCGTGCATTGCTTGACTTCAAGATGCGAGGTCATGTCGTTGATCGTGCGCAGAAGCTGAAAGTCGAGCACGTTGACACCGTCGAGCATGTGATGGCGTCGGGCATAGTCGAAGGCGAGCGCAGCCACGCCCTCTTCGATCACCGCGGCGCGGCCGCCGTCCTCGACTTCGTCGAGCAACGGTCGGCTCTTGCGCTTCCGGCGCAGCAACGCGCGCGCGATCGGCGACCAGCCCAGCACTGCCGCATAAGCAAAATGGAACACATCGTGGAAGCGGTAGCCATCCGGATCATAAGCGTTGTCGGTCAGCTCGCCCCCGAACGGCACGCCGTTGATCGATACGCGGACACGCTGGCGATCTTCACCTTCAACATCGACCAATTCGACTTCGAATCGGCGAGGAAGGCGCTCGCCTTCCGGAAGCGCGGCGTCGAAGCACAGCGGCTCTGTCCGCTCAGTTGCCCAGCGCGCCTTGACCTTGGCGAGATTGCCGGCAGCGATCTCATCGAGTGTCAGCGCAAACTTGCTCGCAACATTCGCGATATACCAGAGCAGGTCACCAAGCTCTTCGGATACCCGTTCCTTGAAGAGTCGGTGGGCTTCCCCGTCGCGCAAATGCTTCTTGTATTCGCTGAGAAGCTGCCCGGTTTCTCCCGCGAGGCCCAGCATGGGGACGATAAGGGATAGAACGTCTTCCGGACCATCGCGCGCTGGAACGCGATCGGTACGCAGGGCCTCGTTCTGATAGTGGTTGAAATCCATCATCGTTCCCCTTCGGCTTTATCCAGCGGCCGCCCTGGCCGTGGCGAGCGGCGTGTCGGCGCTGGCGCGTATCTTCTCGTTTAAGTTCCATTTCGGCGGGTAGAAGAACTCGATCGGAGTCAAGATCGGCTCGAACTTCTGTTTGATCCGGGTCCGCCCAGTCCGCCCTGCGATTTGCGGGTGAGCGACACGCGCATATTTGTCAACTTCACAGAACAAGTTCTGGCAGTCGATCAGTTGCAATCGTCGGCCCCAGAGTGATTGGAAGTCTAGGCCCAGGCGCTCGAACTCCTGCTCCTGAAGATCGGCCATCAGCCGGATCAGTTCAGGCTCATTTAGTCCGCCGGGATCGACGAAGCACTTGCGCAGCCCGTCTCGCGCGCCGGGACCCGGTACGACGAAATCCATTTCGTTGAAATCGGTAATTTCGCTGTAATTGATGTCCGTGATGAATTGATAGGCTAGGAAGTCGCCGATAGTCGGGTAGGCCCGAAACTTCTCGAAGCCTTCTTGCATCGTCAGGGTCTGCGCAAGGCGTTCCGGGAGTCGATCTTCCATCATACGTTCGAGCAGCAGCAGATGGTTCTGGTGCTTTGCGGACCTGCCGAACGCGCTGCTTCCTGGTGGCATGATGTAAGCGGCCGAATAGATGCGGCGCCCATCCCGCATGGCTCGGCTCAATATCTCGTCATAGGGTGCGAAGCGGTACTCCTTGAACGTGATTGGGCCGAGTGAGCGCTCTAGCAATTCCCAGGTCGCGATCTTGTTAAACAACTTGAATATTAGAATGCGAAAGAATACCTCGCGCGGTGTGTTCGGCAGGTCGGCGCGATAGATGACGTGGCGAATCAGGTACTGGCTCACGCGATCGGAGGCCCGATACGCGTTAGTGAATTTGTGTGACGCAAGTACGGCATTGCGGGTCCAGGGACCGTCCTCGCCGCGCGCCCGTCGGAAGAAGACTGCCTGGCGCTCGGCAGCGAAACGCCAATAGCTCTCATAGACCTCCGAGACCTTGGCTGGTGCGAGATGGCGCAGGACGATCGGCGCCGGCACATATGCGGCCGCAGCCGCCGCTTCGGGCGCGCGTGACGCTAATGGTATATCTATGGGCAGCGTGGCGGTTGAGGGGGCGATGCGGGATTTAGGCGGTCGGCCGCGCGGGCGTTTGGCGGCCGGCTTGGGAGGCGGTTTTGTCAAAACGCTGCCCCTGCTGCCACGAGCGAGACGGTAGGCTGAGCCCCAATCGTCGAGTGGGTCAAAAGCGCTGCACGTGCCGCCGCGATGACAGGTTTCAGAATTGCATCGCTTTTGCTGATGCCATCGATCTTGGCGACTCCGACGGTGACGTTCAGTCGCGCAAGGCGCAGTCCCATCTCGTGCGCCATGAATGCGCCGAGTTGAGCGAGACCAAGATAATTCCCATACGCTTTGTCGAAAACGTACTGGGTTGCGTAGAAAGCATTTACCACAAGGCCATCGGCGGTGGGCACGAAACTGACATGCTGCAGACAAGGGAAACCGACACGAGCATTTGCAATGTGGTCACGAGCTGGATCGAATATCGCAGCTTGGAACATCGAATCTCGAATGCCCGATCGGGAAT
>JBAUYV010000519.1:0-18415 GCA_049584975.1 Xanthobacteraceae bacterium | reverse complement strand
CCGCGGCCGTGACTAGCGTGCCTGCGCTGAGTTCGTTATGAAAATACGTACAAGTTGGCGTTGCCGGGGTCGACGCTGGAACGACAGGGACTGGGTCAGTATGACAATGCGCGCGATTGCTTTCATTATCGTCGGGTTGATGCTCGGCGGTTGCATGCAGGAGACGATCGAGCCCGCGAGTGACGCCAGTTGGACGGGCCGCGACAAGCAGTTAATGCACAACCTGCCCTACGCGCAGGCCACCATCCCCGAGGATTACCGTCGGCACATTGTCGAATTCAACCGCAAGGAAGCTCCCGGCTCCATCGTCATCGATCCCGACAACAAGTTCCTCTACTACGTGCTGCCGAACGGCAAGGCGATCCGCTACGGCGTCGCCGTCGGCGAGGAAGCACAAGTCTGGAGCGGCATCGCCAAAGTTGGGCGCATGGAGGAATGGCCCTCGTGGACTCCCACCCCGAGCGAGCAGCAGCGGCTTGGCCCATTGCCGGCCTTTGTGACCGGGGGCCCACATAACCCGATGGGCGCACGCGGCATGTATCTTTATTCCGGCGGCAAGGACACGCTTTACCGCATCCACGGCACCAATCAGCCGGAATATATCGGCCAAGCCATTTCGTCCGGCTGCATTCGGATGACCAATGAGGACGTGATCGATCTGTACAGTCACGTCAAGCTTGGCACGATCGTCGTTGTCTTGGCCCCGCACAATGAGAGTGCGCCATTCGCCCAACACATCGCATCCGGATCCGAAAACGGAAAGTCCTATTAGCGGCGGCCCTGAGCAAACCTGAATAACGCCTGCGGCGCCGGCTCCACCGGCGCCGTTCGCTTTTCCGCCCTACGCTGTGCCGTTCGCCGGCGAAGCGGGCACGCCCAACTCAACGTGCACGACTTCAGGAGGCACGCCCAGGCGGGCTGGAATGAAGCTCGTACCAAGGCCGCCGGAAACGATCATGTGGCGGTTATCTTCGACCACGTGCCCATACGCATAGCGCGCGCCATATTTCGACGGCACGAAGGCCGGCCAGATCAGCGGCAATCGGATCTGTCCGCCGTGAGTGTGGCCGGCAAGCGTGAGCGCAACGCGCGCCGGAACGCGCGGAAAGATGTCCGGCTCATGGACCAGCAGCAGAACGGGATCATCGGTACGGACGCGCGCCAGTGTTCCGGGAAGGTCGTCAACGCCGCGGAAGCGGCCGTGGCCGAGCGGATGGGCGAGCTGATCGCCGATGCCCGCCAGCCAGAATTTTTGCCCCGGCCCGCCTAACAGCACGGCATCGTTCTCGAGCAGGGGAATGCGCACCTGCGCGAGCGCACTGCGCACGCCATGGAGATCATGCCACCAGTCGTGATTACCAAGGATCGCCCAGGTTCCAAGCGGGGCGCGAAGGCGCGCGAGTTCGGCGGCCCAGAGCGGGTCCGCCACGCGCTTGATCGCGAACTGGTACGAGGCGATGAAATCGCCGAGCAGGACGAAAAGATCCGGACGCAATTGATTGGCGGTATCCACCACGTGGCGCACATGCGGAAGCAGCATGTCTGGCCCGCCGGCATGAAGGTCCGCGATCACCGCAATGGACAGTTTGCGGTCCGCCGGCCAGTTGGACGGAGTCAGCGCGTAGCGGGTAACGACGAGACCTTCCGGCTCGATCGCGGCATAAACGGCCGTGGTGGCCGCGGATGCCGCCGCAATTCCGCCGAATCCCGTAAGCAGGCGGCGGCGTGTCACCAATGGCGATGCGGCCCGCAACAAATCCCGCTCAGGCCCTGCGCCTGTACTCGCTGACATAGCCCCTCGTTTGGACAAAAATCACGGACGCAGCGTCCATGACCATGGCTAGTCATAGCCTATCTGCGAGGCCGTTCTATTAACGTGTCTTCACGACTGCGCGAGGCGCTCGCGCGTGACCCAGTCAAGCGTCTTGTCGAGCGCGCGCGCCAAGCGGTCAAACAGGTCGTCGACTTCCGCCGCGCTGATGACGAGCGGCGGCGACAGCGTCAGCACGTCGCCCAAAACCGAGCGCACGATCAGGCCTTCGGCTTCCGCAAACGCTACCGCCTTTGCGCCGACGGCGTGTTGCGCCACGAACGAACGCTTGGTGCGCTTGTCGGCGACGAGTTCGACACCGCCGATCAGGCCAAGCCCACGCGCCTCTCCGACCAGCGGATGGGCGTTCAGCGCCTTGAGCCGTGCCTGAAATTGCGAACCGCGCTCGGCGGCCTTTTCGATGATGCGATCGCGGGCGTAGATCTCGATCGCTTTGAGTGCCACCGCGGCCGAGACCGGATGACCGCCGTAGGTGAAGCCGTGGCCGAAAACGCCGATCTTTTTGCTCTCGGCGAGCAGCGCCTGATACATGCTCTCCGGAATCATGACCCCGGCGATCGGCAGATAGGCCGACGACATCATTTTGGCGATCGAAATCGCGTCCGGGCGGAAGCCGAGTTTCTGGGAGCCGAACATGGTGCCGAGCCGGCCGAAGCCGCAGATAACCTCGTCGCTGATCATGAACACGTCGTGCTTGGCGCAGACCGGCATGATCTTTTCGAAATAGGTCGCAGGCGGCACGATCACGCCGCCGGCACCCATCACTGGCTCGGCGATGAAGGCCGCAACGGTGTCGGGGCCTTCCTTGACGATCAGCGCGTCGAGCTCCTCGGCAAGGCGCGTCGCGAATTGCTCCTCGCTTTCGCCGTCCTGCGCAAAACGATAGTGGTGCGGACAGCCGGCGTGCAGGAAGCCCGGCAGCGGCAAGTCGAAATCGCGGTGGTTGCCGGGAAGCCCGGTGAGGGAAGCCGCCACGATGGTGACGCCGTGATAGGCCTTCATCCGGCTAATGAACTTCTTCTTCTGCGGCCGGCCGAGCGCGTTGTTCAAATACCAGACGAGCTTGACCTGGGTGTCGTTCGCCTCCGACCCGGAATTGCAGAAGAAAACCTTCGAGATCGGCACCGGCGCGATCTCTTTGAGCTTTTCGGCAAGCTCGATCGCCGGGTCGTGGCTCTTGCCGGTGAACAGATGAGCGAAAGAAAGCTTGCGCATCTGCGTGGCCGCAGCCTCGACCAGCTCCTCGTTGCCGTAACCGAGCGCCGTGCACCACAGCCCGGCCATGCCCTCGATGTAGGGCTTACCCTCGGTGTCATAGACATAGACGCCCTGCCCGCGCTCGATGATCAGCGGACCGCTGTCGCGAAAGCTCGCGAGGTTGATGTAGGGATGCACCAGCGTTTCGACGTCGCGGGTCGCCAGATTGCTGAGCGGAGCCATGCGGTTCCCTTTGCGGTTCTGCAGGATTAGCGCGAATGCCATCGTGGCCGCGCGGCATGCGGGCAGTTAAAGCCCGGCGCGCATCAAACCGCAATTGCCGTCGCGTCGTAATGGTAAAGCCAATCGAGCCGCTCGCGCACCCGTTCCTGCTGCCACTCGCGGGCGACGGCGACCGCCACGGCCTGCTGGTCGGCCAATGCCGGACTGAAGGCATGCCGCCGATTTTCGTGGGCCTTGCGCACGACCGCGGTGGTTCGCTCTCTGCGGATGTCCTCGTAGCGCGCGAACGCCATGGCGGGATCGTTGGCATATTTCTTAATGCACGCCGCAACGATGTAGGCGTCCTCAATGGCCATGACCGCGCCTTGGCCGAGAAACGGCAGCGTCGGGTGGCAGGCGTCACCGAGCAGCGTGACGCGTCCCTGCGACCACGCCGCCGTGGGACCGCGCGCCATCAACGCCCATTTGTACGGCGTACCAATGTGGCCGATGAAAATGTGAACGTCATCGTGCCAGCCGCGAAAGTCGCTGGCCAATTCTTCCTTGCTGCCGACCACCGACCAGGATTCGACCTGCCAATCGTCGCGTTCGACGATGCTGATAAAATTCATCAGCTCGCCGCGACGCACTGGATAATGCAGCACATGGCCATGGGGCCCGAGCCAATTGGTGGTGACGAGCTGAGAAAGATGCGGCGGCAGGCGATCCATCGGCACCAGACCGCGCCACGCCACGCAGCCGGTGAATTCCGGCGCATCGGCGCCGAACAGGCACTTGCGGACCGCCGAGTGAATGCCGTCGGCCCCGATCACGAATGCGCCCTTCGCGCCTTCGCCGTTTGCGAACTGCACCATCACGTCATCGGCAGTCTGCGTTACGCTCGTGCAGCGCATGCCGAGCTTGATGGCATCCGGTTTGCGCGCGCGAACCGCCTCGGCCAGGACGCCGTGCAGATCGTTACGGTGCATGAGGATATGGGGCGTGCCGAAGCGCTGCACCGATGCCGGGCCGAGATCGAACCAATTCCAGGTCTCGCCGGTGCGCCAGTGGCGCAATTGCCGGCGCGACGGCAGCACTTGCGTGCGTTGCAGGGCTGCTTCCAGCGCCAGCGCATACAGCACGCGCGTCCCGTTCGAGCCGATCTGGATTCCTGCGCCGATCTCTTTGAGCTCCGGCGCCTGTTCATACACGACGACGTCAAGGCCGCGTTGCAGCAGCGCAAGCGCCGCCGTGAGGCCGCCAATGCCGCCGCCTATGATGATGATCAGTGTGGGCGATTCCATGAACTTTGTGGGCGCGGATTCGAGCGCTATCACTCCTGCTTGATGTTGGCCTCGCGCATGACCTTAGCCCACTTCTCGGCATCGTCGACAAAGAGCTTCTCGAAATCGGATGTGCTGCCGACAAGCGGCACGCCGCCCACCTCAAGGAGACGCGCGTTGAGCTTCGGATCGTTCAAGCCGGCGTTGATTTCCTTGTTGAGGCGCTGAATGACCTCGACCGGCGTCTTTGCCGGCGCTCCCACGCCGAACCAGACGGTCGCCCGGTAGCCTGGCAGGAACTCGCTTATGGCCGGAATTTCAGGAAAGACCGCCGAGCGCGTCGCGGTCCCCACCCCGAGGGGCCGCAATTTGCCGCTCCGGATATAACCCACCAAGGTCGGCATGGCCTCGAACATGACATCGGCGCGCCCGCCGAGGAGGTCGATCAGCGCGGGCGCGGCGCCCTGGTAAGGGACATGGAGCAGATCGACACCGGCCATCAGCTTGAACAGCTCGCCGGCGAGATGCGGCGTGGTGCCATTGCCGACCGAGGCCATAACGATCTTGCCCGGATTGGCTTTTGCTTGGGCGATGAATTCGGGGACTGTTTTGGCTTGAACGGCCGGATTGACCACCATGACCAGTGGCTCATTGGAGATCCCGCAGACCGGCGCGATGTCGCGCATCATGTTGAAATTCAGGTTCTTGTAATACGAGGCACTGATAACCGCCGAGGTGCTGACGAGAAGTAGCGTGTAGCCGTCGGGCGGCGCGGACACGACGGCCTGGATTCCGATCGTGCTGCCGGCCCCCGGGCGATTCTCGACCACGAACGGTTGGCCGAGAGTGTCCGACAGCCATTGCCCCATGAGCCGCGCGAAAATGTCGGTGGGACCGCCAGGCGGAAAACCCACAATGATGCGCACCGAGTGGTTTGGATAATCGAGCGCCGCTGCCAGTTGCGGCAATGCCGGAGCAACGGCTGCAGCGCCGGCGAATCGCAGAAAAAGACGGCGTGGAAGATGCATCCCGGTTCCTCCATGGAATTCTGGGCGTACGTTCTGCGTGCCGGATCACTCTGCCTTTATCCCGGCCGCGCGAATGACCTTGGCCCACTTCTCCGTATAGTCGGCGATGTATTTGCCGAATGCAGCAGGCGTCGTCGCGAACGTTTCCGCGCCCAGATCTGCAAAGCGCGCCTTGTATTTGGCTTCAGCCAGCGCAGCATTGGTTTCCGCGTTGAGCTTGTGGATGATCTCGCTGGGCGTATTTTTCGGCGCCACGACGCCAAGCCAATCGGTGCCCTCATAGCCGGGCACGGTTTCGCCGATCGGCGGTAGGTCTGGCAGCCGCTCCTGGCGCGCGGCCGCGGTCACCGCCAAGGCCCGCACTCGGCCGGAGCGGATATGCCCAATCGCGGACACGACGGAGGAGAACATGACCTGAAGCTGACCGGCCAGGAGGTCGGGATACGCCGGACCGGCGCCGCGATAGTGCACCGTCACCATGTCGACGCCGGTCATGGTTTTGAACAACTCGCCGTAGAGATGCGGCGAACTCCCCGGGCCGGCCGAGCCCATATTGACCTTGCCGGGATTGGCCTTCGCGTAGGCAATGAACTCGGCGACATTGTGCGCCGGGACCGCGGGATTGACCACCATGACGTTGAACGAACGCACGGTGCTGGCGACCGGCGCCGTATCGCGAATGAAATCGAAATTGAGATTCTGATAGATCGCCGCGTTCCACGCGTTCGACGCCGTTGCGCCAAGCAGGGTGTAACCATCTGGCTGCGCGCGAATGACCTCTTCGGTGGCCAGATTGCTGCCCGCGCCGGCGTGGTTCTCGACGATGAATTGCTGGCTGGTGCGTTCGCTCAGCATCTGCCCGGTGATGCGGCCGATGATGTCGGCCACGCCACCCGGCGCATAGCCGACCAGCAATCGCACCGGCCGCGCCGGATAATCGAGGGCCGAAGCGAGGCGGGGGAATGCGGACGCAACGGCAGCAGCTCCGGCGAGTCGCAGAAAACGGCGGCGCGGCAGTCTCATCGCATTCGCCCTCCCCGGCTTCAGACCGGAAGGCACAGCGCATTTTCGACCAGCAGATTGTCGTAGACGCAGCGTCGCTCGGCGAGTTTCAGTTGGTCGCCGACGCGGCGGAACTTGTCGTGATAGACGCCCACCTGATGCAGCTTCGCCTCAGGGCGATCGAACAACACTTGTACGACGACGTAATTAGCGCGGGCGCGGATGTCGCCGTTCGTCTCTTCGCCCAGGATCTGAGTGTTGCCGATAATGTGGCGCAGGTAACGCGGCGCGAACATTTCGGTTTTCTCGTGCGCAAAGGCGCGATCTTGGATCATGCCTTTGTTCTCGCAGTAGATGAGGCCAACCGGCATGCCGCGGTCCGCGTTCTCGCGGGAGATGATGACGTAGAAGGCGTCGTCGGTGAACATCTCGGCCCAGTCGGTGAGCCGCTGCTCGTCGAGCGCCGCCGCATAGGCACTGTTGAACTCCTCGACCTCCCGATGCAGCAGCAGCGCTTCGAGGCGACGGTCGTTGACCGCGATATGCGATGGATGCTGCATCTGAATCCTACAGGCCCATGATCCTAGAGGTCCATCCTAGAGGCCCATGGCTTCGCGCCAATGCTTGTACATGGCGCGAATGGCAGACTCGGAAATCAACGTGTCGCTGGTTCCTTCATTGTCGGGATCGAGTTTCACTAGGTGCTGTCCATTGGGCACGCGGCGCATGCCGTCCTGCACGAATTTGATCGCTTCATTATCCTCGAGCCCCAGGTAACCGGCAGGCCCCATCAGATTGCCTTGGCGCAGCCGGTGCCGCGTCATTTCCTCGTCGTCGCCCTCGAAGCCGAACATGGTCCACTTCATGATGAACTCATGCGGGCCGTCGGGCACGATCTGGCGAACGCCCAGCGTATTCATTTCGCGCTGAACGATCAGGTTAGGCCAGATCGTCGCCATGGTCACCGACCAGGGGCTGTCGAATTCCTCGACGAAATTCATGAAGCGCGACTCACGCAGCGTCATTCCTTCCTTGTAGGCGCGCATTTCCTTCTTGGCGTCGCCCGTGATCGCTTTCACGTCGGATTTCGCCGAGGCCATGACGCCGTGACGCCCGCTCTCGTCGGCGAGCATCAGCGAACGATTGCCCACCACCAGGAGCCC
The DNA here is from genome assembly GCA_049584975.1 of Xanthobacteraceae bacterium. Taxonomy (GTDB): domain Bacteria; phylum Pseudomonadota; class Alphaproteobacteria; order Rhizobiales; family Xanthobacteraceae; genus BOG-931. The sequence goes on along the minus strand of JBAUYV010000519.1, from coordinate 10,689 downwards.
GAACGTCACCAGAAAGGTGTGCAGCAGCGTCGCGTGGTACGGATCCTTGAGGTTCTCGTGGTAGAGCTTCCAGTTGCCCAAGAGCGAATGGCGGTAGTGGCCGAGCACCTTGGGCTTGCGGCCATCGAACGTCGCTTCGAATTCGGCCAGCACTTCCGGCCCGAGATAATCGGCAAGGGATTCCATGTCGTCCGCGTAGGACGCAAATACGACGCCGCGGTGGGTGGTCACGTTGAGCCTGCGCGGGCCGTGCTCCTCCGCCTTGAAATCCGCCGGCATCCCGCCTTTGCCGTTGACGCCGCGGCGGAACGGAATGCCGATGAGGTTGCCTTTCAGGTCGTAGGTCCACTGATGGTACGGGCAGACGAATTCCTTGGCCGATCCGGAGAGCTCGCGGCAGAATTCCGATGCGCGGTGGGAGCAGCGATTCTCGAAGACGCTGATTGAGCCGTCCTCGGCGCGCGCCACCACGACCCCCGTCGGTCCCACGTTGGAGCGGATGAAATCGCCGGGCTTCTCCACCTCCGCTTCCAACGCGACGTAGTTCCAGGTCCGGCCGTGGAAGATGCGTTCGATCTCGCGCTCGTAGATCGATTGATCGGTATAGACCCAGTCTGGAATGACGCTGAGGTCATCGTCCGGCCACACATAGCGCCGCTCGAGACTCCCACCACCGTTTGCGGGCTTGGCGCTGGTCCCGTTGCGGCCATTGCGGCTGCCGCTAGCAACCGGAGCGGGTTCAGCAGCTGCGGCTCGCGGCGCGGCAGCCGCCGCGATCGGAGCCGCCTCGTTGCGCGCGACGCCGTCCACATCGATAAAAACATCCGATCCATCAATCCTGACCGGGTAGACTTTGAGGTTCTCGGTCGCAGGCGCGCACAGCGCCTTCCCGGTCCGGATGTCGAATAGCGCCTGATGCAAAGGGCACTCGACGCTGCCGTCAGCCGTTTCGACGAAACCATCGGCCAGCGATGCGAACTCGTGGGTGCAGATGCCGCTTGTGGCATGCACCTCGTTGCCGAGCCGGAACAGCGCAATCGGCGTACCCGCAACCTCGATGCCGATCGCGTCGCGATCGCCGAAATCGCCCAGAGACGCCACCTTTTGCCACGCCATTGGGACCGTCCGTTCAAAGGCTGCAGGAGAGCTTTTTCAGCATATCCGATTGGGTTAGGCTTGCAATTGGGTCCGACTTTGCAATCCGGTCGACGCAAAGTCGCACGTGATCACGGAGAAGACACGTCATGGCGCAAGAGCCTCTCGCCACCAAGGGCAATTACCTGCACATCTACGATTTCCGCGTGATGAAGGGCAAAGAAGACGAATTCATCCGCTTGTTCGAGACCTTCGACTATTCGGACGGCAATCCCATGCACAAGTCGTCGGCGCAGGTTAAGGATGGCGTGCTCTGCCGCGACACTGAAGACCCGCAGCGCTTCTTCCTGATCGCCGAATGGTCCGATATCGAAGAGCACGCGCGCATTCGCAAAATCCTCGCCGACGACATCAAGCCGGAATTCATCAAATACATCGAGGGCCACAAGTTCATTCCCAAGTATGTCGAGGTGGTTTCCTCAACGCCCGACGAGATCCTCAAGAAGGCGGCGGCCGAATAGGCTGCGAAATGCGCTGCGACCCGCTTCGTCGCGCCCTCTCGTGAGGGGAACGGTCGGATCAGCGGCGCCGGACTTTCTGTTGCTCGTCGGCAGGCGTGTCTGCGGCAAGCGGCCGCGGAACCGGCAGCGGCACTTCATCGATAGGAATCGGCGTGCCTTGCGCCTGCTCCACCGGCTCGGGCGGCTCGCGCACGTCCCACTGGCACATCTTGAAGTTATTGCGCCGCTGGATGAGATCGAGGTGGACGTGCTCCGCGTGTTCGGCGTCGGAGCCGGGGCCAAGCACGGTGGAGAAACGTGCGCAAGCGCTGGCGCGAATTGCATCGCGGAAATCCTTCGGCACTTTCGGATCGGCGAGCACGACGGTTTCCTTGTTGGCGAGCTTGAAGCCACGCACGTCGAGCGCGTCAGCGCGACCATGCTCGCTCAAGGTCGCGCCGCTGACCCTGTTACGGCCGCGGCATTCGTAGGACCCCATATTTTCGAGTTCGCGCGGCGGCGCGCCGAGCTTCGCGGCCGCCGGAGCAACGTCCTGGCGAATCCATTCTGCGACCGCCTCGGCCATCGTGCAGCGTAACGTCGCCGGCGGCGCGATCGCGACCTTGCCCTGGTCCGGCAAGATCACGCTCTCCAACAGCACGGCATCCGGGGCGCCGCATTCGCCCGGTGCGATGAGGGCGGCGAGTTGACGGAATACCGCGATCTTGCCCAGTCGCAGATCGCAGTCCGAGGGCGCCGGCGGGGTCTCGGCTTCTTTCTCCGGCTGCGAAGCGAAGGCCTCTTGGGGCGGCGAAGTTTGTTGGGGAATCGCGACCGGCGGGGCGCTCCTGGCTTTGCCGCGTTCGGTCTTGGAGTGCTTCCCGTACCGGACCTCGGTCTGCTGCGCTGCAGCGATCTGGCTCGCGCAAATGAGCCCCAGAAGGAGGACAAGAGTTTTCACGCGCCCGGGCACGCGCCAAGTCTGCAAGCCAATTGCGGCGAATATTCGCGGAGCGTTGCCAGTCAGCGCCTGACACGAGTACCCTTGCACGGGTAGCTTTGGGCGACTCGCTCGCCGCCGCTATCGCTGTTTGGCGGCGGCAGCAAACAAATGCTCTGGGAGGACATCATGCTCGGGCTGATGCAGGATTGGCCGCTATTATGCCACCGCATCCTCGATCACGCTGCGCTCAATCATGCCGAGCGAGCGGTGATCTCCCGGTCGATCGAAGGACCGATGCACACCACGAACTACGCCGAGGTACGCGCGCGGGCGCTGCGTGTGTCGCAGCGGCTCGACCGCGACGGCATCAAGCTCGGCGACCGGGTCGCGACGCTCGCCTGGAATACCTGGCGGCACCTGGAGGTCTGGTACGGCATCATGGGCATCGGGGCGGTCTATCACACGGTCAATCCGCGCCTCTTCCCCGAGCAGATCGCCTGGATCGTCAATCACGCCGAAGACCGGATGATGATGGTCGATCTCACCTTCTTGCCGATCGTCGAAAAGCTCGCCCGACAACTTAAGCCGATCGAACGCTACGTGGTGCTTACCGACACAGCCCACATGCCGGTCACCGCGCTGAAGAACGCCGTGCCCTATGAGGAGTGGATCGCGGAAGTCGACGGCGATTTTGCCTGGAAGACGTTCGACGAGAACACCGCCGCCGGCATGTGTTACACGTCCGGCACCACCGGCAACCCCAAGGGCGTGCTCTATTCGCACCGCTCCAACGTGCTGCACTCGATGATGGCAGCGCAATCCGACGCCATGGGTGTTTCCTCGCGCGACGTAATCATGCCGGTGGTGCCCATGTTCCACGCCAATTGCTGGGGGCTCGCTTTAACATCGCCCATGATCGGGGCCGCGATGGTGATGCCGGGCGCCAAGCTCGATGGCGCCTCGATTTACGAATTGCTCGACGCCTACCGCGTCACTTTCAGTGCCGCGGTGCCCACCGTATGGCTGATGTTGCTCCAGCATCTCGAAGCAACCGGCCACAAGCTGCCGTATTTGAAGCACGTGGTGATTGGCGGTTCGGCCTGTCCGCGCGCCATCATCCAGAAGTTCCACGAGGCCTACGGCGTCGAAGTCTGTCACGCCTGGGGCATGACCGAGATGAGCCCGCTTGGCACGCTTGGCTCGCTCAAGCCGGAATACGCCGCGCTTTCGGGCGAGGCGAGGCTCGATGTGCAAATGAAGCAGGGCCATGCTCCGTTCGGCGTCGACATGAAGATCACCGACGACAGCAACCGTGAACTGCCGCGCGACGGCAAAACCTTCGGACGGCTCAAGGTCCGCGGACCGTCTGTCGCTCGCGCTTATTTCAAGGAAGGCCCGAGCGTGCTCGACGACAACGGGTTCTTCGATACGGGCGACGTCGCTACTCTCGACTGTTACGGCTACATGCAGATTACCGACCGGTCCAAGGACGTGATCAAATCGGGCGGCGAATGGATTTCCTCGATCGATCTGGAGAACCTCGCGGTCGGCCATCCGAAGGTGGCCGAGGCGGCGGTGATTGGCGTTTGCCATCCAAAATGGGACGAGCGGCCGCTTTTGGTGGTCGTGCTCAAGAAAGGCCAGTCGGCCACGAAGGCCGAGTTGCTCGGCTTCATGGAGGGCAAGATCGCCAAGTGGTGGATGCCCGACGACGTGGCCTTCGTCGAAGAAATCCCGCACACCGCGACGGGCAAAATTCTGAAAACCGCGCTGCGCGAAAAGTTCAAAAACCACGTGCTGCCGAGCACCGTGGCCGCGGGGTGACCCCGCCTGCCGGTGGCCGGCGAGATCCTGACCACCTGAGCCTTCTTCCACAGGGCGCATGGCCGGATGCGCAAGCCGCATGTCTTTTCGCTTCGGCCATGCGAAAGCCAAAATTATTTAAATAATCTAAACCAATCAGTAACTTACGGTATCATTTTACCCGAAGGATAGTTTACACTAACACTCTGAAAGAATTCCCGCCGCCGCCGCGCCGCATAATCAACACATTTGGCCGGTCATAGCGCACTTGGCTCCAGTGTCGTGAGCCATCACACTTCCCATCAACAACGATGAAGGTAGATCATGGCTCGGCATAGCCTGATTAAACTTGCATACGTGTCAGCTATTGTTGCGTTCATTCTCTCAATACCAATTACTGCTTCTGCACAAACGGGAATAGCGTCAGTCTATTCCGGGGGGCGCACCGCCAACGGCGAACGGGCGAATCCGCACGGGATGACTGCGGCACATCGCTCGCTGCCGTTCGGTACCCTGGTGCGGGTCACCAATCAGCGCACGGGCCGCTCCATTGTGGTGCGGATCAACGACCGCGGGCCCTTCATACGCGGCCGCGTGATCGACCTGATGCCGGCGGCGGCTCACGCGCTGGGCTTTTCGGGTCTCGCCCACGTGACGCTGACGGTTATCGGAAGAAGGAACGGCAGAAGCGCCTAAAGCAATTTCTTCAGTTCAAGTTGCGTGAAAGAGCGGGAAGCTTCGGCTTCCCGCTCTTTTTTGCGCGACCGGCGAAGATTGTGGCGGCCTAGAACTCGCTCACAGCGCTCAGCAGGCGCTCGATATCCTCAGGCCGTGACAAGCGATGATCGCCGTCTTTGATCAACGTGAGCACGACGTCATCGGAGGCGAGCCGCGCCACCAGCGCCTTGGCGTGTTGCCAGGGTACGTCGGGATCCTCGACGCCTTGCAGAATACGCACTGGGAAGCCGGTCTCTATCATGCCGCCGAGCAGAAGGTGGTTGCGCCCCTCCTCGATCAGGCGCTTGGTGACCAGATAAGGCTCGGGCGAATACGCGGACGGCCGTTCCCAGATCCCCGTCTCGGCAAGCTCGCTCTTGATCGACGGCGTGAACCGCTTCCACATCAGTTCCTCGGTGAAATCGACCGCCGGCGCGATGAGCACGAGCCCGGCGACGGAGCCCGGCCCGCTCTGCCCGCGGTGTTTCAAGGCCCGCACCAGCAGCAGCGCCAGCCAGCCTCCCATGGATGAGCCGACCAAAATCTGCGGCCCGTGGCAGCAGGCGTCGAACACCGCAAGGCTCTCGGTCAGCCAGCGGCCGATCGTTCCGTCGGTGAACTTACCTTCCGATTCGCCGTGGCCGGAATAATCGAACCTCAGGCAGGCGCGGCCATGAAGCTCTGCCCAATGGGCGAGAGCTTCGGCTTTGGTGCCTTTCATGTCGGACTTGTAGCCGGAGAGCCAGAACAGGCCGGGCATGCCGCCCTCCTGCTGGCGCACCGCAATGGCGCGGCGGTCGCTCTCGTCCCCAATTTGTAGAAATTTCAGACTCTTATCGTTCATTTTGTGTTGATCCGTCAGTCTGACGCCGGCCTCGAAGAAGGCCGGCCGATGCGGCTCGGCCGATGTTCTTTGCGGCCGGCGCTGACGGCCGACCCCTCAGGATTGCGGAAGATAGATCACCCTTTTGGCGAGGCACGCAACGCGCAATGTCGTTGACTTATTGACGGAAACTCCCGATCTTCTGCGTTTGCCGAATAGCAATCCGTGGATGCATATGTTTCGTCGTCCGCAAAACGGATTGTGAACGGCCCGGTGCAACAGACACAAGGAGATAGATCCCATTCGTCGCCCCATGAGATCCGCGCAGCCCGCTCCGAAGGAGGGACCGCGCATCAACGAGGAGATCCGCGTTCGCGAGGTCCAGCTCATAGACAAAGACGGCGCCAACAAGGGCGTCACCGAGATTGGCGCCGCGATAGCCATGGCACAGGAGGCCGGGCTCGATCTGGTGGAGATCGCGCCGAACTCCAGTCCGCCGGTCTGCAAAATTCTTGATTTCGGCAAATACAAATATCAGGCGCAGAAGAAAGCCGCCGAAGCGCGCAAAAAGCAAAAAGTCGTCGAGATCAAAGAGATCAAGCTGCGGCCGATGATCGATGATCACGATTACGACGTGAAGATGCGCTCCATGGAACGGTTTTTCCAGGAAGGCGACAAGGTCAAGGTGACATTGCGCTTCCGCGGCCGCGAAATGGCGCACCAAGAACTCGGCTACAAGCTGCTTGATCGCGTCAAAGGCGATACATTGAAAATCGCCAAGGTCGAGCAGGAGCCACGCTTCGAGGGTCGCCAGGTGGTCATGGTCCTGGCGCCGCGCTGACCCCACTGGCATCGTTTCCCGGACGAGGTGCAGCGCGCGGCGGTGCACCGCCGATCCGGGATGATCAGGGGAAAATTAGGGCCTATGAGCTCGGCTTCAACGTCACACTCGCGACCGACGCAATGGGGCCGATGCCCACGCCTACAGCATTACACGGATTTTTCCGAGGATCGGCGAGACCGGCACGACGTAGGAGATCATCGATCTTCTGGAAAAGAGCGCCTGATCATGGATTGGCTTCACGACGTATCCTACCTGTTCGGCGGCGCATTTCTGGCGAACGCCGTTCCGCATTTCGTCAGCGGCATGATGGGGCAGCCCTTTCAGAGCCCGTTCGCCAAGCCTCCGGGTAAAGGTCTTTCATCCTCGACCGTGAACGTGCTCTGGGGGTTTGCGAACTTCGTCATCGCTTACCTTCTCATCGCCCGTGTGGGAAATTTCGGTCTGCGCACCGCCCATCACGTCATCGCCGTGGGTGTGGGCGTTCTGCTTATCGGTGTAATGGCCGCGCGTTCGTTTGGACGGTTCCACGGCGGCAATTCGCCCACGGGCTCGTGACGGCATGGCCAGGGGCAGGTTCCGCTCGCTGAAGGTCTTCAACTATCCCGTCTGGGCGGAAACAGGCCGAAGCCGCCGATTGCCATAAACCGCGGCCTCTGCCATAACCGCGCCCTCCTGCCGCCCGGCTGATTAAGGGCTGCCGTGGCGGCGGTGACGTGCTCACGCACAATCAGCTCGTTTGCGAGCATTTCGGCGGGGCCATCGGCCTGCCGCCAAAGGAGAGCCAAATGCCCAAGTTGAAGACCAAGTCGGGCGCCAAAAAGCGCTTCAAGGTCACGGGGACCGGAAAGGTCCTCTATCAGCAGTCGCGCAAGCGTCACGGTATGATCAAGCGCAGCAAAAAGCAGATTCGCCAGTTGCGCGGGACCAATGTGCTGTTCAAGACCGACGGCGACAACATCAAGAAATACTTTCTGCGCAACGGTTGATCGCCTGGCCGCGTGGCGCGGCCGCAATCCGCTTTTTCGTCGCTTAATAGGAGATTACTCATGGCACGCGTCAAACGCGGCGTCACCGCCCATGCCAAGCACAAAAAGGTGCTCAAGGCCGCCAAGGGCTATTACGGCCGTCGCAAGAACACGATCCGGGTCGCCAAGCAGGCCGTGGAGAAGGCGCAGCAATATGCCTTTCGCGACCGCAAGCGCAAAAAGCGCACGTTCCGGGCCTTATGGATCCAACGGCTTAATGCGGCGGTGCGCCCGTTCGGCCTCAACTACAGCCGCTTTATCGCCGGCCTGAGCAAGGCCGGCATCATGGTCGACCGCAAGGTGCTCTCGGACCTGGCGATTGCCGAGCCGGCGGCGTTCGAGGCGATCGTCGGACAAGCTAAGTCGGCGCTCGCGTAGCTGTTTCTTATAATGCCCAGGCTTGCGCCGGGGCAGCCACGCCTTCGCGGGCAGTAAAGACGTGGATGGCCGGGAGACGCCCGGCCTTGATGACCACAGGAACCGCCATGATTGATCGAGCGTACGTGCAACGAATGGCGCGTTACAATCGCTGGCAGAATGAAAATCTGTACGGCGTTGCCGACCGGCTGTCCGAAGACGAACGTCGCCGCGAGCGCGGCGCCTTCTTCGGCTCCATCCACAAGACGCTCAACCATCTGCTGTGGGGCGACCTGAGTTGGATGAGCCGCTTCACCGGCATGCCGAAGCCCCAAGGCGGAACTAAGGAATCCGTCGCCCTCTATCCCGGTTGGGAGGACTTGAAGTCGGCGCGCGTCGATTTCGACCGGACATTTATCGCTTGGGCCGACACCATCGATCCGGCGTGGCTCGCCGCCGACCAAACTTTCTTTTCCAATGCCACACAGCGTGAATGGACGCATCCGCGCTGGCTTCTGGTCACCCATCTGATCAATCACCAGACCCATCATCGCGGCCAGGTGCATTGCATGTTGACGCAGGCCGGCGGCAAGCCCTCCGACACCGATCTGCCTTTCATGCCGGATTGAGCGCGATGAGCGATATTGGGCAGCTTGAGCAGGAAATCCTGGCTGGAGTCGCCGGCGCGGGCGACGAAGCAGCCCTCGAGGCCGTGCGTGTGGCTGCCCTGGGAAAAAGCGGCTCCGTCACCGCGCTGTTGAAGACGCTCGGCACCCTGTCGGCGGACGAGCGCAAGAGTCAGGGCCCGCTGATCAACGGACTGAAAGATCGCGTCAACGCCGCGCTTGCGGCACGGCGCGACTCGTTCAAGAGCGCTGCGCTGCAGGCCCGGCTCAACACCGAGAGCGTCGACGTCACGTTGCCGGTGCGTGAAGCGCCGTTCGAAGTGGGCCGCGTTCATCCAATCACCCAGGTGACGGACGAACTGACGGCGATCTTCGCCGATATGGGCTTCTCCATCGCCGAAGGTCCCGACATTGAGACCGACGATTACAATTTCACCAAGCTCAATTTCCCGGAAGATCATCCGGCGCGCGATATGCACGACACGTTCTTCTTCAATCCGAAGCCGGACGGGACGCGGCTTCTGTTGCGCACGCACACCTCGCCGGTGCAGGTGCGCACCATGCTCAGCCAGAAGCCGCCGATCCGCGTCATCATCCCAGGCCGCACCTATCGCAACGACAGCGACCAGACCCACACGCCGATGTTCCACCAGGTCGAAGGCCTGGTGATCGACAAGGGTTCGCATCTCGGCCATCTGAAATGGATCCTGGAAGAATTCTTCAAGGCGTTCTTCGAGGTCGATCGAGTCGGGATGCGCTTTCGTCCCTCGTTCTTTCCGTTCACCGAGCCGTCGCTCGAAGTCGACATTCAATGCCGGCGCGATAAGGGCGAAATCCGCTTCGGCGAAGGCAACGATTGGATGGAGATCCTCGGCTGCGGCATGGTGCATCCGAACGTGCTGAGAAATTGCGGGCTCGATCCCGACGAGTATCAGGGCTTCGCCTGGGGCATGGGCATCGACCGCCTCGCCATGCTCAAATACGGCATGCCGGACCTGCGCGCCTTCTTCGAGGCCGACGTCCGCTGGCTCTCGCACTACGGCTTCTGCCCGCTCGACTGGCCGACGCTGGCGGGGGGATTGAGTTCGTGAGCACGCTCCATCACTCGTCATCGCCGGGCTTGACCCGGCGATCCATGCTGACTTGCGGCAATCCTCCGCGCTGCATGGATGCCCGGGTCAAGCCCGGGCATGACGATCGAACCAACGGAGATGGCGGAGCCCTTCTCCCATGATGAAATTCACCCTCGCCTGGCTCAAGGAGCACCTGGAGACCGATCGGCCGCTTGGCGAGATCGCCGACAAGCTGACCATGATCGGCCTCGAGGTCGAGCGCGTCGAAGAGAAACTGGCACCTTTCACAATCGTCTACGTGGTTGACGCAAGAAAGCATCCCAACGCCGATCGGCTACAGGTCTGCATGGTCGACATTGGCACCGGCGACCCAGTGCAGGTGGTTTGCGGTGCACCCAACGCGCGCACCGGCATGAAAGGTGTGTTCGCGCCCCCCGGTGCTTTCATTCCTGGAAACGGAAATACGCTCACCATCGGGAAGATCCGCGACGTCGAGAGCCGCGGCATGTTGGTCTCAGAGGCGGAGTTGCAAATCTCCAACAATCACAAAGGTATTATTGAACTGCCCGACGACGCACCGGTTGGCGCCAAATATGGAATATGGGCCGGCCTCGACGATCCGATGATTGAGATCAATCTGACGCCCAATCGGGCTGACTGCACCGGCGTGCACGGCATCGCGCGCGATCTCGCCGCCGCCGATATGGGCAAGCTGAAGGACGCTGCCATCAAGCCAATCAAGGGCGAGTTCCCCTGCCCCGTGAACGTCAAGCTCGACTTCGGCGCCACGCCCTCGCTCTGCCCGGCCTTTGCGCTACGCCTCGTGCGCGGCGTCAAGAATGGTCCATCGCCCGAATGGCTGCAGCGGCGGCTTACGGCGATC
>JBAUYV010000518.1:0-1969 GCA_049584975.1 Xanthobacteraceae bacterium | reverse complement strand
CTACCCGCCGCAGCAATGCCGAAACTTCTTTAGCCAAGCCGGCTATGCAACCTGATCGGAAGCCGCTCTAATGGCCAGGAACAGCTGTTCTGCTGAAGGGGATAAAAGTCCGCCACAGAGGTTGCCTCGCCTGCGCTGGTGACAGCAAAACTTCATGCTCGGGGAGGAGGAGCACGCCCCTGTTGGCACAGGAACTTCAGACAATCTCGTTCCGCAATGGCTCCTCGCCACGCCAGAGACGCCCGAGATTGTCGAGCAGGATCTCGATGACGCTGTCCTCATAACGCCGGGTCTCGCCCGCGGTGTGGGGCGTGATCAGGACATGCTCCATTGCCCAAAGCGGCGAACTCGGCGCCAGCGGTTCTTCTGTCGTCACGTCGATGCCGGCGCCTGCGATGCGGTGCGCCACCAGCGCCTCGGTCAGTGCCGCCTGATCGACCACCCGCCCGCGCGCCACGTTCACGAGGTGGGCGGTGGGCTTCATCCGGCTGAGCGCTTCGGCGTCGATCAGGTTTTCGGTTTCGGCGGTCAGCGGACAGGTGAGGGCGACGAAATCGGCATCGGGCAGGAGCGCGTTGAGCTCGTCCAGGGCGTGCGTCGCATCCGCAGAACCGCGGCCCGAAGCTGGGTGGCGCCGGAGACCGACGACGTGCATATCGAAGGCCTTGGCCAGTCGGGCCAGTCGTCCGCCGATGTCGCCCAAGCCGACGACAAGGAGCGTCTTGCCGCCGAGCTCGTCCTCGCGTTGGGCGAGATCGCCGATCATCCCCCGCCAGACGCGCTTTCCTTGGTTGTCGCGGGCCTCCGGGATACGACGGCTCAAGGCCAGGATTAGCGCCATAGCGTGCTCGGCGACCGTACGAGCATTGACGCCTCGGGCACTGGCTAGCCGGATGCCGCGCCGCGCCAGCTCTTCGCGCGGGAATTGGTCGGTGCCGGCGCCGATCGACTGAATGAAGCGGAGCCGTTTCGCCTGATCGAGGAGCCGATTCTGCCACAGCCCGGAGATCACCTGCACATCGGCTTCGCCCACTCGGTTCTCCAGGGTCTCAGGATCGCGGACCGCGAAGCTGTTGATGCCGGTCTCGAGCGCCGCAAACCGCTCCTGCAGCCGATAGGCAACATGGGTAAAGCAAATGACGATGTTATCGGCAGAGGGGATCATGGCGCATGACACTCAACAAAGCCGGCGCCGTCGGCCGAAGAGCCGATCGCCCGGCCGATCTCGCAGACGAGGGAGGAACCATGAGCAATCCCGCCTTCAAATTCGACTATGTTCACATCATCAGCCAAGATCCGGAAGCCTCGGCCAGATGGTACGTCGAGATGTTCGGCGCCACGATCACCGCCAATACGACAGCCCGTGGTGCTCCTCAGATTTTCATCGATCTCGGCGGCATGACCATCCTCATTCGCAGTCAACGGCCGGGCGAGGCTCCGGTCGCCGCCCGGCCGATCCGGCAATTCGCGGATTTTTCAAGCCATGACGCGCAGGGGATCGACCATTTTGGCTTCATGTACCAGGGTGATCTCACGACGTTCTGCGACGAGCTGCGGGCAAAAGGCGTGAGCTTTCCGGTCGAGCTGAAGAAAGGGGTTGGCGGCAGCTTGCTGTGCTATGTCGCGGCACCCGACGGTCTGAGCATCGAGTTGATGCAGGGCTGACCGAAACACCGACGTCTTTCCTCGGCCCCATTAGGCCGAAGCACGAAGGAAGCCCCGCGTCATTGCTCTGCCGATGCCGCCTGCCGCCCCCGTCACGATCGCCACTCTTTGCGTCTCGCTCATGGCATGCTCATCCCACTCTTCCAGTCTTCATCCTACTTTCTAACCCGGCCGAGAAGTTGGAGATGTCCCTCAATCTCGAGCGAGGGCGGCGCTTATTCGCCTCAGGCTCGGGACCGAGAGTCCAAGATCCTCTTCTGAAATCCATCTACATCTAGAAAATACTCGGGGGTGGGTTTGTGGG
>JBAUYV010000517.1:0-6168 GCA_049584975.1 Xanthobacteraceae bacterium | reverse complement strand
CCGCCGCATGCTCAACACCTACGGTCCCACGGAGACAACAGTCGTTGCCACCGCGGCCGAGTGCGTTGCTGGAGAAGCCGTCACGATCGGCAAGCCGTTGCCGGGTTATGTGACCCGCGTTCTGGGGGAGAACCTCGAGCCGGTCCCCGACGGCGAAGCGGGCGAGCTGTTCATCGGCGGTGAAAGCGTCGCTCGCGGCTACGTCAACATGCCGAAGTTCAATGCGGAGCGCTTCATGTTCGATGGGAGCGTTGACGAACAGGGCAACGAGCTGCGATTCTTTCGCACCCATGACGTCGTCCGCGTCACGAAGTCAGGGGAGCTGGAGTTCCTCGGAAGAAACGACCGGCTGATCAAAATCAGAGGTTTTCGCGTCGAGCTGGCGGAGATCGAAGCCGTCCTTATGGAATATCCCTTTGTCCGGGCGGCCGTGGTCAATGTGCTCAAACACGGGGAGATTGCGGAGCTCGCGGCCTATGTGGTCCCCGAGCGCGAGCTGGACCCCGATGACCGCCGCAGGTTGGTCGAGCTCCTGCGCCGGCGGCTCCCGGACTACATGCTTCCGCGCTATCTGGATGTACTCGATGAGCTGCCGACCATGCTCAGCGGCAAGGTCGACCGCAAGCTCCTTCCCGCCCCGCAATTGTTGTTGGCTAGCGAGGACCGTAAAGCGGTCCCGCCGGCGACACCGATGGAGCGGACGATCGTCGAGAGCTTCGAGCGTTGCTTTGGCGTTTCGCCCATCTACGCGACTGATGATTTTTTCCGCGATCTCGGCGGGCATTCCCACATAGCGGGCCGCATTGCTACCGACTTGCGCGCCAAGCTCGGGAGCAGCCGGATTTGCGTGCGCGATTTCTACGCGCACCGCACTGCACGCCATCTGGCGCGGCATCTTGAACAAACGCAGCTCATTGAATTTCCCAAGATCAGCAAAAGTGAGGCCGTAGCGAATCCGCAGACCGCCGCCAAGGAAGAGAGCGTCGGCAGCGTCGGCCGTTGGACTTGCGCGTTCATCCAGGCTCTGGCGGTGTTGGCCTTTCACGCGGTTGTGGTCGGCCCGATCCTGTTTTTTCTTCTGCTCGCTATTGATGTGCTCAACGGCACGACTGAATGGTGGCGGGCTGCGCAAACCGCTTCCACATTTGCGCTCTTCATTTGGCCGGGCTGGCTCCTGACCAGCATCGCGGTGAAATGGATCGTCATCGGGCGGTTCAAACCGGGGCGATACCCGCTGTGGAGCTCTTATTATCTGCGGTGGTGGATCGTCGACCGTCTTCAGTCGATCAGTTGGAGCGGCATGTTCATGGGAACGCCGCTCATGAGCCTCTACTACCGCGCCATGGGCGCGAAGGTCGGCGCAAATTGCACGATCTCTACGCCGTACTGCAGCGCCTTCGATCTGGTGAGCATCGGCGAGGGGACCAGCATCGGCGCCGACACGCATATCCTCGGCTACCGTGTCGAGGACGGCCACCTCATTCTGGGTCCCGTGACGGTCGGCAATGATTGCTTCGTTGGCGTGCACTGCAATCTCGGCTTGAACGTCGCGATGGAGAACCAATCATTCCTCGATGACATGTCCATGCTTGCGGACGGCGCCCTGATCGCGCGCGGGCAATTCTACCGCGGGTCGCCTGCCACTCCGGGTGATGTGCGATTGCCGGCTGTCGCGGCCGGGCGGGAGAGCTGGTGGCGTCGTGCGCTGTTCGGCGGGCTGCACCTCGGCCTTATCTACGTCATGGGCTATTTGTTGTTGCTCGGCATGCTGCCAGGTCTAGCGCTTATCTACTACAGCTTCGTCAAATTCGGAGTAGGAGCGGCCGTAGGGGCGTCATTCCTGGCGCTCCCTCTGTTGTGCGTCTGGTGGCTTTTGCTCGTGGTGGCGGTGAAGTGGCTTGCGATTGGCCGAATCCGTTCAGGAACTTATCGGCTTACAAGCGGCACTTACCTGCGCATCTGGTTCCTCAGGTACCTGCTCGACAACACGCGGCACCTGCTTAACCCGATTTACGCGACCATGTTCACCCCGCATCTGCTGCGGCTCTTGGGGGCGAAGATCGGGCGCAATGTTGAAGTCTCGACGGTCATGCATGTGGTGCCGGATCTGGTCGAGATGGACGACGGCAGTTTTCTGGCCGACGCCTGTATTGTCGGCGGGCTGCGGATTCACCGCGGCTGGGTCGACCTCGCGCCCAACAAGATCGGCTCGCGCTCGTTCATCGGCAACAGCGCCTTTGCGCCGTCCGGAGTCGAACTCGGCAATAACAGCCTTGTCGGAGTGCTGTCGGCGCCGCCCTTGAACCAAGCGCGGACGCCGGACGGAACACGGTGGCTCGGCTCGCCGAGCTTTGAATTGCACGATTCCTCATCCTGCGACACCGGGCAGGGCGATGAGAGCAGGACTTACCAGCCGACATTCGGCTTGGTGCTGTACCGCGGCGTCATGGAACTCCTGCGCATGCTGTTGCCGGCATTCATTATGACGGCGGGCCTTGCGGCCTTCGCTTATCTGATCGCTGTGTGCCACGCTCGATTTTCAACACCGGTCGTGTACCTGATCGCCCCGGCCCTGACGGTGGCTTTGTCGCTGGCATTGGTCGCGGCCTCCGCAGGCGTCAAATGGCTCCTGATCGGTACCTTCCGTCCCTCCGTCAAACCGCTTTGGTGCGCCTATGTGTGGCGCAACGAGATCGTGAACGGTGTGTACGAGAGCCTCGCCGCCAACGCCATGTCGCCGCTGCTTGGGACGCCGTTCGCGGCGCCTTGCCTGCGCATGATGGGATGCAAAATCGGCCGCTGGGCCTATTTGCACACCACGCTGCTTTCCGAGTTCGACCTGGTGAAGATCGGCGACAATGCCGCTCTCAATCTGGGAAGCACCATTCAGACGCATTTGTTCGAAGACCGCGTCATGAAGGCGGATTCCCTTGAAATCGGCGACGGCTGCTCGATCGGCAACATGTCGGTCGTTCTGTACGGCGCAAAGATGCTGCACGGATCGAGCCTCGGTCCAATGTCGCTACTCATGAAGGGCGAAACGCTCGCGCCATCGACGCGCTGGCACGGCATTCCGTCCGAGCTGGTTCGCTCCGCTTCCGAGATCGAAGCCGAACGAACCAGCGCCTACGAAGCCGCGTAAATCTTCGCGCAGAAGGTCGAACTAGGAAATGCGTCCGTCTCGTTGGTATTCCGGAGCCTGTTTGCTGGTCCTCGTGCTGAGCGCGGCGGTTGTGACGGCCGTTATGGCAAAGTCACGCGGCGATATCAATTTGAAGGGCTATGACATCAAGCCAACGGGGTTGCGGCCTCAGTACCCCGCCGGCTTTACGTGCTCTCCCTTGACCTCGCTCTATGCGAGCTTGATCGACGTCGACGGCACACGCCGCACGGAACCTCATTCTGGCGTCGATGGCGGCCGTCTGGGCGATCCAATTTTGGCGCCGGGCCCAGGCACGATCCGCGCCGTATGGCACGCCGACTGGGGATGGGGCAACGAGGGCGCGTTGTTGATCAAGCACGTCCCCCGGCAACTGAACTTGCACGACCACGCCGCGCTTTACTATTCTGAATTCGATCACCTCAGATACGCCGACATCAGCGACCTGAAGGCCGGGCAAAGCATTTCGCGCGGCGAGACGCTGGCAGACGTCTTCAGGCCGGGCGGCAACGGCGAATACCTTCCTGAGGTGCATTGGGAAGTCTGGGAGATCAGCAAAAACGATGATCTATCCTGGAGCACGAACAAGTACGGCGGCAAATACTGGATCAACGACACGGCGAGGCTCATCGATCCGCTGTACATGCTGGCGCGCAACACGGTGCCGGCAGCGGACGGCGACGTCGCCATCACGCCGTTTGTCTACAACAACGATTATTCCGGGTTTAAGGGGTTCACCTACATCCTGCCGTGCTGGCGGTGACGATGCGGGGGAGCCTGACGGCCTCAACCAAAGAAAAACTCACGCAAACAAACAAAGGAAGATCGGTACAATGAAACTCCTCACGACATTAGCCCTCATAGCCGCCATGACGACGGCCGCCTGGGGCAGCGAGCAAAAGATCGACCTCTCGGCGATGACTTGCAGCGATTTCATGCAAAGCGACCAGGCCAAGAGCACCCTCATCCTGGCCTGGTTCATGGGCTTCTATGGCGAAGAAGAGGATCCTCAGGTCATCGACTTGGACAAACTCGAGCAGGTCCGCATCCAGTTCACCACTTTTTGCAAGCAGCAGCCAAACTTTCGCATGACTGTTGCGGCCGAAGGCATTCTGGAAACGCCCGAGCAGCAAACGACCGACGTGACGCGCTGAGACGTCACGCCGAACGCGCTGGGGTCTGCGGCTTCAGCTTTTCTTTGGCGGCGCAGCGATTGCCGCGCGGGCGCGCGCTGGCCGCCGGCGACCTCCATCCATGCGGTCTATCAGGGTAATTGCCGCATGTCCGCAAAGGTTCGGTTGTTCGTCGACCATTTCACGCGGCATATTGGGTGCAGAGCCCAATCCGCCTCACGCCGCGTAGGCGGTAGGAACGACAGGCTCTTTGTCCCATTCGCTGACCGGATCGTAACCCCAGACCCATTCGGAGTTGCCGTGCACACTGGCGGTGCCGGCGGCGACCGCCTCTTTCTGCGCCGAGGCGTCGCGCATGTGCTTGAAGCGTGCATTCGATAGCGAGAGCCGCTGCACCCCATGGACGCGCGGGATGCGGATGCGGCGGAAATTGGCGAAAGCCTCGGCCGGATCGCGGCAGGCTTCGAGCCATCGCCCAAGGATGTAGGAGTCCTCAAAGGCCTGGCAGGCGCCTTGCCCGGCATTGGGCAGCATGGCGTGGGCGGCATCGCCAATGAGCTGGATGCGGCCGCGGCCCCAATTCTGCGTCAGCGGCCGTGTGAACAGGCCCCATTTTGAGCACTCGGTGACGAGGCTCAAAAGCTTTTTCAGGTGCGGCTCGGGATTGGGAAAGCTGAGCCGCATTTCGTCGGGATCGCCGCGGGTCGACCAGCCTTCCTCGACCCATTTGTCGGTGTCCTCCTGGGTGACGATATTCAAAAGCTTACGGCCGCGGATGTAGTAGGCGAGGAGATGGCAGCCAGGGCCGACCCATTGGATGTGACCGGTCGGCTCGACCGCGTCCTCCGGTACCTTGCTGCCGTCGAGCAGCGCCCGCCATACCATCTGGCCCGTATAGGTCGGATTGTCGGCGCCATAGAGCGCCCGGCGGATGACCGAACGCACGCCGTCGGCAGCGATCACGAACTCGGCCTCAATGCGCTCGCCATTTTCGAATGCGAGCACGATGCGGTCGCTGCGCTCTTCTATTCCGGTCAGGCGGTGTCCGAGATGAATGGCGCTGCGGTCAAGCCCGCTCGCCAGCGCGTCCAACAGATCGGCGCGGTGAAAAGTGAAGTAAGGAGCGCCGTAGCGCGCTGCGGTCTTGAGCCGATCGTTGAATTCGAGGAATTCGCCGGTCTGCATGTTGCGCGTGTAGATACCGGGCGATGAGGTGCCGACGGCCGCGACTTCCTCACCGACGCCGATTGCGCGCAGCGCTTTGTTGGCCTGAGGGCTGACATTGACCGCTGCGCCGATCTCGCCCAATGCTGGCGCGGCCTCGAACAGCTCGGCCTTTATCCCAAAAGCGGTGAGCGCTTGCGCGGCTGCCACACCGGCGAGCCCGCCGCCGACAATCGCTATCCTACAGCTTGCTGACATGCGTTCTTCCCGTCTCACTTCTTGGGCCCGGTCCTGGGCAGAGCCCGACAAGCATAGCAGAGCTTGGCGGGGTGGTGAGATAGGCCCGAAGTCCGCTTTTGCAGGGGTTTCCTGTATGCGATCCGGCCGATGCGGTTCAAGTTCCGCATCACAACGCCAGCGAATAAAATCCGGCGGCGATCAACATGGCGAAGATCGCGAGCGCAATGATCCAGACGGCCACGGATATTCTGCTTCGCACCTGGAACCCCTCTGAGCGGTTCGCCGATGGCGAGCAATTTTGACGGATACAACAAGGCAACAGATAGGGGCGTTCCAAACTAACGCGGATGGTCCACTGGACCATGATCCGATCAGACTGAATCGGATCATGGTCTAGATTCTTCGCTGGAGCATGATCTTTTCGGAAAACCGGTATCCACCCTCGGATCAAGTCCGAGGGCAGGCTTTTTC
>JBAUYV010000516.1:0-3208 GCA_049584975.1 Xanthobacteraceae bacterium | reverse complement strand
GCCCGGCGCTTCTCATGAGCCGCCACATTATTAGATTTGGAATGCTGGAGTCCGAATGGCCACTACAGGTCAGCTGATTCGTCAACCGCGGCAGGTGCGTGCCGAGAAGACCAAGGTGCCGGCGTTGGGCGCCTCGCCGCAGAAGCGCGGTGTCTGCACCCGCGTCTACACCACCACCCCGAAGAAGCCGAACTCGGCCCTGCGCAAGGTCGCGCGCGTACGCCTGACCAATGGCTACGAAGTCTCGAGCTACATCGGTGGTGAAGGCCACAACCTGCAGGAGCATTCGGTGGTGCTGATCCGCGGCGGTCGCGTCAAGGATCTGCCGGGTGTGCGCTATCACACGGTGCGCGGCACGCTCGACTGCGCCGGGGTCGGCAACCGCAAGCAGGGTCGCTCCAAGTACGGCGCCAAGCGGCCGAAGAAATAATCGAGGTATTCAAGAATGTCCCGTCGTGCAGCGGCACCGAGCCGCACCATCCTCCCCGATCCGAAATTCCACAGCGACATGCTGGCGAAGTTCATGAACGTCGTCATGCACAGCGGCAAGAAGTCCGCCGCCGAGCACATTCTCTATGGTGCCATCGAGCGCATCACCGAGAAGACCGGCCGCCAGGCCAGCGAGGCGCTGGAACTCCTGTCGCAGGCGCTCGACAACGTCAAGCCGGTGGTCGAAGTGAAGTCGCGGCGCGTGGGCGGTGCCACCTACCAGGTGCCGGTCGAAGTCCGGGCCAGCCGTCGGCAGACACTGGCCATGCGCTGGGTCATCGAGGCGGCGCGGGACCGCAGCGAGAAGTCGATGGCCTTCCGCCTGGCACATGAGCTGCTGGATGCGGCCGAGAATCGCGGTGCAGCCGTGCGCAAGCGCGAGGATACCCACCGTATGGCCGAGGCCAACAAGGCCTTTGCGCACTACCGCTGGTAATCGGCTGGTAATCGTTAGAGGAGCAGGAGCAGATCGTGGCACGTTCGACGCCCATTGAGCGCTATCGGAACATCGGCATCTCGGCGCACATCGACGCCGGCAAGACGACGACTACCGAGCGCATCCTGTTTTACACCGGCGTCTCGCACAAGATCGGCGAGGTTCACGACGGCGCAGCCGTCATGGACTACATGGAACAGGAGCAGGAGCGCGGCATCACCATCACCTCGGCCGCGACCACCTGCTTCTGGAGCGGAATGGACAAGTCCTTTCCCGAGCACCGCATCAATATCATCGACACCCCGGGCCACGTCGATTTCACCATCGAAGTCGAGCGCTCGCTGCGGGTGCTCGACAGCGCCGTGGCGCTGTTCGATTCGGTCGCGGGAGTGCAACCGCAGTCCGAGACCGTGTGGCGGCAGATGAACCGCTACGGCGTGCCGCGCATCGCCTTCATCAACAAGATGGATCGCGCCGGCGCCAACTTCATGCGTTGCGTCGACATGATCCGTACTCGCCTGCGCGCCAACCCGATTCCGATCCAGCTGCCGATCGGCGCCGAGGAAAACTTTGACGGCGTCATCGACCTGATCCGCATGAAGGCCATTTACTGGGATATGGAAACCCAGGGGATGAAGTTCGAATATCGCGACATTCCGGCGGATATGCAGGCGCAGGCGCTCGAGTTTCGCAACAAGATGATCGAGGCGGCGGCCGAGGGAGATGAGGAACTCATCACCAAGTATCTCGAAGGCGAGGCGCTGACCGACGCGGAGATCAAGCGGGGTCTCAAGGCGCGCTCGCTCAAGAACGAAGTGGTGCTGTGCATGTGCGGCACCGCGTTCAAGAACAAGGGTGTACAGGCGCTGCTCGACGCGGTCATCGAATTTATGCCATCGCCGGTCGAGATGCCGGAGGTCAAGGGCATCGATCCGGACGGCGAGCCGATCACGCGCAAGGCCGATGACAACGAACCATTTGCGGCGCTGGCTTTCAAGATCCTGAACGATCCGTTCGTCGGCAACCTGACCTTCTTCCGGGTCTACTCCGGCACGCTCAACTCGGGCGATACCGTCTACGTGCCGACCAAGGATCGCAAGGAGCGCATCGGCCGTCTGCTGCAGATGCATGCCAACGAGCGCAGCGAGATCAAGGAGGTCCGCGCCGGCGATATCGCCGCGGCCGTGGGTCTCAAGGATGTGATCACCGGCGATACTCTCTGCGATCTGGAAAAGGTGATCACGCTCGAGAAGATGGTAATCCCGATTCCGGTCATCTCGGTGGCCGTGGAACCCAAGACCAAGGCCGACCAGGAAAAGATGGGCATGGCGCTGCAGCGCCTGGCCAAGGAAGACCCGTCGTTCCGTGTTTCGACGGACGAGGAATCCGGCCAGACGATCATCTCCGGAATGGGCGAACTGCACCTCGAGATCATCGTCGATCGCATGAAGCGCGAGTTCAAGGTCGAGGCCAACGTCGGCAAGCCGCAGGTGGCGTATCGCGAGACCATTCGCGGTACGGTCGAGTCCGAAGGCAAGCACGTCAAGCAGTCCGGTGGCCGCGGCCAGTACGGCCACGTCTGGCTGAAGATCCAGCCGAACGAAACCGGCAAGGGCGTCGAGTTCGTCAACGGCGTCACCGGCGGCTCGGTGCCGCGCGAATTCATTCCGGCGGTCGAGAAGGGTGTCATGGAGGCCGTCAACACCGGCGTGGTGGCGGGCTATCCCGTGGTCGATGTCAAAGTGACGCTGTTCGACGGTTCGTACCACGATGTCGATTCGGACGAAATTTCATTTCGTATGGCGGCCATCTTCGGCTTCAAGGACGGTTTCCGCCGCGCCAAGCCGGTGATCCTCGAGCCGATCATGAAGGTCGAGGTCGTCACGCCGGAGGATTACATGGGCGACGTGATCGGCGACCTGAATCGCCGCCGCGGCCAGATCATGAGTATGGAAGACACCCCGGCGGGCAAGACCGTTACCGCGGAAGTGCCGCTGTCGGAGATGTTTCAGTACGCGACCACGGTGCGCTCGATGAGCCAGGGCCGCGCCACCTTCACGATGGAATTCGGCAAATACATGGAAGTGCCGTCGAACATCGCAGAAACCATCATGAAGAAGTAATCGGCACCGAAACGATACCGCTTTACCGTCCGTGAGAGATATTTAGAGGTTAACGACAATGTCCAAGGAAAAGTTCGAACGCACCAAGCCGCACGTGAACGTGGGGACGATTGGGCATGTAGATCACGGCAAGACGACTCTGACGGCGGCGCTGACGAAG
>JBAUYV010000515.1:0-5550 GCA_049584975.1 Xanthobacteraceae bacterium | reverse complement strand
CGTTCTTGGCGATATCCAAACCGATCGTGGTAATTTGCATATGGACAGCTCCTGATGTGATTCGTTGACAGCGATCACCCTATCGGAACTCGCTGCCGGGAGCGGCCACCGTCCACCACATCATCCGGGCTGGTGCCAAGGCAGTAGGCAAAATTTTCACCGCGTCCAGGCCCGCTGGGGGGAGACACTTTTAATATCCTGCCGCTTTAATCCCGCATGGAACCCGCAGGGCCTCGCTCCGGCCGGCGGCGCGAACCCGAGGAGATACCAATGCATCGAGCCATTCTCGTGGCTTCTGCCATCGGTGCTCTGGTTTTGGCCATGACGCCGGCGAACCGCGCCGTGGCGATGGCAGCGACGGCGCCGTCCGAGCTCGCGCACGCCACTCCAAGCGCGAGCGCGGTCCAGATGGCGCACTTCAGCTGCGATCCGAGGTGCGCACGGCGATGGCCGCCGCGGCAGTATTGGCAATGGGATCAACGGCCCGTCTGGGATGATCCGCGGACGGTGCTGCAGCCAAACTTTTGGGGAAGCCCGGAGCCTTATTTCGTGCCCGCCGATCAATGGACGCATGAATGGCGCCCGCCGTGGATTCGGCATTGGCGCTCGCGTCATCCTGACTGATAGCCGCCCGCAACAGGTACGGAGAAACGAAATGCATAGGCTCATCCTCGCGACCGCCGCAGCGCTTGTCCTCTTGACGGGAACTCTGCCGCACCAGGCCGCCGCCGTGACGGCCGCCACACCGTCCGAGATCGCACCCACGACTGCGAATACGGACATCGTGCAAAAGACGGCCGACATGTGCGGGAAGAACGAATGCAAGCATTACTGGCCGCGCCGGCATTATTGGGGCAAGGCGCCGGTCGTGGACTATCCTCCCGCCTGCGCCCCCGACTATCACTACGCCTGCAAGCGGGGCCCATTGGGCTACGGGCAGTGCGCGTGCTGGCCGTACTGAATACGGCAAACTCGCTCAACTTCGCGCGGGACGGGTCTCCATATCCGGCAGCGCGCGCGCAATCGCAGCAATAAACCGGGCGCGCGCGGCCGGCATGGGAAGTCCGCGCGGCTCGAACGCGTGACGCTCGAGAAAAAATCCAGTGAGCGCGAACGCGTCGGCAAGGTCGGCTGCCGATGGCGGCTCGTCGTCCTTGCGCAAGAAGGGCGGCAGCCGCAACAGCTTGTCGCGATACTCTTCGCCGGCAACGCGCGAGACCGCGCGGCCCGAACGCGGCGACACGTAAACGAGATCGGTGGTCGTTCCAGTTGCGGCGCAAGTCTCAAGGTCGAGGCCAAAACCAAGCTCGGCCAGAAAGGCGAGTTCGAAGCGCGCAATGAGTGTTGCGGCAGAGAACGGATCGTCGATGTGATCGAGAATGTCTTCCAGTACCCCGTGAATGCGCGCATGCGGCTCACGCTCGGCGAGCAAGCGGCACAATGCCGAAAGATGGGTGACGCCGTGTACCGCGTGCGCCTCGCCGAGAAAGACCGCGGCGCGCAAGTTGATGCCCTCGACCGCATAGTAGCCGAGATGCTCGTCGAGCCGAGCCCGCCAGGTCGCACGCAGCGAATTGCCCGGCTGCAGCACACCGCGCAGCCGCGTGCCGGCACCGCCGCGCACCAGGCCCAGATGCCGGCCGCGCTCCTGCGTCATCAGCTCGAGAATAACGCTCGTCTCGCCATGGCGTTTGACGCCGAGCACGATGCCTTCATCGGTCCATTGCATAGGGTCTATGTAGTGTCCGACTCATTTCATTGTCATCATCCGCCAACGGGTCCGGCCCGAAATGGCCGGCCCGATGGCAGGCTCCGGCGCAGCATGACAAGTTATTCCCTCGGAAACTCCAGCCCCATCTCGCGGTAACGCTCGGGATCGTCGCCCCAGCCTTCGCGCACCTTCACGAACAGAAAAAGGTGCACGGGCTGCTCGATCGCTTCGGCGATATCGGCACGCGCCGCGGCGCCGATTGCCTTGATAGTCTGGCCGCCTTTGCCGAGCACGATCTTGCGCTGGCTTTCGCGCTCGACATAGATCGTCTGCTCGATGCGCACGGAACCATCTCTCAGTTCCTTCCAGACGTCGGTTTCGACGGTGGAGCGGTATGGCAATTCCTGATGCAGCCGCAGATAAAGCTTCTCGCGGGTGATCTCGGCGGCAAGCTGGCGCAGCGGCGCATCCGACATCTGATCCTCAGGGTACAGCCACGGGCCGGCCGGCACTTGCGCTGCAAACCAGCTTTTGAGGTCGGCGACGCCGTCGCCGGATAGCGCCGAAACCATGAAGGTCGCGGCAAACGGCACGCGCTCGTTGATCACCTGCGTCAAGGCAAGCAACCCCGGCTTGCCCACCAGATCGACCTTGTTGAGCACGAGCACCTTCGTGGCCCGGCCATCAGCAAGCCCGCGCAGAATGGCCTCGTCATCCTCCTCAAGGCCTTTGCGGGAATCGACCAGGAACGCGACCACGTCGGCGTCGTGCGCACTGCCCCAGGCGGTCCCGACCATGGCGCGGTCGAGTCGCCGGCGCGGGGCAAAAATGCCCGGCGTGTCGACGAAGATGAGCTGGCTCGTGCCCGCGATAGCAATGCCGCGGATGAGCGCCCGCGTCGTCTGCACTTTCGGTGTGACGATGGAGATTTTGGCGCCGACGAGAGCGTTGAGCAGCGTCGACTTGCCGGCATTGGGCACCCCGATCAGCGCCACGATCCCGCAGTGGGTGCCGGACCCGGCCCGCGGCTCCACCGCCTCCGGCTCAGGCATCGAGGCGTGGGGCGCGCACGCCCTCGCGGGTCAGCATGGTCGCAGCGGCAGCTTGTTCGGCAGCGCGTTTGGAGCGTCCCATGCCTTCCGCCGGAGCAAAATTAGGAAGCGCCACCGCAACACGGAATTCCGGATCGTGATCGGGGCCGGAGCGCGCTACTTCACGATAGGCCGGCGTGGGTAATCCGCGCGCCTGCGCCCATTCCTGGAGGACCGTCTTGGGATCGCGCAGCGGCTGCTTGGTCGCCCGCATGCGGGCCTGCCACAGCCGTTCGACCAAATCCGACGCCGCCGGATAGCCGCCGTCGAGAAAGACCGCACCGATCAGCGCCTCGCAAACATCGGCCAAAATGGCGGGACGCTTGCGGGCGCCGGCATTGACTTCTGATGAGCCCAGCCGGATCGCGGTGCCGAGTTCGATGGTGCCGGCGATCTCGGCGCAAGTTTCCTTTCGCACCAGGTCGGCGAGCCGGCGCGACAGCTCGCCCTCATCGGCTTTCGGAAAGCCGCGGAACAGCATGTCGGAGATCACCAAGCCGAGCACATGGTCGCCGAGGAATTCGAGCCGCTGGTAGGAGCCGGTACGGTTGCGCGGACCTTTGAGCGCGGAAATGTGCGTGAGCGCGCAGGTCAGCAACGCGACGTCGCTGAACCGGTAGCCGATGCGGGTTTCAAGCGGCGTGCTGGTGCGGCGGCTGCGGCGCGGCTCCTTCTGGCCGTCCTGCGCATTGTCCGGAGCCGCAACGTCTCCGGCAGGGGGTTCTGGTGGCGGCGCTGCCGCTGATTTTGCTTTCCTGCGCCCGCTCATCTGACCAGCGTGAACAATCGACTCCAGCGGACCTCCCACGGCCAGTCCCAAATCTCCCAGGCGGCAGAGCCGCCGCCGATCGAGAAGAAAATGATCTGTGCCTTACCGATGAGATTCTCGAACGGCACGTAACCCACGGCGCTCTGCACCCGGCTGTCGGTCGAGTTGTCACGGTTGTCGCCCATCATGAAATAATCGCCGGGCGGCACCGTATAAACTTCCGTGTTGTCGAGAAAACCGTTGTCGGTGAAATCGTGCGTGATGTAGGTGACGCCGTTCGGCAACGTCTCGCGATAGCACATGACGGACTGTGCGATGTCTTCGTGGGCGACGCAGCCCTCGGTGACGCGCTCCCGCTTGACCGGCACGCCGTTGATGTTGAGCACGCCGTGCAACACCTGAATCTTGTCGCCGGGCAGACCGACGAGGCGTTTGATGTAGTCGATTGAATCGTCCTTCGGCAGGCGGAAGACGACGACATCGCCGCGCTGCGGTAGCCAGCTACCCGGAATGCGTCCGGAAAACAGATCCGGCGACAGCGGCAAGGAATAATGGGTGTAGCCATACGAATATTTTGAAACGAACAGATAATCGCCGACCAGCAAGGTCGGAATCATCGAGCCGGACGGAATGTTGAAGGGCTGAAACATAAAGGTGCGGATGACGAGCGCGATGATCAGCGCATGGACGATCACGCGAACTATCTCAGCAAGCCCACCCTCACTCCGTTTCGTTCCTGTTTGCACGCTCATGCGCCCACTGTTCCTAATCCCGCTGTCGAAAATGCCTCGCGCACACCCCGCGTCCTTGTAGCCTCTGGGGCACAGGCGCGCAATTGCACGCGGGAATTCGCCGCGGACCGCGGCCGTCCGGGTTTAGCTAGATATTCCATAAGCTTAGGGGAGCCTTCGGGGGCCGGATAAATTTTTCATCGCTGCCATTGGCCGCGCACATCGATGGCCCCACAGGGCCCTGTCCGACCGCGTAAAAACTGGGCAGAGGCATGCTCAGCCGCCCAGGGCCAGCGCCCAGATGATCACGAAGGCTTGCGCCATGGGGCCTTCGTCGGTGATGGTGAGGTCGATGCGCGCCTCGTATCCGGCGGGTGTCATGGCCTCAAGCCGCCGTTTTGCGCCCCCGGTCAATTCCATGGTCGGCCGCCCCGACGGCAGATTGACCACGCCCATATCGCGCCACCAGACGCCGGCGCGGAGCCCGGTCCCGAGCGCCTTGGCGCACGCCTCTTTGGCGGCGAAGCGCTTGGCGTAGGTCTCGAACCGGTTTCGCCGCCGTTCGGCGCGCTCCCGTTCGGAAGGGGTGAACACGCGATCGATAAAGCGGTCGCCATGGCGCTCGATCACCTTGGCGATGCGGCGCACGTCGGTTATGTCGGAGCCGATGCCGAGGATCATCGCGGTGCTCCGCATTTGGCGCGGCCGCGATACATCGCCGCGCGCATGGTCGTGACCGCTTCGGCCAACCCGGCCATGATCGCCTCCCCGATCAGAAAGTGGCCGATGTTCAATTCAGCGATTTCCGGCAGCGCCGCGATGGTTTCCGCCGTCTGATAGTTGAGCCCGTGACCGCCGTGCACTTCCAGGCCTGCCCGCCGGGCAATCTCGGCGCCGGCACGGATGCGGTCCCACTCAGCCGTGAAGCGGGCAACATCGCCGTCGGCGAGCGCATTGCACCAGGCGCCGGTATGCATTTCGATCACCGGCGCGCGCAGGCTCGCCGCAGCCTCGATCTGCCGAGGGTCCGCATCGATGAACAGCGACACGCGAATGCCGGCGTCGCCGAGCCGCGCCACCGCGGGGGCAAGCGCATTGTGGTGTCCGGCAGCGTCGAGGCCGCCCTCAGTGGTCACTTCGGCGCGCCGCTCGGGCACCAGACAGGCGGCGTGCGGCTTGGTGCGAACCGCAATCGCCACCATCTCGTCGGTGGCCGCCATCTCGAAGTTGAGCGGCTTGTCGATCTCG
>JBAUYV010000514.1:0-7319 GCA_049584975.1 Xanthobacteraceae bacterium | reverse complement strand
TGGGACCTCAATCTCAGGACGCCGCACGCGTCTCCGCTATCGTCATTCTCTCAATCTGCCTACCAACCTATCGGCTCAAGCACCCGCCTCAGCGGGCTGTCGCGCAGCGACTTTGTGCAGTGGCCCTCCGCGTCAATTAAACAGGGCCCCTCTCACTTCCGTTGTTGGGGTAATAAGCGACATCACCGGCGCTGAAAGGGAATGCCGTTCGCGGGTAGACTGCCGGCAGGCCTTATTTGAGTCTGTTTTTTGCAGATCTGCATTAGCCATGACTGCCACGAAAAGCGCTGCAGAGGGGACTGGACTTAGTCCGCAGACAGAGCGTCACTGTCGCGTCGAGAACCGAGATATTTTGCTTAAGGCTATTGTGAAGGCGCGGGCTTGGATTCAGGACCTCGCAGAAGGCCGGGTGACTTCATTCGACGAAATCGCGAAGCGGGAAGGCAAGGTCGAGCGACATATCAGGCTTCTGGCGCCGCTCACCTTTGTTCCGCCGAGCGCGATAACGGATATCGCTGATGGTGTGTTCCCCCCGATCCACGGTGACCAACCTTGCCAAGGCCCTCCCCTACGTTTGGGACGCGGAGATCGCCGCTCCTGGCAATTGGCCATTAGCCCGAAGCAGCCGGCGGCTTCGATAATCTGAAGATATGTGCCGATTGATCTTTGAACCCGGACTCCCGAAGGTGGGTGCGTGAAAGTCTCCTGCCCAGACCAGCTTCATTCTTCGAAACCGGTCTCGGTGAAAACTAAACGAGTCTCTGGCTACCCAGGGCGGAAATGGAAAAACTGCGGCCTGAGACTGTCGGCCAAAGTTGGCCCGAGAGCGTCGGGTCTCGCCGAGATTTTCGGCTATGAGACCGATAAGCGCGTCCATAAGTCGGGAACTGTCGTGCTTTTCTGAGGAAGACCGGAATGGCCCGCGCGGACCGCACTGGCTGGCTGACGACGCAGACCGTCCACAACCGGTCTCTGCGCCAAATTCCCGGATATCAGGGAAAAATACAGGGAAATCTGCGACAACCAGCTCGTTTGCGGTGTTCGGTTAGGCAACTAACGCCGAAAATTCGGGGCTTTCTTGGCCAATTCCCGATGCAAAAGAACAGGGAATTCTTACGCTTGTAACAGGGAAAGAGATTTTCAAAACAGGGAATGTTTACCGTTCCTAAGACTCTGGCCCTGGTAAGGCTCGCTTGCACACCGCTATCTTCCCTTCTATGTGCGTCTCATTTTGAAAAGTTGATGGCACCAAAGAAGTGCCGTCGACCCGTCTCATTGTTCATTCTCTAATCTGTCATTATGCGAATCGAAATCCCTAGCGGAATCAGCGTGGCGATCCTAAATATAAAATGAGCGGCGAACTCGAATGATGAGCGGTCGAGGTCGACGGCAATAATTTGCGCTCAGGTCGAGGGTTGTGAACGTGCAAACGCCGGCAGAGTACCTAGCAAGCCAAGAAATCACGCTGCAGCTCAAGCGCCTTGGTGTGACGGAAACCCAGCTCGACGGTATGAAATTTAGGCCGAACAACACCGACCGGCCGTTTGCCCAGCGAACATTCACCTGGGGGCCGGGCACGCCGCTCACTGCAATCCCCCACATTTTGGCCTATTGTGCGCTCAAATGGCTCATTCTCGAAAATCCGGAATCTTCCAGAGATAAGGATGACGCTTCGCACCTGGTGTCAGTGGCGATGGCCGCTCCGATCTATCGGATCGGAATTAATCACAAGGAGTCACAGCGACTGCGTGCCAAAAAGCCGCGCAGCAAAACTACCGAGGACGGCGAGTCCATGCACTCTATTATTGAGCGATTGGCGTTGAGCCCAGAGCACCGGGACGAAATCGCACTGGAACTGTGGGGGCATTTCCATCATGCATTGCAAGAAGCCAAATTGCGCCCAAGCGAAATAAGTCATCCAGACCGCAAAAAGAGAGCGTACACTTACAAGCCGTACGACGGCAGTACGGCGTCGATGACCTGCGGTCGGTTTGCCAATCTGGTTTCGCAATATCGAAAGAAGTCACGTTAGCCGGGCTACGAAAACCTAGCGACTAGAATCGCTCCCCACAGCTCTCGAATTTTCGGAGCTGTAGGACGGGAGCGATCAATGCCAGAAATTCATGCGTTCTGCGGTCTCGCCATTGTCTACGTGGCGTTGAGCCTGCTTAGCCCCGACCCCAAGAACCCTAGCAACAACCAAATTGTCGGCTATTGCGGAATGTCTCAAACGTAACGAACTCCCGTCCGATGCGCCCAAGAAGTCGGACCTGTCCGGATCACTATTGCTTAGGAGCCAGGTTGTATGAATTGACCGCTTGTTGATACCGCCTATTTTCCATTCTTAGATCGCCGATCAACGACATCGCACCCAACACATAGTAATCAAATGAAGATTTAATTCTTTTGCGGCCGCGCTCGTCTGAGGGCATATAAAATGGATATGTTATGGCAAAATTCGTCGCGAAAACTTTTGAAAAGGCGCTCAGCTCATTCACCCTCTGGGTATATTCAATTGACTCGCAGTCGACCTGACCTTGATTTACGGATTCAGTGAGGAACCGAACAGGGCTGTCTCGAAGAAATCCATCAGGAATTTTTGCCATGGACCTATCTGCGAGAAATTCATAAAATCTAGTTCGGCACAGCGTTTCGAGGGAGTTCCAAAGATTATCGAATTCAACAAGTTCGTGAGGTTGCTCCAAAGCTCCCTGCTTGCTCACCAAAATGTGCGGCACGCTTCGTCCGACCGTTGTGAACCGACCCGCGTTTTCTCTGTATTTAATAGCTCGTCACTCAGTAGGCCGTCGCAGCGTCGTTCAGCGGCCTGGCGAAGCCCCGGCGCTAATCCTCCTGCAATTGCCGCTTGAGCACCTCGATCTCCTCGGCGAGGGCCTTATCACTGCTGATCACTGCGTCGATCTTGCGCACGGCATGCAGCACCGTGGTGTGGTCACGGCCACCGAAGCGGCGCCCAATCTCAGGGAGGGAGCGCAATGTCAGGATTTTTGCCAGGTACATTGCCACGTGGCGGGGCCGCACGACGTTCATAGTACGCCGGGAGGATAAAAGATCGGCCCGGCTGACGTTGTATTGCCGTGCGACGACTTGCTGGATGTCCTCGATGCGCACGCGCTTGGGCTCGACCGGCCGGATCATGTCGCGCATCTCGCGCTCGGCCATTTCCAGCGTCACCGGCTGGCCTGTGTGGATATCGTGGGCAAGCAGCCGGTTGACGGCGCCTTCGAGGTCACGGCCGTTATGCGTGCCCGAGTTGGCGATGAACACCAGCACCGGTGTCGGCACTTCGAATCCGGGACGATGCAGACGGGCGGCGGCGACGCGGCTCTTGAGTATTTCGAGCCGCAGTTCTTCGCCGAGCGAACCGATCTCCACGACGAGCCCGCCCGCGAGTCGCGACCGGATACGATCGTCCAAACTCTCGAGGTCCGCGGGCCGCCGGTCGCTGGCGATGACGACTTGGCGGCCGGCGTCGATGAGCGTGTTGATGGTGTGGCAGAATTCCTGCAGCATTGAACGGCCCTGCAGGAACTGCAGGTCGTCGATCACCAGCACCTCGTTGGCGCGCAGCGCTTCCTTAAAGCCGAGCGTGGTTTGGCTCTTCAGCGCCAAGACAAATCCAAACATGAATCGCTCGGCAGTCAGATAGAGCACCTTGCGGTCGCCGTTGTTGCCGGCCCAGGCAATCGCTTGCAGCAAGTGGGTTTTACCGAGCCCCACCGCGGCGTGGATGTAGAGGGGATTGAACATCAGCTGATCGCCAAGTCCGCCGGTGGCGATCTGCTTGGCAGCGGCGTGTGCCAGCGTGTTCGAGCGGCCAACGATGAAAGTCTCGAACGTAAACCGCGGATCGAGCGGTGAACCGCCGAGCGTGTCGTGCATCGACCCGAAGGGCCCGCTTGCGCGCAGCTCGCTGCTCTGCGTCATCACTTCGCGCGACTCGCGCGCCAGCGCTGATGGCGCCGCCTGCTTTGGCATCGATACAAGCCGGATGGCGGCAGAGCGAACGCCCAATTCCAAGCGGGAGATCGTAGAGTCTTCCACCCGCCATTGGGCCAGGATGCGGTCCGTGTAGTGGGCCTGAATCCACTTGCGCAGGAAAAGGGTCGGCACCGACAGCCGCACCACCTTCTTGTCCACGGATTCGAACTCCATGCGGTCGAACCAGCTGGTGAAAACGTCCTCGCCGAGTTCGAAACGCAAGCGTTCCTTGATGCGGTTCCAGCAATCCTGATCGATGTTCATGATGGCGTGCTGCTTTTGTGGAAACATGGGCTCAACCCAACAAATGAGGCAAAGGCAAACTCCCACCCTTGCCGCGTTAGCGGGGGACGCAACGAACACTGATCGGAATTTTGATTGGTAAGCCGAATGCCGCCGTCAGCGACGGATCGGGGCGGCAGCGTTATCCGCTTGGGGTCACGGTCGTCCCATGACAGCGGCGCGGAGCCGCCGGCAGCGCGACTGTGAAGGAGACCTCAGGCCAAGTGATTCCAGCTGTCTGTTTCGCTAGGATTGCTGGTCTCATTGCCCCACCTCCATTGTTTCCCGATGGTTTCTGACTGAGCATTCCGCTCAGAAGTCGTTACGAAACTTGCGCGATCGTGACATCACCACCTGTATAGTTCGTCGCCGCCTGCGAAGATCATAAGCAGGTCTCTTCCGTGATTACTGAACTTCGGCGGACCGAAGGGACCCTCGAAATAGCACGGCGCTTGCGGCCCGCAACGACATGACAAACGCATGACGACGCGACTCTTAGCTCCGCGACCCGCGCAGGAACCGTCGAGTCCCGTAGCAAGATATTGATTGGATGGGGTGATTTTCGGTTCAGCGAAAACGGCTAGGGACACGGAAACGACTCGGAGCTAATTAGTTCGCGACCTGGGAGTCACCGCGATTTTTAGTGCCCCGAGATTTTGACGGCCTTAACCTGCTCTTCGTGCTAGAATTCCCCTGGGCAAAACGCCAAGGTCCCACCCGCGAAAGGCCCTCGACGGGTGCGAAAATGCGCATGGGCTACCCTTATAGGCCGGCGCCACGCGCTGAATCAGTAGCTTACACCATTTTTCTAACGGTGTGGGGCAGTTGATCGAATAGCAGAGGGCTCCGATCCACAGCGAAAATTACTGTCTGTGGTGTAAATCCACGCTGGCGATGATCGATCAGCATCCCGAACAAGCGGCCCTAAATACCAGGCACCGCCTGTCGTGGTCGGCGAGCCTGCCAAGTCGTACGCTGCGCGCCGATAAATCTGAGGATTTCAACTCGCATACCGACCCAAAACGACGGATATTGCCGCGCCAGGGAATGTCTGCTTTTGCCGGGGGTAACTCGTCCGACGCGTTAAGCGATCGGAACGACGGGACGAGGCTCGGTGCGCCATGTGGGCAATTGCTATCTTTTCGAAGACAACGCCACCACCATGGACGCCTACGCGACGGCCGATGCCTATGCGTTCGTGGACATTCCCGGCAAGGATATTGGACGGCCCGAGATAACCAACATGCGTATCTCGTTCCGTGTCCGCAATCTGACCAACGCGGTTTACGCTGCATTTTCCGAACCAGGCTACCCGGACCAGGTCTTTCTCGGCGATCCGCGCACCTTTGAGCTGGCCGCGTCGGCCAAGTAGTGCCCCCCCGACGCAGGCACGCGCGCAACGGGGGCGTCTTATTCATCATCCTCGCCGGTCTGAGGATTAACCAAGTGCATTCGCGTGCGGATGAGGCAGGTCGCCGGCCCAAATCGCTCGGTTTCACCTTCCGTAGGATCGTCGGCCACCCGGGCCTGCACGTTCAGGCCGGTATTGGGGCAATGGAAGAGGAAGGTCGGCATAGTGAGAAAACGCCCAACCCGCGTCGGCGATCGAGACCGTAGCCTAGAGAAGGTTCGGCCAAGACCGCCGCTTCGTCACCCCCGCCCACGATTGGGGGACAATTACACAACGGCTCGGTTCGAAGTTTGATCCTAATCAAACTTTCAAAAGAGACCACTCGAAAAGTCACAAGGGAATTGGTGGCTTCGGAAAGGGCCAGCACCCTGACAGCTAGGACTGGTCCCTTATGCCTCAAAATTTAGGAATTTGGTCCAAAAGCATGGTGCAATGCCGGTGAGTTCCTCTAACACGGCATGGCTAGGCGAAAGCCAAGTAGCGATCAAAAGCCAAGTCATGCGGCATTTCCACCTTCAACGTGAGACTAAATTAGGACAGCGGCATCAGCAACCCTCCAACCTCCCTGAACGTCGCGCAGATGCAATAAGCCGCTGTTGCAGGGGCACCTCTTGGGGTCAGGAGCAGACAAGAGAAAATGCAAATTCAAGCCTCTTTGGCCGATTTCGCCGGGGGCTCAAACTAGTCGACGTCGAGAGAAAATGACGGTGTGCTGCGTCGGAGATCGCCGAGGGCATACTGCTCGACGATACCGGGTCTTGCGATCCATAAATTGTTCGCCGAGTCCCAGGTCGCCCAGTTCGCGCCCTCCAATACGTCCAGGTGCTCATCGAGCGTAAAGGCAAACTCGAATGTGCCGTCCAGGAAACCCAAGTAACGCACTTGAAGTTCAGGATATCCACGAGCAGGCCGGCGGCCCCAACCGTCGTCGCCGTTGCACACGACGCGGTACCGCGGGTTCTTGAACTCTTGCTCCTCGCCCCAATTGCTGCCTAGGCGCGTGAAGCCGTCGCGCTCGAAGCGCCCATAGATGTTCGCAAGCTCATAGCCGAAATGGCGCTTTGGATCGCGTTCGATGGTGAACGGAATATCGTCAGAAGAGAAGACCTTCTCGCTATGATCCCATCCATGGGTCTTTAGCCCGCGCGGACCTGAAAAATAGCCTCCACCTGTTAGCGGCGTCTCGACGTGAACGAGAGTCTTTAGCCACGGAAGACGGCATAGACCACTCCAGGTTTCTGCGTGAACTCCCCGCGCCAGATAGACCATGTATTTGCCATCGAACGATACGTCGGATTGGATCGCGTAGAGCACACCGCGAAACCACGATCCCTCGTTGACCCAATGATTTTCTGTACCAACAGTAATCACATGGAACAGCTTGGAGCGCCTGCGCTGTAGGATTACGATGATCGGTGCCTCCTTAGCAGCGAGCAGATGGATACGGGAGCGGTGTGCTACTGGAGTCATAAATGCCTTCTACCATGTCCGAGTTGTGTCAAAAACCACGCAAGGGCGACGCTGCCGGCACGTCGGCTTTGCGCCCGATCACGACCAAACCGCAGACCTCCCGCTGGATCGGTGAGGTGCGAAGCGCCGGCACTGCTTCGTCTTGTTGAAGGGG
>JBAUYV010000513.1:0-4185 GCA_049584975.1 Xanthobacteraceae bacterium | reverse complement strand
CGCTGCTCGCTCATGTGCTGTTCTCCAAGTATGGCCTGCATCTGCCGCTCAACCGGCAGAGCGCGGCCTATGCGCGTGAGGGAGTTGATCTCGATGTTTCGACGCTTGCCGATTGGGTGGGTGCGGCGGCAGCAACTCTGATGCCGCTCATCGAGGTGATCCGCGGTCACGTCTTTGCAGCCGAGCGCATCCATGCCGATGATACGACCGTGCCGGTACTGGCCAGAGGCAAGACGCGCACCGGACGGCTGTGGACCTATGTGCGGGACGATCAACCCTTTGGCGGGCATGATCCGCCAGCCGCGGCGTTCTTCTATGCTGGTAGAGCGGGTCCGCATGGGTTTTGATCTCAACCCACTTACCGCCCCCTGTGATCACCGACAGCACCGCCGACCTTGCCGCCACGACCCACATATTATGCTGCAGCTGCGGCATGTATTTCGCGGTGGCCGCCTCTTCCGAGAAATACCAGGGCAACATGAACTTCGACTCGAAGATGGCACCACTAGATTGAACCCGCCCGTCCGGCGTGGCGGCGAGCCAACGGACGGTCGGATGGCGGACGTGCTTCTGGACATCGGTAATGACCTGTCCGGTATTGGCCTCGTACCAGCGCCGGTTCAGGTCTTCGGTGACCACCCCGAGTTGGACGATGAGGTTGCCAGACAGGTCCTCCGGCTCTACCTCGCCGCGCTTCTCCCGCCACAGCCGCATCAGGGCGGCCTCATCGTCGCCCATGATGACGCGGGCGTCCGAGCCACCAATGAAGTAGCGTCGTTTATTGTTTAGACACAGGCTCGTGGCCATGAACTTCTCCGTTTTGAAAAGGCCAGGACTCAATTTAGAAAGCTCGTCTCAGGCCACATGGTGTGATGTATAATACATCATATTATGTAATTGATATCAAGCCCCAATGGCAAAGAAAATCTCAAGTGCTCAAATGCGTGCGGCGCGTGCGCTGCTTCGCTGGAGTGCCTTGGATTTGGCCGCTGCGTCTAAGGTAGGGGTCGCGACGATACGACGAGTTGAGGTCGTAGAGGGGGAAATTCCGGTTACACCCGCAAACGAAGAATCGCTTCGGCGTGCTTTTGAGGCTGCCGGCATTGAGTTCATCGAAGGGAATGGGACGGGCGAGGGTGTGCGATTTCGAAAACCGCACCGTGCGCGCAGAAAGTAGACCAAGCGTCGTCAGCGTTCACCGGTTCATTCGCACCGGAGCAGACCTGGTGGACTACACGCCCTCATTTTCGCAGAACGAACCCAATCCTGGAGATGGCAAAGAGCTTTCGAGCGCAACGCGGTTTCCAAACTGGCCGGATTCGAGTTCATCGACGAGAACGCGCCTTTGAGTTAGCCGACGGTCAATTAGGGGGGAGAGGCGAAATCGTAAGGAAAATTCAAGCCGCGATCGAAACCGGCAGCATTGAGCAGATGCCGTTATCAACATGCGAAATGGAAGCTCATCGCAAAGCGGACTAGCCGCTGCATTTGGGCCGAGCAGCAGCGGTCAACGACCATTTTGCGCAGCAGCAAATGCTGAGGGCCGATGTCTCATTCAGGCCATGCATGGCGGTACCCGCGGCGCAGAGGAATCTGACTTTTTGCGAAGCATTCGGGCGCCTGGGGCGCCCGCATCGGTATCACATCTGTACTGCACGCCTGGGGCTCCACACTCACCCACCATCCCCATGTCCACATGATCTTGCTGGGCGGCATCACGCCCGATGGCTCACGGTGGGCGCCGTGCCGATCGGATTGATGCGGAGCGCTTCCGATCCGGCGGCGATGGTCTTCTCGACTTGGTCCGGAGCTAATCTGAAGCACGACGGTATCGAATTAAATCATGTGGCATTTGTCCGGACATCTTGCGGTTAACCTCTCGTTTAATGAGATCTAGGTATTGATCCCTCGCGGCATCAGGCAAAGTACCGCGCTTCACCAATTCGACAACAGAACGAAATGCCAAGTCATAGGAAGTCAGGCAGTGATGAGAGATGAGCGTCAAATGCTTAAGCTGCTCGTCAGTCATCACTTCCATTTTCCCGAAGTCACGACAATAAATTATATCAACGGCGTGTGTTTGTTGAAATCCATTCATCGACATGTTCTGCCCTATTGGTAACATTGGTGCGATCATGCGATTGAATAGGCCTTTGATACATTGCGGCAAGAATCCCAGTGAGCGCAATTCAACGTCGACGTCCCCAAGTAATGCCTGGTCGTCATAAATTGGAACGAAAGAGGCTT
Source organism: Xanthobacteraceae bacterium (assembly GCA_049584975.1). Taxonomy (GTDB): domain Bacteria; phylum Pseudomonadota; class Alphaproteobacteria; order Rhizobiales; family Xanthobacteraceae; genus BOG-931. Next base: position 1,938 of record JBAUYV010000513.1, on the reverse strand, counting down.
CGGTCCAGACCACGACAGCCTGCGACAATTTTTGACGACCCGCACGGAAAACATCGAGCTCGCTGCCCTCAACGTCAATTTTGAGAAAATCGATGGCGGAAACTTCAACAATTTCGTCAAGGCGATGTGTCTGAATGTCGGTCTCGCCAATAATCGCGCCCCATTCTGCCAGGGGGATGAATTGGTTAAGCCGCCATGCGTTTGGCTTTTTTAAGCCAGACATGCCAGCGTACCGTGTCTGATAGAACGTGTGTCTGCCGCCATCGCCGACCGCATACGGAAGATAATTTTGCAGTGGTCCTTTTGCAGCGTTGAGCTTTTCGCAGAGCTCCCGTTGCGGTTCAAAGCCGATCAATGTCGCAAGCCCGAGTGCAAGCAATGGCTGGTACGGTGGGGTTTCACCCAAATCACTTGCGCCGATATCGACAACTGCCGTTTGACGTTGTGGCATTAAAAGAGAATGTAATTTGTCAGACATATGCATTCAACTGACAATAACAATTGGGGAAGGGAATGTTGTTTCGGTATCGATCATGCCACTTATTAACAGTCATGAGAAGCGAACTTTCGAGATTCGCGGCTCCCGCAAATCGGGCAGAGTGGCCAAGGTCGATTCGTCCTGGGCAGCAGACGTGCGAACTGGCCCCGGCACCGAGCGGAGCGGCACGTCCGTTTTTCTAATCGGTCGTTTTGGGTCAAGCGCCTTCAGACTATCCACCGCTACAGCGTCGATGTCGCTCACGGGCTCGTGCTTCTCTCCGGAATCGGCGCCGAGGGCCTTTGATCACGGGATTCGAGAACGAGGTGGAACGATCTTTTGGGCGGCCTTGCCGTCTGACGAACGGCAGGTCCAAGCGGACATGCATGCGAACTCACCTCTTCCATCGTCCCGCGAGGGACATCTTTCCACCGCTCGATGGAGCTCGAGTTTTCTCCTACTGCGTTTTGATCCTTAATCGAAGTCCGGCTTACGCCGATGCGCACGATCCGGTGATGACATGGTATCGGCAGATCAAAGCGGCCGACTGTGCCGCACTAGCGGAGGTCAAGCGCGACATTGGCTCCGCGAGCATCCTGAGAGACGGCCGCGTGGTATTCAACATCGCTGGCAACAAATACCGCATCGTGGTGTGGATCATCTACGCCTATCGGGTCGGATACATCAGATTCATCGGCACCCACCGGCAGTACGACGACATCGACGCGCAAACCATCTGAAGGCAAAGGTTATGGAAATCACCCCGATCGAGAACAAGCGCGACTACCAGCAAGCGCTCAAGGAGATCGAAGGGCTTATGGATGCAAAGCGCAACACGCCGGAGGGTGATCGGCTCGATGTGCTCGTTGCCCTCATCGAATCCTGAGAGGCCAAACATTGCCCCATTTGATTTGCCCAATCCAATCGAAGCAATTAGAGCGGATTTCGGCTGGGTGGAATCGGGATTCCCCGGGACGTTTGGATGAGCGAATCTGGCGGAGTTGATTCGAGTTTTGGAGGCGGATCGATGCCGAAGCCGTGTTCTTTGGAGTTACGCGAGCGGGTAGTAGAAGCGGTCGAATCCGGCGCATCGCGACGCGAGGCAGCGTAATGTTTCGATGTGAGTGCCAGTGCAGCAATCAAATGGATCCAGCGGCGGCGGGACACCGGAAGCATCGCACCTAAGCCGAGCGGGGGCAGCATCTCGCCGCTGGAGGCGCACGCGGACTTTTTTCTGGCGGTGATTGCCGAGCAACCGGATTTGACGCTGGATGAAATCGTCGCGGCGATGCGCAAGCGACGGATCGCCGGCAGCCGCAGCGCGGTGTGGCGTTTCTTCAAGCGGCACAATATCAGCTTCAAAAAAACCATCTTGGACAGCGTCCGCCTGTGGGCGTAGAAACGGTTGAGGTCTATCCTCTTGGTGGAAGGGAGCGGCCGACGGCTTTTTGGTGGCATAC
>JBAUYV010000512.1:0-9237 GCA_049584975.1 Xanthobacteraceae bacterium | reverse complement strand
CCGCGGCGAAGCTCGCGCGTCCGCTGCGCCCCACTGAGGCAACGGCCCCGCGCGATGCAGGTGAGCCGATCATGGAGATCGTGTCGATCAAGAGCCAGCAGGTGACCATCTACGATGCCGACGGCTGGATCCTGCGGGCGCCCGTGTCGACCGGCATTACGGGACGGGAGACCCCAGCCGGCGTCTTTAGCGTGGTCGAGAAGGACAAGGACCACCACTCGAGCCTCTATGACGATGCCTGGATGCCGAACATGCAGCGCATCACCTGGTCGGGCATCGCGCTGCATGGCGGCCCGCTGCCTGGATATGCGGCCTCGCACGGCTGTGTGCGGATGCCCTATGATTTGGCGGAGAAGTTGTTCGACAAGACGCCGATCGGCATGCGCGTGATCATCGCGCCGAACGATGTGGACGCGGTCGAGTTTTCCCATCCGGCGCTGTTCGTGCCGAACCCGGAGGCCCTCGCGGCTGCGCCGGCGCGCGCCGAAAAGCTAGCCCGCGAGGCGGAGGATGCTGCCAAGATCTCCGACGAGGCAAAGAGCGCTGCCGCGGCGGCAACGCGCGATGCGGCGTCACTCACGGCGTCCCAGCGCAAGCTGGAACGGCTCAAGACCCGCGCCGACGCCGAACTCATGTTCGCCGACAAGGCGCTCGCGGCTGCCAAGACGGACCAAGCCAAAACGCAGGCAGAGGACCTGAAACAGAAGGCCTCCACCAAGGCTGCAGAACTGCAAACGCAGCTCGAAAGTGCCGAGACCGAGGCGAAGACGAAAGCCGAAGCGGCCGCAGCGGCGCAGAACGCCGCTAAAGCCGCAGAGGCCAAACGAGCTGACGCCGCCAAGGCTGCGCGCGACGCGAAGCTCGCGCTCGAGCCAGTCTCGGTCTTTATCAGCCGCGCAACGCAGCGGCTCTATGTGCGGCGTGGCACGCATGCCCGGGCCCCGGGCGGGGGCGAGATGTTCGACACGATCCTCGAGGTGCCGGTCACGATCCGCAATCCCGACAAGCCGATCGGCACACATGTGTTCACGGCGGTGGCCCGCACCGACGTGGGCCTGCGCTGGACCGCGGTCACGATCGACAGTGGAGACAACGCCAAGAGCGCACTCGATCGCATCACCATCCCGCAGGATGTGCTCGACCGCATCGCGCCGACTGCATTGCCGCGATCCTCGCTCATCATCTCAGACGAGCCACTGAACCGCGAGACCAACTATCGCACGGAGTTCGTCGTGGTGCTAAACGACCAACCGCAGGGTGGGCTGGCGATGCGCCGGCGCCCGAGCGAGGACGGCTTCGGTTCGAATGGCTGGAGCGAGCGGGATTCTCAATACGGCTATGCGCGCCAGCGCAGCGGCCAGTATTATATTCAGCAGTATTTTCAGCACCAACAGGGCACTTGGTGAAGACGGCGCGCCGCGAGCACACGCACTGAGCCGTCGTGCTGGGCCGAAAATAACAATCTACGAGATCGTTGAATCAGAGCCGCCCTGTGCGCCACGGCAATTTCGCCCTGCTCGACTTCCGTTCCGGGTCGCGAACGACCGAATAGGGATGGTCGCGCGAGACGAGTTCACGCGCGGCTCGCGGAGCGAGCCCAGCGCCTGCATTCTCGGCGCGAATAGTTGGGGATTCTGATGACTGAGCGTCGGATTGAAACTGGCATCGACATTGATGCGCCCCCGAGCCGGGTGTGGACGGTTTTGACGGATTTCGCACGGATGCCAACTTGGAACCCGTTCATCAAATCCATCTCGGGGAATCTGACGCAAGGGGCTCGATTATCGGTTTACATTGCGCCACCCGGCAAGTCTGGGATGCGATTTAAGCCTACGGTCCTTTCAGTTCGACCCGAACGTGAGTTGCGGTGGCTGGGGCAGTTGCTCTTCTCGGGAATTTTCGATGGCGAGCACTATTTTTTGCTCGAACCCATCGGGGACAGCCGAACGAGGCTGACGCAGGGTGAGAAGTTCTCGGGTCTTCTCGTCGGTCTCCTGGGCGGCACGCTATCGGCGACAGAGGAGGGCTTCAAAGCCATGAATACCGCTCTGAAGCAACAGGCCGAACAGAATAACGCGCAGGAGAATGCCCCGGCACCTTAGCGGCCGGGCTGACGCGGAAGCCCATTCAAATGCCGCGACGGGCCAATAGGCAACGTCTTGCGGTTCAGCACCGCAATTGGCGGTGACTAGACCGAGGCGCCATCATTCTCCGATGGTGCGCACGACGCTTGAGGTCGGCAGGCTGCTGACGGTATTGCCGCCAAACTCCTTCATAATCGCCTCATCGTATTCCGGCAGTGTCTTCAATGGGTCTTTCGCCCTGACCTGCACGATCTTGTAGCCGTTCGCCTTGAGCTGAGCCAAAAGCTCCGGCAGTGCCAGTGAGGTCGGATGCTGGAAGTCATGCAGGAGGACGATGCCTTTGCCCCGCTTCTTTAGCTTGGTCATCACGGAGGCGATCACCTGCTCGGGCTTGTGCAGCTTGAAGTCGAAGGAGTCTATGTCGGTCGAGAAGATGCCGATGTTTCGTGTGCCGAGATAAGCCAGCATCTCCGGTGGTTGCTGCAGCCCGGGGAAGCGGAAGAACGGCGCCTCGGGCCCTCCCAATGCGGCGTGCACGGCGCTGGCGCCTTTCTCAAATTCTTCCTTGGCTTGGTCGATGGTCAATTTCGACAAATCGGCATGCGACCAAGTATGCGATCCGATCGTGTGCCCCGCCGCGGCCACCTGCCTGAGGATTTCGGGATGCCACATGGTGTGCTTGCCGATGGGGAAAAACAGGCCCTTCGTGCATTGATCCGCGAGGGCCTTGAGGACCGCCGAGGTGTTGCCGGGCCACGGGCCGTCGTCGAAGGTCAGCACCACCTCGTTCTCGCGCAGGAAATCGTAGGCCTTGAAGTGCTCGAAGCCGAAGCCGGGCCCGCCCGTGGTATCGATCTCCACCACGCGGGAGACGCCGAGCGCATCCGCATTCTCGCAGGCCAAACTCGGCGTGGCGACGACATTGCCACGGCCGGGCGTCGGGAATGCAATCGGGGTTGCGGGCGGCGGAGACACGATCGGCGGCGCCGACGGCGCTTGCGTCAGCGCCGGCGCGATCGGGCGCGAAGCGATTGTGCCGGTTACCAGTTCCGGCTGGCGGACGGTGAGCGTCCGACCCAGCGTAAAGCTGATCACCCCCACGGTTACCGCAATGGCACCCACAGCGGCCAAACCGATCATTCTACGCATGACACTGTTCCCCCGAACGCAGAAGCTGTCCCCTGGTGCGTGGCGGTTACGATCATGCGAAATTGATTAATATTCGGTTCGGTGGTCGAGCGCATGATTGAGTGTGTGCGTGGCTCGCCCGCGTTGCCGCGATCGTCGATCATTGCGGGCGGGGCGACGATTGCTTGATTATTTTGTGTTGTTCTTTGGCAAAGCCGGCGGCCAGAGCTTTGCCGCGAGCGCGACGACATCCGCGGGCGCTGCATAAGCCTGCTTGATCTCTGCCTCGATCTGCTCGCCGGTCATCGGCTCGAGCAGGAGATTCATGGTGCCCGCGTCGGCCAGGAATTTGGGGTCCTTCAGGGTCTCATCGAAAGCCACGCGCAGCGCCTGCACGAGGTAATCAGGAACGCCGGGAGGGAACAACTCCGGTCTGCCGGCATCTTGATCGACGGCAAGCAGCTCGAGCGCCGCTCTCTGCTCGGGATTTTTGATGTAATTGAGCAGCATCGGCACGTCGGGCAGCGCGTCCAGGGGCTTCGAGCCGGTCTGCAGGATGAAGCGGACTTTCTTGTCCTGCAGCCATTCGGGATTTGCCGCCGCATAGGTGTCATAGGGTACGCCGCAGATGCCCTCGACCTCTTCGCGCTCGACGGCAAGCCGCATTCCGCCGGACGTGTAACCGGCGATCACCTTGAATTTGGTGTCAAGCAGCGCGTTCAGCATCAGCGGCAGTTTGGTGGAATTGCCCGCAAGCCCCGTGGTCCCCACGCGCACTGCGCGGGTTCTGGCGTCCTCGATCGTCTTGATCGAGCTCGTATGCCAGACCATGCAGACATTGTACTGCCTGGTTATCGAACCGATCCATTTGAACTTCGTCGGATCGTATTTCGCCGCCACGTCGCCAAGCAGCGGCTCGGTCAACAGCGTGTTGTAGGTCGCCCCCATGACGCTGCCGTCATGAGGGGCGACGTTATAGAGCCAGTTCATGGCGACCAGGCCCGCGGCTCCCGGCATGTTCTCGGCCACGATCCGTGGATGACCGGGTATGTGATCGACAAGGTGGCGCGCAAGCAGCCGAGAATAGGCGTCATAGCCACCGCCCACGCCGTCCGGGATAATGTAGGTCAAATTTTTGCTGCTGTAGAAACTTGCGGCCGACTGCGCATTTGTCCGCGTCGCGCCGGCAACTGACAGACTCGCGGCCACAGCCAGGAGCAGCATAACGTCGGTTCGTCGTAATCTTCCAACGACAACCGGCACGGTTTCCCTCGAATTTTTTTGTCAGGGTGACGTTCGACCCGTACTACGGACCGTATTGAATGTCACGGCGTCGCTCACGGCGCCTGTTCGAGCGGACGTCGCGGGGGAACCAGACTTGCCAGCAGCACGGCGAGAATGCCGGTGAGGAAAATGCCGTCGAACGTTCCGGCGCCGCCGATGGAGGCGACCGGCGCGCCGAGACCACGCACCTCCGAGAGGTTGGTGAGGTCGGCGCCGATCAGCGTACCCATGCTGCCGGCGATGTAGGCGAGCGGCGCGGCATTTTGGCGATCGAGCACCAAGGCGACGATGGCCGTTACCACGGCCGGCAAGAACACCGGCACCGCGATGCCGAGGCCGCTCACGGGATGCGCCAGCCAATGCAGCACCAGCGCGACGATCGCGGTGGCGATCAGACCGTTGAGCCACAAGCTCCGCTTGATCAGAAGATAGAGCGACATGACGGCGGGTATCACCGCGCCGCCGACATTCACCGCGATCACCGTGCGCTGCCAGTTTTCGACGTGCGGAATCACGTAGTACATGCCGAAATAATCACGAACTTCGCCGGACATGACATGCTCGGGAGGCAATTCCGCGATCGGGATGTTGAAATAGCTGCCTATCAGCGACGCGAACAGAAGAAGCATAGCGGTACTCGAGCTAACCCCGAGGTGAAGATAGGCCGAGCGCAGCACGCCTAACAGCAACAGCACGAAGACGATGACGAAAATTCCGACCAAAATGGAAAAGAAAGCCGGCGCCAGCGGCAGGTAATGATATTCGCTCATCTGCATGGGTGCCTCTCCACGCTCCCGAGACGTCAACCGTAGTCTCAATCGGGCGGCCGCAAAATCCGGGATGGACGTGCGACCGCGCCTAACCGTTCCGCATGTTGCTCCGCCTTGGCGGGCCGTACCAAGGCACCAGCCTTGCGACTCTAACGCGTGAGCCTATAATTGGCCGCTTCCTTCGGGCAGGGAATTTTGCTGTGGCGCCGCTGGGAGCCAAATCCGTCGCGATCATCATGGGCAGCCAGTCCGACTGGCAGACCATGAAACATGCCGTTGAGACTCTCGAAGCGCTTGGCGTGCCTCATGCGACGCGTATCGTCTCCGCGCATCGCACGCCAGAACGGCTTTTTGCCTTCGCCAAGGGAGCGAAAGCAGCCGGCATCAAGGTGATAATCGCCGGCGCCGGCGGCGCGGCGCACTTGCCCGGGATGGTGGCTTCGCTCACTAGCCTGCCGGTGTTCGGCGTACCGATCGAGTCGAAGGCGCTGGCGGGCCTCGATTCGCTTTATTCAATCGTGCAGATGCCGCCCGGCGTTCCAGTTGGGACGCTGGCGATCGGGCAGGCCGGCGCCATCAACGCCGCGCTGCTGGCGGCGAGCGTGTTGGCATTGAGCGATCCGGCGCTGAGCGACCGGCTCGACGCATGGCGGGCGCGGCAGACCGCTTCCGTCGCCGAAGAGCCGAAGGATTCCTGAGCGTGAACGGATCCGTTCTGGACGCGCAAGCCACGATCGGTATCCTGGGCGGCGGCCAGCTTGGCCGCATGCTGGCGCTCGCTGCAGCGCAGCTCGGCTTCAAGTGCCACGTGTTTGCGCCGAACCCGGACTCGCCGGCGTTCGATGTGGTGCACCGGGTGACCGTGGCCGATTACACTGACACCCAAGCGCTCGACCGCTTCGCTGGCAATGTGGATGTGGTCACCTACGAATTCGAGAACGTTCCGGCCGAGACTGCCACTTTTCTGGCAGCGCGCGTTCCGGTCCTGCCCGACCCGCAGGTTCTGGCGACGACCCAGGATCGCCTGGCGGAAAAGATTTTCGTCTCGGGGCTCGGCATCCGCACCGCGGACTTCGTCGCCGTCGCCGAGCCCGGCGAGCTTGCCGCGGTCATCGGGCGCATTGCGCGCCCGGCGGTCCTGAAGACACGCCGCTTCGGTTACGACGGCAAAGGCCAGGTCATGATCCGCAACGGCACCGATCCGCAGGCCGCGTGGCGCGAGGTCGGCGGCCAGCCGTGCATCCTCGAAGCCTTTGTGCCGTTCGAGCGGGAGGTTTCGGTCATCGCCGCACGTGGGCGCGACGGCAGGGTCGAATGCTTCGATGTGACCGAGAATGAGCACCGCGATCACATTCTAAAAGTCTCACGGGTGCCGGCTGCTCTGTCTGCCGAGGCCGCGCTGGAGGCGCGGCGGATCGCCGAGGCCATCGCGAAGGCATTCGACTATGTGGGCGTGCTGGCGGTGGAAATGTTTGTGCAGCGCGGCGGAACGGAACTGCTGGTCAACGAGATCGCGCCGAGGGTGCATAATTCCGGCCATTGGACGCTGGACGGGGCTTCGGTGTCACAATTCGAGCAGCATATCAGGGCGGTAGCCGGCTGGCCGCTGGCCAAACCGATCCGCCGCGGCCGCGTGGAAATGACCAACCTCATCGGCAGCGAGGTTGAGGATTTTCAGCGCTGGCTCGAAGTTCCTGGAGCCGCCGTCCATCTGTACGGCAAGGCCGCTGTCCGCCCCGGCCGCAAGATGGGGCACGTGACGCGGGTCTTTGCGGAGTGACGGGCGGACAGGGCCGCTGCCGGTAGACTTTCCAAGGCCATTCTGGTAAAGGGCGCCGCAGGGTGGCGTGGCGTGCATCGCTATGCCGCCCATTCATTTCATGAACCGACTGCAAGAGGAGCACGCGTGCAGGTTCTCGTCCGTGACAACAATGTCGATCAGGCCCTCAAGGCGCTGAAGAAAAAGATGCAGCGCGAGGGCATTTTCCGCGAGATGAAGCTCCGCGGCCAGTACGAAAAACCCTCAGAACGCAAGGCGCGGGAAAAGGCTGAAGCGGTCCGTCGCGCCCGCAAGCTGGCCCGCAAGCGCCTGCAGCGGGAAGGCCTGTTGCCCATGAAGCCGAAGCCGACCGGCCCGGGCGCCGGCAGGTCCGGACCGCCGCGCGCGCCCCGCGCCTTCTAAAGAATAATGTATAGACGGGTCGATGTTTGGCGCGGGCGGCGTGGCCCGCGCCATTGTTTTGGCGAAAGGACGCAATATCGTCTAATCTCACGTAAGCTTCGGCGAAGGGTGCCACGAGGCATCGGATGAAGGGATCAGCAATCGCCAGCCCCTGCGGGAAGATACGCACCAGGTCCAAGATCCCTGCGTCCCGGATCCCGGCGCTTATTGTTTCTGCGTTCGCCGTGCCGGTGCTGGTCGGATGTTCGACCCTGGGCACGCCGACGGTTTCCGGAAAGGACGAAGAGGCGCTCTATACGCCCGCGCAATCGAACCTCGCTTCGCTGAGTGAGGTCGTGCAAAAACATCCCAACGATCCGCAAGCCTACAACATGCGCGGCTCGGCGTATGGCGCGGCGGGGATGAACACGGAGGCGCTCGCCGACTTCAACAAGGCCATCAGTCTCGATCCCGGATACGGGCAGGCCTACGCCAATCGCGGCCTGGTCTACCGCCGCACCAGACAGCTTGATCTGGCGCTCGCCGACTACGACAAGGCGTTGTCGCTCGATAGCGCGTATGCGCCCGCCTATCTGGGGCGCGGCATCGTCTACAGCCTGCAAGGGCGCGAGACCCAAGCGCTCGCCGACTTCAACAAGACAATCGCGCTGCGTCCCGATAACCCGGAGGCCTTTTACAATCGCGGCCTGCTCTATCAGAGCCAGCACCAGCATCAGTTCGCCGTCGAGGATTTCTCGACCGCCATGGGGCTCGCACCGCAACGGCCCGAGTCATACGTTGCGCGCGCTCTGTCGTATCTGGCGCTTAGCGACGACAAAGCCGCCGCGACCGATCTCGACCAGGCGGTGCAGATGAGTCCGGGAGATGCGAAGGCGTGGGCGAGCCGCGGCCTCGCCTACGAGCGCCTCGGACAGAAGGACAAGGCGGCGGGGTCCTACGCCAAGGCGCTCAACATCAATGACAAGTACGCGCCCGCGGCCGCCGGTTTCGCCCGCGTCGGAGGGCGCGCCGGCCAGACGTACCAGACCTTCTAGGCGAGCAACAACGATGACGATCGTACTCAACCACGCCATCGTGCCAGCACGCGACAAAGTCGCGGCGGCCAAATTCTTCGCCCACATTTTCGGCCTCAAGCGCGGGCGCACCGGCTACTTCGCGCCGGTGCAGGTCAATAAGACGCTGACGCTTCTGTTCGACGACGACTCCAAATTCAAAAGCCATCACTACGCGTTCCACGTGAGCGATCGCGAATTCGACGCCATTTTCCGCCGCATCAAGAAGGACAAGATCGCCTTCGGCAGTGCGCCGTGGAGCCTCGAAGACGGCGAACTGAACGATTGGGGCGGCGGCCGCGGGGTCTACTTTCGCGATCCGAACGGACACGTGCTCGAGCTGATGACTGTGCCGCAGTGAGTGCGCGTGGTCGGACGGGGCTAAGCGCACGCGTCGTTCGCATCATTAACTGCCGCTCATCGCATCGCGTTAATCTTCAACAGCGATTCGCGCACCGGTATTGCGGGCGAAGCCTCCTGTCGTGTGCGTTCTAACGGCAAGCAGGGCAGCGATATATGGCCGCACTCTCCATAAAAGGTACGATTGCGTGGCGGCCGTTCGCACAAGGACGGAAAGGCTTACTTTTCCTTGTTCAAAAGCGCCAGCCGACCCGTGACCTCTTGTCGTTTGTGACAGGCGACGGTAAGGTTTTTGCCGGTTTTCTCGCTGAACGTTGGCTTCAGCGAAATTCAGAGTTGGCGCTTTCCCTAGGGTGAAAGATGCGCATAGGGCTCGT
>JBAUYV010000511.1:0-3637 GCA_049584975.1 Xanthobacteraceae bacterium | reverse complement strand
CACCAATTACGCCGATGAAATAGCGCGCGCACGGCGCGCCTCCCTACCTAACCGACCTCCGTTCTAATGAGGTAAATGCGCCACGGTGTTGCGCGCTGGCATTGGTGGCGCTTGCGCCATAATACCGGGCAGATGTCGCCGCCGACTGTTCCGTAGTTGGCGAGTTGGAGGATGGACGCCAGAAGCTGGCAGACAGGTTGCTCGAACGGCTACGGCCAATACTGAACCGCGAACTTTCGCTTTTCATATGGGCGGGACAGGCCGCGTGCGATCGTGGCTTTTTGCGAGCTTTGCTGCAGCCGGTCGGGCTACGCAAGCTGGAGCGCCACGGCTTGACCGCAGCCGATCAGTTAACCTCGCTACGCCTCCATGATGTCGTCTTTGCGAGCCTACAGGCGGCCGGCATGCCCGGTACCGTGCAGCCGGCGACATTCGACGATGCTTTGGAGTCGTACATTCTTGAAGCGTCGACGCAACCAAGCCTTAGCCTGATCGTAAGCGGTGCGCTGACACCATTACGATGAGGCTTGACGGGGGCAGTCGGCCCTTGGCGGCTATCGGCGCTTGCGCGCTGGGCGTCGGATCCGGGCGGGTTGCTGGCGTGCTTCGGCGGCGCGATAGGGATTGCAGATGGCGCGGGCGGCCGCGACGGCCTGGGCGATTTGCTCGTGAGCGGTGGCTTGGCGCCGGCGCTTTTCTGTGGCCGGTATTTCCGGCAGGAGATCAAACTCGCCCTCGCAGCAGACCAGGATCGGGATGAGCACCTCGCGATGCTTTGTGAGCAGGATGCGCTTGCCCCACGCCTCGGAGCGCAGCCCGATCCCGAGCGCGAAGCCGACGGCCCAATCGCGCGCGACAATGCTGCCGTCGTCATCGACCATGAAGATCGGGCGGTACGCCGCCGGCCGATCGGCGAGGGTTTCCGAGACTTCGTTGTAGCGGTTGAAGATCGTTTTGACGGCGCGCAGTTCGGGGCTGTTCTCGTGCAGCGGCGGCTGACGGCCGCCGAAGATCAGCGGTATCCACTCGTCGGGGTGAACAAAGCTGGGGGCGGCAACGAGCGCAGCGATCAAACCGTCGATCGCGCTGATGCCGATGGCGCCATTGCGACCGGTACCCCGCAGGATCTCGTCGAGTTCGGCGTAGGTGAATGCGTCTGTCACGCCGCCCACTCGCCGCCGCGGATCCATGCCCATGGCATCAGTTCATCAAGGCGGCTGGCCGGCCACAGATTGACGAGTTTGGTCAGCACATCGGTGAGGTAGGCCTGCGGATCGACGCCGTTCAGCTTGCAGGTTTCGATCAGCGAGGCCAGGCAGGCCCAGTTCTCGGCCCCGGTATCGTGGCCGGCGAATAGTGCATTCTTGCGATTCAGGGCAATCGGTCTCATCGAACGCTCGACCGTGTTGGTGTCGATCTCGATCCGGCCGTCCTCGAGAAAGCGGGTGAGCCCTTCCCAGTGGTTGAGGCCGTAGCGGATCGCCACGGCGATCGCCGATTTGGCGGAGGTGCGGGCGAGCTGGACTGCGAGCCAGGTCTTGAGATCCTCGACGACGGGCTTGCTTTCCGCCTGGCGCACCGCTCGCCGCTCCGCGGCGCTGTTGCCGCGGATCTGTGCTTCGATCTTGTAGAGCCCGGCGATCCGCCGCAGCGCCTCCTCGGCGATCGGCGCCGAACCTGCCTTGGCGATCTCGTAGAACCGCCGCCGCCAGTGGGCCCAGCAGAAGGCCAGGATCACAGCATTGCCCGCTCGCCCGCGGTGGGCCACTTGCTTGTAGGCCGCATATCCGTCGCACTGCACGATGCCGCGATAGCCGGCGAGCAGCGTCATGGCATGCTCGGCGCCACGCCCCGGCGCGTAGGTGTAGACAACGGCCGGCGGGCCGGTGCCGCCGCGCCAGGCGCTGTCGTCACGCGCGATCGACCAGAAGTAGCCGGTCTTGGTGCGCCCGCGCCCGGGATCGAGTACCGGGGCACGGGTCTCGTCGACAAACAGCCGCGGCGAGCCGAGCAGGATTTCGCGCATGCGCTGCCATAGCGGCATCAACTCCGCGGCGGCATAGCCGACCCAAAACGCCAGCACCGAGCGATCGATCTGGATCCCTTGCGCCAGCAGGATCTGAGCTTGCCGGTAAAGCGGCAGATGCCAGGCGTATTTGCTAACCAGCACGTACGCGACCAAGGCCTCGGTCGGCAGGCCGGAGCGGATCAGGCGCTCCGGCGCCGCAGCCTGGACGATGGCGCCGGCGCACGCGCGGCAGCCGTATTTTGGGCGGCGCGTGACGAGAATGCGGTGCTGCGCCGGGATGACGTCGAGCCGCTCGGATTTCTCCTCGCCGATTACATGCATCGTGCCGCCGCAGCAGGGGCACGATGTCGTCTCCGGTTCGATCACGACCTCGACCCGCGGCAGGTGCGCGGGCAGCGATTTGCGCCGGCCGGGCTCAGGCCGCGGGCGTGGCGCCGGCGTCCGCTTCTCCGCCGCCGCCTGCTCGTGCGCCCTCGCGATCTCACCCTCTTCGAGAGCCAGCTGCAGCTGGTCGGGGTCGAGCTTTTCCGAGTGCCGACCGAACTGTGCCCGCTGGAACTGCCGGATGATGTGGTGCATCCGATCGACACGGCGGAGCAATTCGTCGCGCTCGGCGAGCAATGCTAGCGCCGCGGCCCGCAGGCCCGGCATGTCTTCGGGAAGCGCCTCGGTCGTCGTCATCGCACCCGGATTCGACCACAATCCGCCGCGCGTGGCGCGTTCCTTCGGCCGTCCCGATTCAATTTGTCGCGGGGCTCAGCGTGTCGCTTGCGGCCGCGCGATCCGCGGCACGTGCACCCGCGTCCAGTCGAGCCCTTCAACGAGAGCGGCGAGCTGCGCCGGCGACAGCCGCATCACCCCATTGGTGATCGGCGGCCATTTGAAGGCGCCCTGTTCGAGCCGTTTCCATACCAACAGGAGACCGCTGCCGTCCCAAACCAGGATCTTGATCCGATCGGCACGGCGGCTGCGGAACACCAGCACCGCGCCGGAGAACGGATCCTGTGCCAGCGTCTCCTTGGCAAGCGCCGCCAGGCTGTCGGCGCCCTTGCGGAAGTCGACCGGCCGGGTCGCGATCAGCACCCGGACGCCGGGCGGAATCGGGATCACATCGCCGCCTTGACCGCCCGCAGCACATCGCGCAGATGCCGCCAATCCACTCCCGGCGTGGCGCGGATCACGGTGCCGGCAAGCTCGATCTCGACGCTTCCCGGCCGCGACGGCGTCGTTATCGCCGGCGGTGTCGCTTCGCCAGCGGTGGCGACGACCGGAACAAACCCGACCTCTTCCTCCGCCGGCAGAACCAGCGCTCCGACGCGGGCCAGTCGCCGCCACGCATAGACCTGCTGCGGGCGTAGCCCGTAGCGCCGCGCCACCGCCGACACGTTGGCGCGCGCGGCAAACGACTCGGCGACGATCCGGGCCTTGTCGTCGCGCGACCACGATCGTCGCCCGCCGCCGCCGGTGATCACCTCCAACCGGCGGACGCCGATAATCCCGTTGGGTTCGAACGTAGGGTCGAAAATACGCACAAATCGATCTCCCGAAACCGAGAGATCATCGCGCCCGCCGCGGCCCCTCAAAACGTGCGGTCAGAACACCGCTTAC
>JBAUYV010000510.1:0-2492 GCA_049584975.1 Xanthobacteraceae bacterium | reverse complement strand
CGTAAGCGGTGTTTTCAGGCCACGTCTTTGAGTAGCTGCACCGCGGGATAGGCCCAGGGCAGGAGTTCGTTGAGTCGGCTGTTGGGATGGCGGTTGACGATCTTGCTGATCACGTCGGCGAGATAAGCGTACGGGTCGATAGTGTTGAGTTTGCAAGTCTCGATCAGCGATGCGATGACCGCCCAATGCTCGGCGCCGCCGTCGGAGCCGGCAAACAGCGCATTCTTTCGGTTCAACGCGATTGGTCGGATGCTGCGCTCCACAACGTTGGAATCGATCTCGATGCGGCCGTCGTCGAGGAAGCGAGTGAAGCCATCCCAGCGCGAGAGTGCATAACGGATTGCCTCGGCAAGCTTGGTCTTTTGACTGATCAGCGCAAGCTTGGCACGCAGCCAGGGCTCAAGATCCTCAATGATCGGTCGGCTTCTCTCTTGGCGTACGACAAGCCGCTCGTCGGCGCTGCGGCCGCGGATTTCCTTTTCGATGGCGTAGAGGCCTGCGATGCGCTTGAGCGCCTCGCTGGCGATCGGAGCGGGGCCGGCGGCGGCGAGTTCGTAGAAGCGGCGGCGAACATGCGACCAGCAGAAGGCAAGCTGTACATCACCGCGCTCGGCGAGTGCCCGGTAGCCGCCATAGCCGTCGACCTGCAGGGTACCCTTAAAGCCGGCGAGATGAGTGATCGGCCGCTCGGCCTTGCGATCGGGCGCATACACATAGGCGACGCCAGGCGGGTCGGTGCCGCCCCAGGGCCGGTCATCCCGCGCGTAGGCCCATAATTGGCCGAGCTTGGTGCGCCCGCGGCCGGGATCGAGCACCGGCGCCGTGGTCTCGTCGGCGAACAGCTTGGCCGAGCCCTTGAGCGCCGCCAGCAGGCGCTCGTGGATCGGCCGCAGCAGGAAGGCTGCATGGCCGACCCAATCAGCCAGCGTTGAGCGGTCGAGTTCGATGCCCTGGCGGGCGTAGATCTGAGCCTGCCGATACAGCGGAAGATGATCGGCATATTTGGAGACCAGGACCTGGGTGACAGTGGCCTCGGTCGGCAATCCGCCTTCGATCAGCCGCGCCGGCGCGGAGGCCTGCACCGCCACGTTCTCACAAGCCCGGCAGCCGTATTTGGGCCGGCGAACGACCAGCACGCGGAACTGCGCCGGCACGATGTCGAGACGTTCGCCTATATCCTCGCCGATCCGGTGCAGGGGCTCACCGCAGCACGGGCAAGTGCGGTCTTCGATGTCGACCGTCATCTCGACGCGCGGCAGATGCGCGGGAAGCGAGCCTCGATTCACACGCCGGTTTGCGGACCGATTGCTCCGCTCGGCCGCATTGGCCGCGTTGCTTTCGGCCTCGCCGCTCGCCGCAACCTGCTCGACCTCTTCCAGCCCGAGCAACATCTGATCTTCGGGCAGCGTCTCGGCGCGGCGACCGAAGCGATGACGTTGCAGCTCCTTGATGATCTGACGCAGCCGCTCGTTCTGCACCCGCTCCGCAATCAGCATCGCCTTGAGCGTGCCGGCATCGTCGGGAAGCGAATCCGTCGCAACGGTCATGGCGCGATTAGACCATGCACCGCGCCGCCTCGCGAGCACTTCTCCCAAGCTGATTCACCGTGCCGCAGTCATCCCGGCTGCATCGGCGCCGGTATCTCCCGTGCTGCGTGAACGCGCTTCCAATCCAGTCCTTCCAAAAGCGCCGACAGCTCCGCAGCCGACAGCCGCATGACACCATCCTGCACGTTCGGCCAGCGGAACTTGCCATCCTCCAGCCGCTTGGCGAACAGACATACGCCAGTGCCATCCCAATAGATCAGCTTCACCCGGTCAGCTCGTTTCGCCCGGAACACATAGATGGCACCCGAGAACGGATCGGCCTGCATTTGTTCGCGCACCAGCGCCGCCAATCCCTCGGCGCCTTTGCGGAAGTCGACTGGCCTCGTCGCCACCAGCACCCGAACCGCGCCCGTCGGACCAATCACGCGGCAGCCTTTAAAGCTCGAAGCACCGCCGCAACTGTCTTCGCTTCCGCCCCGCGGCCGATCCGGATCGTCACGCCATCGATCTCAACCTCGATGCTTCCGCAGTTTCGGCTGGCCTGGCCAGTCCGCTTGCGCTGCCGGCCTCGCCGCACCAGCGATGGAATCGCCGTCTCAACAACGGCCGGTACGAACTGCGGCGCCTGGCTCTCGCTACTCGCCGGTGGCTGGCGCGCCTGCCGCCGCCATGTGAAGACCTGCTGTGGCGTAAGTCCATGACGGCGAGCAACATCCGAAACGACGACGCCGGGAACCAGCGTCTCTTCAACAATTTGCGCCTTGAAGTCCGAAGCGAACCGCCGCCGCCGCCCAGTCCCACTAATCACTTCCAGCCGGTGGACGGCCGTCACTTCCGGCTCAAGCATATGGTCAAGCTTAGACACAAGCCGATCTCCGATTCAGAGATCAACACAGTCGTCCATCACTCGGAGCCATAAAAGGTGGGGTCAAAACAGCGCTTACG
>JBAUYV010000509.1:0-2819 GCA_049584975.1 Xanthobacteraceae bacterium | reverse complement strand
ATTGAGGTGGGAGCCAATGTGAACTGGAACATCGGATCATCGAGAGCAATGGCCTGCGGATAGCGCTGAGCGGCCGCCTGCCAGGCGGCAATCATCCCTTCCAAAGACGGATTGCGTTGTTCGACAGCGGCCAGAAGAGCGTCGAGTGACAACTCCGGACCAGCCAGGACCGGGTCCCCGCTTGCTCCGCTTGCAGGAGACGGCAGAGTAATCGCGGCCAACTCTTGATGTGAGGCAGGGATAATGGTTGGCGCGGTTGGAGCCTCGGACGTCGGCACCGCCTTGGCCGCGATATCCGATGTTACAAAGTGCGCGACGGTTGGTTGCGACTCGCACCCCGCGCTCACAATGGCCAGCGCGAGAAGGCTGCCGCGAAGCCGAACAGCCATAAAACGGCCTCGATGCATTTGCCCGGTGATGCCGTCCGGCCGATTCTGCCGGTTACCGCCGCGTGTGTGGAATCGCTCAAGAACTGAATCGACAGTCGTACTGTCCGGAAAGGAGGAAACTCCACTGCGGTCAGAACTGTAGGCTCATCCGCTACCGTCGACTCAAATGCCGGATATTGCCGAACGAATTCGGTTCGCGCCTGTTAGTCGGTTTGACGGAGGGCAAGCTGCCAGCTTGGCATTCCTTCCCATGCGAGCGAGCCGTGTTTTTCCGAAAACTGCGCACAAATACAGCCCGGTAACGCCTCTTTGCGCGAAAAGTCACGGTTTCGCCCCTTATTTTTCTGCGGTCTCCCCTTTGGCGCCCGAGGATTTTTGATTTTTCTGGTTTTTCTGCGGCAGAAAAAAGGGGGACACGCCACCACAGAAAAATCTGACCAGCTTTTGAACGGCACCACCAAATTCGCCGGCCCCACTCGGCCCGAGACGCGCCAAATCTCCAGATTCTGCCTCTTTCCGACGCAATCGGCCAGAACAATTGGAAATGACCCACCGACGAGCACGTGGCGTGCTCGATTGACCGGATACTGTACATTGGTACAAATCTCGCGCACAAGAGCGGACTACAACAAGCTGGCTACCTAAACGAAATTTGGCGAATCCGCTCGGCGCATGTAAAATGAAGGGGTTGGGATGTGTTGCAATCCTATGGCGCGGGGCCGTACCAATTGACAATGCGACAATGCATTGAGCAGCTGGTGCAGCTTGCGGCCCTGAGCCAACGATTGCCTTTAATGACGTAAAGGCAGCGCCGTGGAATTCAGCACGGTTCTTTCCGCAAACGGGGTGTTCGGTTCCTAGGGTTTTGTACGGCGAAGTATGCATTCGGCTCGCGGGCGATTACAGGTGGTCATGCTCTGGAGTATGGTGCCGCTCACATTTTTGAGCAGCATGCCCCGCATCGGATGCATTTGCGCGAACGGCGACTACAAACTCTTCTGCGACGGGCATTACGGGACATGTTGTCAGCAGGTGACTAAGGGCCCTAGTGATTCTCATGCGTGTTGCTGTTGCCACCGGTCACACCGTGCGTCGACTGAAGGGAATGTTTCGGCCGATGGGAATTCGACCAAAGACTGCTGCCATCGCTCGGGCGGCGGTCATAGTCGCGTGGCGCCGGCCAAGCGTTGTTGCACGCCGGTTGCTGGAATGACGGTTTTGCCGAGGGCCAGCCAGCCGGTGAGTGTACCGGATGTCAGAGCTCAATTGTTGCAATTTGGCCTAGTCGATTCCTTTCAATCGCCAGTCGGCTTCCCGGCCGTGGTGTCGACGCGGAGCCCCGATTTGCCTGTGCCGGACCTCGTCATTGCGCATCAGGTCCTCGTGATCTGATACGTCTTTGCGCCGATTCTCTCTGCGGCGCGAGATCGGACGTGGAACTCGTTTAAAGGCGCGCTCCGTTCGTTTCTGCCACTCTTCCTCGCTCGTGAAGATGTTGGCCGACCGATTATCAATCGCCCCAAGCTCTGGCTTGATGTAAACGGTCAAGCGAACAGGCGTCGCATTCTGCACGGACGACAGGCAATCAAAATCGACTTCCGTTCTGACAGTCGAGATTTCTGGAAATAATCCTATGAATGGAAACCATCTCGATACCAATGCGCCGAAGGCTGCCGACGCCACGGCCGCGCCTAAAGCATCCGCTAAGGTTTCTCCGCCCCTCACCACCTGGCAGAGACTCAGACTGATCTTCAAGGTGGTCGAGATCCGATTGCGGTTCATCGCCATTTTGGTCCTGGTCGCCTTGTTTGTTGGCTACTGGGACACGATCCAGAACCATTGGGAGAAGCAAACGCGTTCCGATGGGGCGGTTTATAGCGTAGTTCGTCAGACGCTTGGGAAACAGGCAGTGCATTGGCTTTGGCCGCAGGCCGGAGTCGTATCGAATCAGGTGAACACCGAGTATTTCTGCCCCATGCATCCGAACGTGGTGCGCCAAACGCTTGAACCGGACGGAAGCGTTCCCAAGTGCCCGATCTGCGGAATGCCCCTTTCGCTTCGCAAGAAGGGGGAAGTTCCGAAGCTGCCGAACGGGGTGCTGAGTCGCAAGCAGTATTCGCCCGAGCAGATCCAGTCCACGGGGATCAGCACGGTTGAGGTCGCTTACCGTCCCCTCACGAAGGAAATCACTACGGTTGGGTACGTCACCTACGACGAAAGCAAGCGGTCGCAGATCGTCGTGCGAGTGACCGGGTACCTTGAAAAGCTTTACGTGGACAAGCCTTGGATCACGGTCAAGAAAGGGGAGCCGCTGGGGGAGATCTACAGTCCCGAGCTCTACAGCGCCGCGCGGGAACTGCTCGTCGCGAGGCAACGGGGCGCCTCGGACGGTCTGGCCCAAAGTGCCCGCGAAAAAATGCAGCTGCTGGG
>JBAUYV010000508.1:0-2808 GCA_049584975.1 Xanthobacteraceae bacterium | reverse complement strand
ACGCTATGCTCAGAGAGCGAAAGCAATGGCAAACCGCTTGACAAACAACACAGTCGCTGAGGTGGCCGCGAAGCGGCCCTCGAAGGATGCTGCTCAAGCGCCGGGGCCTCGCCCTTCGAGGCTCGTCGCTTCGCGCCGAGCACCTCAGGGTGAGGATAGCTTCTCAGCTCAATCCCTCGACGATGCGCAGGTCGCGCTGTGCGGCACCGCCGAGCACTTTGAGCGCCGCCTGATATCCGGGGCTGTCGTGGGCGGCGGCGGCTTTGTCGACGCTGTCGAACTCGATGATGACAACGCGTTGCGTCAATCCCTTCTCGTAGGCTTTGGCGGCGGCGCCACGGGCGAGGAAGCGGCCGCCGCCGGCGGAAATCGCCGGGCCGGCGAGCTTGGCGTACTCGGCGAGCGCATCCGGATTGGACACCGAAAAGTAGGTCGCGACCCAATAAGCCTTGGCCATCTTGGCCTCCCTGATTGTTGCTGTGCGTGGTTAGAGCATGATCCGGAAAAAGCCTGCCCCGGACTTGATCCGAGGGTGGATACCAGTTTTCCGAAAGATCATGCTCCGGTATAGGCCGAATTGTTCGCACGGCAGCAGCTGCGGCGCAATGCGCCAGGGGGCGCCCATGCGCGTATCTGCAGTTTGGCGATGAAAGAAAGACGGCTCAGGCCGCGTCGACGTCGTCGCCGACTTCAATCTCATTCTTGAGGCGTTTGAGCACCTTGCGCAGCGATTGGACCTCGCTCTCGAGCTGCACGATGCGCTCCATCAGCTCTTCGGTGCCGGGTGGGCCGATGCGCTCGGCATCGGGAAAGGACAGTCCGATCTCATCGCCGCGGCGCCATTGCACCTGCGCGCGCAGCGTCTTCTGCCGCTGCGGAATATGCAGTTCGACCGCATCCGGCACGGTCACGTTCTCGGAAAAAATGATGCGCGCGCCGAAATCGGAAATGTCGCGGATCAGGCAGTCGAGCGCGCCGCGGCGCTTATCGAAATAGACGCAGCCGCGCAAAAAGCTCTTCTGCCGTTGCACTCGGCGTCGTTCGACCATCTCCATGGCTTTGCTCTTGCTCGCGGGCAGTCTGGCAAAACCTTAGGCACAAGCGATTTAATACCGCCTTACCCGCGGAACTTTCGGGCGATTTTGCCGCATACGCAGGCGTTCAGCGGCGGCACGCTGCAATCTCCAGTAAGCTCTTTGCAGGAAACTCGCCCGGCGTTACCAGATCGAAAACCATCGGCCGACGTCATAGACGATCGCGCCGAGCATGCACGCCGCCAACCCGCTGAGCACCGGTCCAAATACAATCGCCGTATTGAGGCGGGCGAGCATCCGCCGGTCGAAGAAATGCGCCTTTTTGAGGATATGGGCCATGGCCGCTGTCCTGAAGCCATTAACTGGCTGTTGTCCCTGCTGCCCCTCAGATTTCCTCTGCCCCTAGATCACTTCGCAAACTGAGATAACGAACGATTAAGACTTAGCCATGATGCGCCCCCGTGGGGCTGCTTTGCAAGGGCCGCCTGGCTGGGCTCCTTGGATGCCCGGGATGGCGGTCGCTCCGACCGCCGGTTTCCGCTAAAATCCCAGCCGCGGGAATAGGATAAGAGTAACCACTCGCCGCGTCGGGTGGCCCAAGACAAACCCGCAAAGACAACCCCGCGAGTGCCGCACCAGGAGACGCCGATGCAAGTCTTTAACCTCACGCACGAGGCCGAGTTCAATACGCACAAACACGTCGAGAAGATCCTCGGCAAAGCCGGCGACGGCGACGTCTCGGTCGCCTGCTGGGAGCCGGGCCAGATCAGTCCGTATCACTGTCATCCGCACGCCACCGAGATCTACTTCTGCTTCGAGGGCGGCGGCACAATGCGCACGCCGGACCGCAGCGTTGCGGTGGTGCCTGGCGCCTTCGTGGTGCATCCGCCCGGCGAAGTGCACGAATACGCGAACGGGCCCGAGCGCACACTGCTGTTCCGCGTCCGCTACGGCGATGACATGGCGGCGCGGCACCTGCAATGGCGCGGCCACGACGGCTGGACGCAGAGCGCGCAGGACGCCGAATATTTCCGGCTCAATCCGCCTTCGCGCGTGCCCGCAGCAACGCCCGCGTAAAGCCGTCCGCCGCTTCGGCCGCCAATGATCGCCGGGCGCGCCGTTGTGCGCGCACGGTTCGGAATTGCCGTGCACCTGCGCCGAAATATGGGCTACGAGGAACCGTTCGTCGCAACGGGAGGAAAAATGTTCACGAAACCGCATTGTCCGGTGATCGCCATCGAGGAGCATTATTGGGACGAGGAACTGTCCAAGACCTACACCGGCAGCGAAGCCGGACGGCCGGGCGAGCAGAGCAAGCGCCTGCACGACTTCACCGGCATCCGCATCAAGGAGATGGACGAGGTCGGCATCGACGTGCAGGTGATCTCGCACGGCGCGCCGTCGACGCAGAAACTGCCGGCCGAAACGGCGGCCGCGCTCACGGCCCGCGTCAACGACCGCCTGCACGCCGCTATTGCCGGCCGTGCGCAACGCTTCGCCGCCTTCGCGGCGCTGCCGACGGCGGCGCCGGACGCTGCCGCCGACGAACTCGAGCGCACCGCCAAGGAGCTCGGCTTCAAGGGCGCCATGCTGCACGGCCTCGCCAATGGCGTCTTCCTCGACGACAAGCGCTTCTGGCCGATCTACGCGCGCGCCGAAAAACTCGACCTGCCGATCTATCTGCATCCGTCGCAGCCGCATCCCGACGTGCAGCGCATCTATTACGCCGACTACGTCAAGGATTTTCCCATGGTGGCGCGGCCGGCCTGGGGCT
>JBAUYV010000507.1:0-5086 GCA_049584975.1 Xanthobacteraceae bacterium | reverse complement strand
CGACAAAGCCGATGCCAACACGTTTCCCAAAATCATAGGGGGCAATATGCTCAAGAGGAATGTCGCCGATGCGCTGTGCATATTGCTCGCGCTGGCTTGCCTGATCGCAACGCGTTGCGCCGTTTCCGCGGCGACAGCCTATCCGGCCAGGCCCATCACCGTTGTGGTCGGCTTCCCGCCCGGCGGCGCCAGCGACATCATGGCGCGTATTCTTACCGCGAAGCTCGGCAGCGTCCTCGGCCAGCCCTTCGTCGTCGATAATCGGCCTGGCGCCGGGGGCAATGTCGCCGGCGAACTCGTCGCCCACGCGGCTCCGGACGGCTACACCCTGCTGCTCGGCAACAATGCCATTCTCGCCACCAACATTACCCTTTACCGCAGGACCGGCTTCGATCCGGTCAAGGATTTTGCTCCGATCAGCCTGATCGGCACGCAGGCCAACGTCCTGGTGGTGAACGATGCCGTGCCGGCACACTCGCTCGCCGAATTGATCGCATTGGCCAAGGCCAATCCCGGCAAGCTCAACTTCGCCTCCTCCGGCTATGGACTGGCGGCGCATCTCGCCGGCGAATTGTTCAAGGCGCAGGGGCACATCGACATCGTGCACGTTCCCTACAAGGGCTCCGCTCCTGCCTTGGAGGATGTCATCGCCGGGCAGGATCAGATGATGTTCGCCACCACGTCCGGCGTGATGGGATTCCTCGAAAACGGCCAGGTGCGCGCTCTTGCGGTGACGACGCTCAAGCGCACCGCCATTCTTCCGAAAGTCCCGACCATGGACGAGGCGGGCCTTCACGGCTTCGAAGCGACGACGTGGCATGGTCTGGTCGCGCCGGCCGGCACGCCGCCGGCCATCGTCGCTACGCTGCATCAGGCGATTGTCGAGGCCCTCGCCGATCCGGGCGTGCGCGAGCCGCTCAAAAAATTGGGCATCGATGTCGTCGGCAGCACGCCGCCCGAGTTTGCCGACTATATCAAGAGCGAAATCCCAAAATGGGCCGCCGTGATCAAGGCCTCCGGAGCGCAACTCAATTGAGCGCGCGCAGCCGTCGCCGGCCTGCAGGCCGGCTACGCTCGCTTTTTCACGTTCCGATGGCGTTATTGACTTGGAACGCCCGGATTTTCCTCGCCAGACGAACCTAAGTGCTTGTATGTCAGTGTGCATTCAGTTTGATTCTCGAAAAGGATAGCGACGTGGCGGAGAAACCCAAAAAAGACGAAGCGCACGCTCAGTTGGCGAAATTACAACGCGCCAACGATGCCAAGACCGCCGCGGCCGAATACGAAGCCACCGCTGCGGCGACCCGCGCCAAGACCGAGCGGCTCAGGGCGCTGCGCTTGGCCCGAGACGCCGCCGCTCCGCCGCCCGCCGCGCCGAAACGAAAAGCCAAGACAACGGGTAAGACAACGGGCAAGGCAAAGGGCAAGACAAAGGACAAATCCGGCGCCTTGTCGGACTGGCTGGACGGGCAAGCCAAAGAGGGCCGCCACCGCTAACCCCGCGCAACCCGAAATGGGTATTGCACCGCGGAAGGCGGACTACGTGGCAACCCTATAACCCGCCGGAAAATACGAAATCAGAAATTAGAGCGCAGCGGGTAGCCCGGATTGAGCGCGAGCGAAATCCGGGATGCGCGGTGAGGCTTGCCCCGGGTTTCGTTTCACTCAATCCGGCCTACGCTTGCTGAGCGCCTACCCCTCAGCGCGCGACACTCGCGCGAACAGCGAAGCGTTGCTTGGTAGGCTTGACAAGAACGTATTTGTGTATATGTGTCTTGGTGTATTTGAGGTCTACCATGGCCCTTAAGGACCTTGTTGCCCAAAAAGCCGCCTTGGCGGAAGACGCTATCGAAGAAATCATCTCCGATCACGTCCGCTATGATCCCGATGAGAAGGTAATAGCATTCACGCCCGCTGCCAGTAACCTTCAGAATAGAGCGAAAGTGCTTGTCTACCTGGTCGCGTTGCAGGGTTGGCCGTTCGTCATTGACGAGACAGTGCCAGTCGACGCTAAGCCTGGCGAAATTTCCGAGCACGTTGGCATACAGGGAGGGACGCTGAGACCCATCCTAAAGGAATTAAAAGACCGCCATATTATTGCGGTGCGTGGTGGCCGCTACTTCGTTAGGCCAGTGACCCTTTCTGCCATAAAGGCGGAACTCACGGAAGGTGACAAAGGAACGGCAAGAGAGAAGCCTTTGCGCAGGAAATCTAAGAAGAGTGGGCAGCCTTCTAAGCCAAAAGCTGCCGCGGACGATAATCGTAAAGAATCTCGACGACCTCCAAACAAGAAGTCGGGAAATCTTTCGGTGCGATTCGAAAAGTGGATAGAGGAAGGTTTTTTTGAGGAGCCCAAGACACTTGCCGATGTCCAGAAGCACTTTCACAAGGAAGGTCTCATAGTTCCGCGCACTAGCGTGCCGCAATATTTACTGAAGGCTGTTCGGTCAGGCCGCCTTACGCGAGAGGAAGCAGACATTAACAAAAAACGCGTATGGGCCTATCGAAGCGAGGGTTAAACAAATGGAGCTCCCGTCTCAGAGATTCTATTCTGCAGTAAAGAAGCACATTGCGAAAGATTCGGATTTGCCGAACTTCTTTGGCCTATCTTCTAACAATCGAAATGGATCACGATGCTGCTACGGTATCAGCGGTGAAAAAATGCTACGAGGAATGTGATCTCCACTCGCCTAGTTGGTTAGCTTCGCATTTTTCCAATGGTCTGAAATCAAAACCAAAACGATTTGTCAAACGTAACGGTGGTTATAGGCTTGAAAATAAGCTTCGACAACAGATCGCCGCATCGCTTGACGATGAAAAGCCGACTACCAAAATCATTGCGCAACGCGATGATAAACCGGCGGGTATTAGGTACGCAGGTATCGCCGGCGGGTCCAAGGATTGTCAGGATGCCGTTGAGATGCTTTTGCAATATGGAACTCAAATTCAATTTGCGCGCATTCTTACACGTAAGAATAAACATTGCATCCTGCTTACGGATGAGGTTGGCGACCCCATTGCAATAAAATCCGGATTTGCATCCGGCTATGGCGGTCAAGGTCCACGGACATTTTCGTATGTTCTCCAATTGCTCGACTCGCACGGGGCCGAAATCGAGGAATACGACGTAGATGAATCCACGATGGAACGTCTCGACAATTCGGCGCTTACGCTCGCCGATCTCAAAAGTCTTGATAAATGCGAGCCCGTTCGACCCATTCGTTGGCACTCCTACGTGGATGAGGCTGACTATGAGCGCGGCCGGGATGGAACGCTCTGGAGAGATTTTCCTCCAGTGATTCCGTTCGCAGCTATCGACAATCGCATCATGGACCTCGCCATATCCTTTTGGGTAGACCCCGACGATAGGCTCCTCAAAGGGTATAGAAGGTTGGAGGACTTAGTTCGCGACCGGACGCAGAGGCAGGAGCACGGATCGAAATTGTTTTCGCAAGTATTCCTTGGAGGTAGCCCAAAGCTCACTTGGCAGAACGTAGACGAAACTGAGCATATTGGTCGAGCGAATCTTTTTACAGGGGCTTACATGGCCCATCGCAATCCGCGGGCGCATCGGGAATTAAAGACATACCAAGATGCGCAGCTGTCGGAATTTTTGCTTCTCAATCATCTGTTTCGTTTAGAAAGAGAGTCACAGTAATGAGCGACCAAAGGGGGAAACCCCGCTTCGCTCGTCCGGCCTACACTTGCTTCATTGCGCTATTCGCGAGGCAGGATTGCCCTGGTCCCAGCGGATAAGCTCGTTTTCCTAGTGAAATTCCGTCGTCAATATGTCGTTTATTTTTCCCGTACCAAAGCTTCAAATACTCTTTATGACCACCCTCGACGTTAAAGTGGTCGAAATACTCCCAATGATAAGCAACTTGGAGTCTCATCAGTTTTGCCAGAACATGATTATAACCAACCGATTCCCAAATGAAGTCAGCCGTATTGAGCATTGAGGATATAAACCATTCGTACTCAGCAAACGTCTTCTTTCGGAAGGCTAAGTCAGTATTTATTCCGAACATCTCACCGTGCAAATCAATATTCGCTCCATCAGGGGGACAAGCGAAATAGGGATTCTCAAATGCGCGCTCAAGGTATCTCACATAAGCGTTTCTCGCGGTCTGCTCCCTCTGTAATTTCGCATTCTTGAAAATAGCCCAAATACCCACAGAGAACCCGGCTGCCGCAACAAGACCTGCTGCGACTCCGGCAAAGAGCTGTAGAAGCTCCAACGTCGACTTGTCGCCCGGGAGGAACATCTGGAAGCTTCATTAGGGTAGGCGAAGTACCTCGATTTTCTCAAGCTATATACGCCTTCGACGAGTACAGATCGCTATAACGCGTTATTACTCTCCTTCACGGCCGCCGCCTTATCCGCCTCGACATAAACCTCCGCCCCCATGTCCAAGAACTTCTTCGACATGTCGGCCATCCCCTGCTCCTTGTCATTCAGCGTCGCCGCATAATCCCGCACGTCCTGGGTGATCTTCATGGAGCAGAATTTCGGTCCGCACATGGAGCAGAAATGCGCCACCTTGTGGGCTTCCTTGGGCAGCGTCTCGTCATGGTAGGAGCGCGCGGTGTCGGGGTCGAGCGAGAGGTTGAACTGGTCGACCCAGCGGAACTCGAAGCGGGCGCGGCTGAGCGCGTCGTCGCGCAGTTGCGCGGCGGGGTGGCCCTTCGCCAAATCCGCGGCATGCGCCGCGATCTTGTAGGCGATGACGCCGTCCTTGACGTCGTTGCGGTCGGGCAGGCCCAGATGCTCCTTCGGCGTGACGTAGCAGAGCATGGCGGTGCCGAACCAGCCGATCATGGCGGCGCCGATCGCCGAGGTGATGTGGTCGTAGGCCGGCGCGATGTCGGTGACCAGCGGGCCGAGCGTATAGAACGGCGCCTCGCCGCACTCTTTCAGCTGCTTGTGGACGTTGATCTTGATCTTATGCAGCGGCACGTGGCCGGGGCCTTCAATCATCACCTGGCAGCCTTTGTCCCAGGCCACCTTGGTCAGTTCGCCGAGCGTCTCCAGCTCGGAGAACTGCGCGCGGTCGTTGGCGTCGCGGATCGAGCCGGGGCGCAAGCC
>JBAUYV010000506.1:0-5039 GCA_049584975.1 Xanthobacteraceae bacterium | reverse complement strand
ACTTACGGCGTAAGGACTTGGGGGGTAAGGACCGGGGGTGAGGACTTGGGGGGGGGTGAGGACTTGGGGGGTGCTGTGCCGAGGCTGGGGCCGGCGCCGGATCAGGTACCCGCTACGAAGAAGGAGGCCAGCCGGTTCCTGATGTTCTCGGCGACCTGGGCTATGGCCCGATCTTCGGCGTTGCGCCAAGCGCGCTGCTGGGCGAATCGCTGGGCGGAACCGGGAATATCGAATGACGCCCGGGCGAAGGTCGAAGTGCTCAAAACGACCTTGTTCGTCGCGATTTCCGTCACGGTAATGTAAGCGTTGATCGCCTCGACTTGGGTATCCGGCCGGCCGCTGGCCACGTCCACGATCACAGTCGTCAGCCCCGACGTCAGGGTCACCTGCAGCCGGTGGGTCGGCGAGGTCGGAACCGCCCCATTGTTGAAATCGTATATCAGGGCGTTACGCAGTGCGACCGCCAGCCTGGCCTCCGGCCTGCCGTTCCCGGCCGGAATATTCGCAACGTCAATCGCGGCAAGCTTGTCGCGAACCGAATCGCCGGCGGGAAGCGTATTGCTGCCGTACAGGGGCTGGAAGCAAGCAGAAGTCAGCGCGCCCAATACGAGCACGACCGCAGCCCGGACGACAATGCGACAACCCCCGATTTCCTTGCCCCACCACATCGGCATCAGTCCCCCGCTCACTCTCGGGTAGCGCAGAAATCTCAAGAGCTATACAGACCCTGCCGCCTACGATGCAAGGTGCGTAACGGCGAACGCCGCCGTTTATCCATTGCCCGAATCAGAGTTGTGCACCCTGTTCGGTTTTGTGCTTATCCCCACCCGCGAGGAAATCGGAGGATGAAGGCGACAACGTGGCACCGGGCCCACGGGACGCCCAAGTGTTTGGCTAAGTCAGTGTTCGGGTAAGTCCAACAGTGTTTCGCCAGGTCCGGCGATGAGTCACCTGCCGCGGGGCGACAGGAGCATTTAACCGATGGAGCCAGACGCGTTGTCGCCGCGCCGGCAAGGAACGTTGGGGCGTTTGCGGACGGACCGCGCCGCAGCGCTAAATCCCCGGTTGCGCGCGGGAGGGCGGCCCGCGGCACTATTTGCCGTGCTGATCATGCTCGCCAATTGCAGCGCCGTGCCGCTGATGGATTCCGCGCAACCCGCCGCCTCGCCTCAATACGGCGGGCTCGTGTCCGACGCCCTGAAGAAATTCAAGGATTACACGAGCTACAGCAATTTCGAGATTTCGGGTCCGCGCTGGGTTCACGCCACAACCGGATGGAATTGGCTGGTCTGCGTACGCTACAACGACGGCGGACATCAGCGATTTTATTCGTTCTTCATCGACGGCAACAAGGTGGTCGACCAGCGCTACGACATCGTCACGGACCAATGCGGCCTACAGCAATACGTGCCGTTTGATGCAACAACGGGCACCGTAGGATCGCCGACGCCGTTCCGGCAGCAGCCGATCTACTAACGATCCGTCCTGCCGCGGCGCGGTTTAGCTTGCGGCGAGCCGCGCAGAACCCTGCCCGCCACCGCATCGAGCTTTTTCAGAAGCTTTGGATCGCGCGCCTCCGGCGCCGTGATCAAGGCGTTGTCGAGCGAACGATCGGAGCCGATCGGACACGGCTCGTGCTCGCGCGGAAAATCGCGGGCGAGCCGCCCCGCCAGACGTTTCGCCTTCTCGGCGTTGGCGATCAGCACCTTGATGATGTCCTGCACGGTGACGGCATCGTGGTCCGGATGCCAGCAATCGAAATCGGTCACCATGGCGACGGTGGCGTAACAAATCTCCGCTTCGCGCGCCAGCTTGGCTTCCGGCATGTTGGTCATGCCGATCACCGCGTAGCCGAGGTTTTTGTACGTCAGGCTCTCGGCGAGGCTGGAGAATTGCGGACCTTCCATACACACATAGGTGCCGTCGCGGACGACTTGGATATCCTCAGCCATCGCGGCTTCGGCGAGATGGATGCGCAGCCGGGGCGAAACCGGATGCGCCATCGAGACGTGGGCGACGCAGCCCTTGCCGAAGAACGAGCTTTCGCGCTTGTGCGTGCGGTCGACGAACTGATCGATCAGCACGAACGTGCCTGGCGCCAATTCCTCCTTGAACGAGCCGCAAGCAGACAGCGAGACCAGATCGGTGACGCCCACGCGCTTGAGGACATCGATGTTGGCGCGATAGTTGATGTCCGAAGGAGAGTACCGATGCCCGGTGTCGTGGCGCGACAGGAACACGACCGGTAAGCCCGCGATCTCGCCGATGCGCAACGCCGACGACGGCTCGCCCCACGGGCTCTTCACGCGCCGCGTGCGGACTTTTTCCAGCCCGGGCAGATCATAGACGCCCGAGCCGCCGATAATGCCGAGAACCGCCTTTGTCATCGGGCCCCTTTGCCTTTGCGTATGCTTCTCGATGGGGTGGCGGCGATGCGGTCACCGCACTTCGCTGCGGAAATCCGGCACCGCCTCACGAAGTACACCGTCGATGGCGTTGCGTTCGTCTTGGTCGAGGCCGCGGGCGAGTTTGGCAACCCACCCGCGCACGACTTCGATCGATGGGCAAATCGGCATGGCGGCGGCGACGCCGTCAACGCCGATGTCGACGCTCGGCTCTTCGCGCGCGAACAATATTTCGTTGAGCCGCTCGCCCGGCCGAATGCCGGTAAAGACGATGTCAACGTCACGCCCGGGCTCCAGCCCGCTCAAGCGGATCATCCGCTCGGCGAGGTCGACGATTTTGATCGGCTGGCCCATGTTGAGCACGTAGACGGAGGCCGCCGCCCGCGTCGGACCGAGCGCGTGACTGGCGGCCGTGATGACGAGATCGCAGGCTTCGCGGATGGTCATGAAATAGCGGACCATATCGGGATGCGTGACGGTCACCGGCCCGCCGGCATCGATCTGCGCTTTGAATTTCGGCACCACCGAACCGTTGGAAGCCAGCACGTTGCCGAAGCGCACGGCGATCATGCGGGTCGGCGGCTTGCCGCCGTTGGCGCTGCGAGCGGCGCCGGCGTCCAAGGCCTGGCAGTACATTTCGGCAAGCCGCTTGGTCGCGCCGAGCACGGAGACCGGCTCGATCGCCTTATCGGTCGAAATCATCACCATCGCTTCGGCGCCGGCAGCGATCGCCGCATCGGCGACGTTCACCGATCCAAACACGTTGGTCTTGATTCCCTCGCCCCATTCGCGCTCCACGATCGGCACGTGCTTGAGCGCGGCAGCGTGGAAGACCAGGCTCGGTTCGGCCTCCGTGATCAAGCGGAGAATTCGTTCGCGATCGCGGATATCGGCAATGCGGCCCTCGACTGCGGTGGATCCCAATTTGACCGCGAGCCGCTCCAGCACGGCGTGCAAAGCCGATTCGGAATTTTCCAGGACCAAAAGCCGCCCGGCCCCAAAAGTGACGACACGATCGCAGATCTCCGACCCGATCGAGCCGCCGCCGCCGGTGACCACGACGGTCTTGCCCTTGATGAAGTTCTCCAGGCGCCGGTAGTCGATTTTCACGCTCGGGCGCAGCAGCAAGTCTTCGACGTCCACGGGCGCCAGGCGCAGCGCTTCCTCGCCGGCTTCGAGCGACGGCAACCGGCTGGTCGCGAGACCGAGCCGGCGGGCCAGCATCAGCATAGTTTCCGGATGAACATCGGGGACCAGCGCCGTCGGCGTCAGCACCAAGCGGGCCACATTAACGTCTTGCGCGGCCAAGCCGGCGACGGTTTTTTCAAGATCGGTCAAATAGCCACGTACCGGAATACCGCGCAGGGACTGGCCCTGATCGGCTCGAGAAGGCGACAGGATTCCGACCGGCCTGATCTTGGTGACGGCGCCGCTCTCGATGGCGCGGAGCAGGACCTCGGCATCGGCGGCGCGCCCGGCCACCAGCGTCGGGACGGCTTCCGGACCTCTGGCGTGGTGCTGCGTGCGCGCGTGCCTGAACAGGCGGTAGGCGATGCGCGGCCCGCCGAGAAAAAACATCTGCAGCAGCCAGTAGAGCGCAATCGTAATCTTGCCGAAGAAAAAGGTGCCGTAGAAATCGGCGGAGACCAGGATGTAATCGAGTACCAGCAGCGAAAACGCCAGCACCGTGGCGGCGCGAAAAATGTTCCACAAATCCGGCAGCGACGCGAACCGCCACTTGGCGACGTAGAGGTTGAAGGCCCAATAAATGACACCGGCGTACACTAGGTAGCCGGGCAGAATGACCATCAGCCAATCGAAGCGCTCGCTGAGGCCCGCGGCCTCGAAGCGAAAATAGAATGCCGCGAGAATCGCAGCCGCCGTTGCGATCAGATCGTGGATAACGATCAAAGCGCGACGCGGATTGGCGAAAAATCCCCTCATGGCGCTACCATAAACCGCCCCGGACCATAACAAAACGCTCTCTCGCTGGCGCGCGTCCGCCGACCAAGTTCCGCAACTCAGGCGGCACCGCGGCGGGTTTGCGAGGCGGCGCATAAGGCATTGAGAACACTGCAGTTCACCGCGCTTCTCCGATTTGCATCGCGACGCATCGCGTGCGATCCGTTACAACGGCAGCGACGTTCGAATCAATGAGCGGCCGATGACAGCCTTATGGGCGTTCCGCGGCGCGGCGATCGCGGCCATTTCCGCATTCATCTGCGTTGGCCTGATCGTTTTCTTGTATCCCGTGCTGCAGCGCTACGCGCTGGCCAAGCCGAATGCCCGCTCCTCTCACCGCCAGCCGACGCCGCAAGGCGGCGGCATCGCCGTCATTGCGGCAACCGCGGTGGCGGCGGCGCTCGGCGTTTTTATTCTCGACGCTTCTTTCACGGCGTCGCTGGCGACGATTTTCGGGTGTGTCGTCGTCATGGCGTGCGTGGGCGCCGCTGACGACATAACTCCGCTTCGGGTCGCGCCGCGGCTGGCGCTGCAAGCGCTTGCCGTGCTCGCCGCGGTCCATGCGCTGCCGGACGATCTACGCGTCGTCTCCTTTTTTCCGTTGTGGCTCGAGCGACTTCTGCTGTTTGCCGGCGTCGTGTGGTTCGTCAATCTCGTCAACTTCATGGACGG
>JBAUYV010000505.1:0-1944 GCA_049584975.1 Xanthobacteraceae bacterium | reverse complement strand
GCTTCGGCGCGCGCGGGACGGCGGTTGGCGAGGTCTGCTTCAACACCGCGATGACCGGCTACCAGGAGATCCTGACCGATCCCTCCTATGCCGCGCAGATCATCAACTTCACTTTTCCGCATATCGGCAATGTCGGCACCAACGCCGAGGATATCGAGACCGCGACGCCGGCGGCGCGCGGGCTCCTCGTTCACTGCAAAGTTACCGACTCGGCCAACTGGCGGGCGACGAGACCGCTCGCAGCATGGCTCGAGGCGCATGGGCCGATCGGAATTTCGGGAGTCGACACCAGACGGCTGGCGCGGCTGATCCGCGATCGGGGACCGCCCAACGGGGTGATCGCCCACGACCCGCAACAGCGGCTCGATATCGGCGCGCTGCAGGCGCGCGCCGCCGCCTGGCCCGGCATCGAGGGGATGGATCTGGCCAAGGAGGTCAGCTGCCGCCAGAGTTACAGCTGGGACGAGACCATATGGCGGCGCGAGAGCGGCTATGGCCGGCAGAGCGAGCCTCGCCACCACGTCGTCGCCGTCGACTACGGCGCCAAGCGCAATATTCTGCGCATGCTCGCCGAGCACGGCTGCCGGGTCACTGTGGTGCCGGGCACCGCCTCGGCCGAAGATATCCTGCGCCATCGCCCCGACGGCATTTTTCTGTCGAACGGGCCGGGCGATCCGGCGGCGACCGGGGTCTACGCGGTGCCGGTCTTGCGCGAGCTGATCGCCAGCGAGAAGCCGATCTTCGGCATCTGCCTCGGCCACCAGCTCTTGGCCTTGGCGCTGGGCGGCCGCACCAGCAAAATGACGCGCGGCCATCGCGGCGCCAATCACCCGGTCAAGGACCTCGCCACCGGCACGGTCGAGATCACCAGCCAGAACCACGGCTTTGTCGTCGATTTCGACAGCCTGCCGCCGGGGGTCGAGCCGACCCATCTCTCGCTGTTCGACAACACCAACGAGGGGCTGCGCATCATCGGCAAGCCGGTCTTTTCGGTGCAGCACCATCCCGAGGCGAGCCCCGGCCCGCAGGACAGCCACTACCTGTTCGAGAGATTCGTCGCGCTGATGGCAGCGGCGAGCGCGCGTGTAAAGTGATGAGATGATAGAGTATCGAAGAATATCAAGGACGGCATTCAAAATTTCGGGATCATTATTTTTCCTATTCTTTGTCTCATACGCCTTTTTGCGATTTTCATTTTTTAATAACCCAGCCGCACCCAATCCCGCCAGAGGAGAAAACTACGCGTTAGCGACACAGGATATCACCGTATATGTTAGCGGAGCGGCAATTTATATTTTAGACGGGCTTTGGTATTTGGCAATGATATGCGCCACGATTGTTGCGGTCACGGTTATTGTTTGTCATGGAAATCCATTGGATAAATGATGGCTATGTCTCCGGCGTTCTCATCGGGATGACGGTCCGTGCCTAAGCGGACCGACATCACAACCATCCTGATCATCGGCGCCGGGCCGATCGTGATCGGGCAGGCCTGCGAATTCGACTATTCGGGCGCCCAGGCGTGCAAGGCGCTGAAGGCCGAGGGCTACCGGGTCGTGCTGGTCAATTCGAACCCGGCGACGATCATGACCGACCCGGAACTGGCCGACGCCACCTATATCGAGCCGATCACGCCGGAAATGGTCGAGCAGATCATCGCCCGCGAGCGGCCGGATGCGCTGTTGCCGACGATGGGCGGCCAGACCGCGCTCAACACCGCGATGGCGCTCGCCCGTTGCGGCGCGCTGGAGCGCTACCAGGTCGAGCTGATCGGGGCCAGCGAGGCGGCGATCGCCAAGGCCGAGGACCGCCTGCTGTTCCGCCAGTCGATGGACCGGATCGACCTCGCCTCGCCCGACAGCCGGCTGGTGCGCTCGCTCGATGAGGCGTTCGCGGCCCTCGACGAGATCGGGCTGCCGGCGATCATCCGGCCGTCCTTCACCC
>JBAUYV010000504.1:0-8403 GCA_049584975.1 Xanthobacteraceae bacterium | reverse complement strand
GTTTTTTGTCAGACGGGCTTGCCGTATCGGAACCCCGGCGACGACGTGCGGCTGTGGACACGCAAGCAGGGCAACACCGCTCTCGAAATTCAGGCAGGCCGTTTGCCTGATCCAGCTACCCGACATTATGCCGACATCGGGTTGCCGTGGGGAGCCAAGCCGCGCCTGATCCTTGCTCACCTTAACGCCGAGGCCCTGCGGCAGGATTCGCCAATCATCGAGATCGAGAGCAGTCTTACCGCTTTCGTGAAGCGCATTCGTGGTTTCGCGCACGGTCGGGAAATTCGCGGGTTCAAGGACCAGCTCGGACGCCTTACCGCTTCAACCCTGCGGCTCGCCCTCTTTCGAGAGAAGAGCGCTCACGCCGTCGAAACCAAAGTCATCACTGCCTTTGATCTCTGGCTCCACAAGGACGAGCGGCAGCGGGTGTTGTGGCCTTCGACGATCCAGCTTTCCCTTGATTATTTCAACAGCCTCTTGCTCCACGCCGTGCCACTCCACGAGGCTGACCTCGCCGCCCTCGCTCATTCCGCCTTGGGGATCGACCTCTATTCGTGGCTGGCGCAACGGCTGCACCGGGTAAATCCCAGCAAGCCCGCCTTCATCTCATGGGCCGCGCTCAAGCAGCAATTCGGCCCAGACTACGCCCGTATGCGTGATTTCAAGCGTTTCTTCCGCCAGACCCTCGCCCAAGTCCTCACCCGCTACAAGGCCGCGCGGATCGAGTTGGACGGGTACGGGATGCGGCTCCACAACAGCCCGCCGCCGGTCACCAAGCGACTGGTATCCCTGCCCCGCTCATAACCCCATCCTGTTCATAAGCCCTTGGGATGAATCGACTTATCCACGATCACTTGGTCGCGCTTATCACGATCACTTGGTCGCGCCGACTCGGCAAAAACCACGATCACTTGGTCGCGCAACCCTATAGTAAGTACCTATAACCTTTCCGGTAGTTGCAGGCCCATTCCTGTGGATAGGGCCAAAAAGGGATGCGGAGCGCGCCCAAGAGGGCGCGCAACCATTTTTAAGTTGAGTATTTGAACAAGGAAATCAGACTGTTTTCAGGAAGGTAGACCCGCCCTGCCCTTGATCGTCCCTACGCGTGCTCAGGCATCAAGGCCGCCGCTACGCGGCCCCCTATCGGGGCTTCGGGCCTTGACCCCTTCCGCGCGCTCCGGGAACCAATTCGCAGGCGACGGGACGAAGAACGGCCTTTCAAGCTCCGAACAAAGAACGGATTGAAAGAAGCTAGGCAAATCAATCTGAAGGTGCTAGCACCGGAACGGCACCGGTCAGCTTTCATCGATACGTACCACCATGACATACAGTGTGAAGCAGGCAGCAGAGGCGACCGGTAAGACCAAGCCGACGATCCTACGCGCTATCCAGAAGGGCAAGATTTCCGCCAAAAAAGATGAGCATGGCGAATGGGAAATCGACCCTGCCGAACTTCACCGGGTCTATGCGCCTGTACCGGAAGACACCGATACAAGCGTATCGCTAGAAGTTGAACTCCTACGTGAGATGCTGGCCGATAAAGACAAGCAAATTGAGAGCTTGAGCCGCCGTCTTGAGAGCGCGGACGAGGAACGGCGGACGACATTGCGGCAGTTGACCGCGATCCTGACGGATCAGCGGGCGCAAGCGATCATCACCCCGCCGCCGGTGCCAGCAGCAGCACCACCAGCCTCGGCAAAGCGGAGATGGTGGCAGCGGCGGGAGAGCGCCTAAGCCTCGCGCCGTGTTTTCCTGCGGCGAATTGATTCACCCACTCGACACGAATCCGAGCAACCCGGTAAGGACGCAGCGTCAGCCACAAGACCCATCCGCAACGGGGCGCGCATGACGGTTTCGGGAGGTAGCAAGTTGGGCGTGGTGGCACCACGCCGCGCGGCGGAGCCGCTCACTTGGCAAGGGGCTTCGCCCCGTTGCATCCCCGACGCCGCTGCGCGGCGCATTGCGCCGGAACACCTCGAACCGCCGGCGCGCCAGCAACCGAAGCGTCAGCGCCGGCATGTCGAACGGTTTCGGACGGACGACGCCGAACGCGCGGCGCTGCATGCGCGGGTTCGAGAGAGCGGGTTGAGCGCCGGCGCGTATTTGCGGAAATGTTCGCTCGGCCAGGCCGGGCCGCGTTCGCGCCGGCGGCGGCCG
Source organism: Xanthobacteraceae bacterium (assembly GCA_049584975.1). Lineage (GTDB taxonomy): Bacteria > Pseudomonadota > Alphaproteobacteria > Rhizobiales > Xanthobacteraceae > BOG-931. The sequence continues at coordinate 6,246 of JBAUYV010000504.1, read as the reverse complement.
GAGATCGATATCGCCTTGCTGGCGCGCAACAACGCGGCGCTGAACCGGATCGGCAACAACCTCAACCAGGTCGCGCGGGCGCTGCACCGCGACGACCCGGAGCGGCAGAGCGTCGAGGAGCTGCGCGCCGCGTTGCTGGCCACGCTCGCCGCCAATCGCCGCGCCCTCGGCCATGATTGCGAAGGGTAATCTGCACGGCGCCGGCGCCCGGCTCGCGTGCTATCTGGTGACCGGCAAGAAGGGCGAGCGGGCCGAGCTGGTCGAATTGCGCGGCTTCGCCTCGGCCGACATCGGCGCGGCGTTTCTCGACGTGGAAATTCAGGCGCGGGGGACGCGGGCCGAGAAGCCGTTCTTTCACGCCTATGTCCGGCTGGCGGCGGGCGAGGCCCTCGACCGCAAGCAATGGCGATACGTCGCCGACCGGATCGAAAGGCAGCTCGGTTTTGCCGGGCAGCCGCGCGCGGTCGCGTTCCATCATCTGCCGGCCGGCGAGACCCACATGCACGTCGCGTGGAGCCGGATCGACCTCGAGGACATGCGCGCGCTCGATCCCGGCCTCTACAAATTCAAGCTGAAGGAAATTTCCCGCGCGCTCGAGGACGAGCTCGGCCTGCTGCGGGTCAGCAGCGAACGCGCTCCCGACAACCGCACGCTTGCGCCAGGCCGCAACGAATTCGAGCAGGCGCGGCGGCTGGGAACCGACCTCAAGACGATCCGCAACACGATCCACGAATGCTGGGAACAGTCGGACACCGGCCGGAGCTTCACGGCCGCCCTCGATGCACGCGGGCTGATCCTGGCGCGCGGCGACAAGCGGGATTTTGTCGTGATCGATCCCGCCGGCGGCGATCACGCGTTGTCGAAACGGATCACCGGCGCGACGTCCGCCGAAACACGAGCGCGCCTGGCCGATATCGGCCGCGCGCAATTGCCGAGCGTTGATGCGGCGAAGGCGATGCAGCAGGAGCGCGTCCGCATCGTGCCGGGATCCGATCTGCAGAAGATCTCGCCGGCGCTGAAAAGGGGGATAGGCGAGTACCCGGCCGCCCCGAATAACGCACCGGCGATCACGGCAACGCGACCGATTGTTGCGGCCGGGCCGAAATCGGCCGTCGCGGCGGAAAACAGCGCATCGTCGCCGGCGGCGGAATTTCTCGGCGAAGCGCGCGCCGCGTCTGCGCCGGCGGCCGTAGAGATGCGAGAACGCGCGACGGCATCAATTGACCCCGGACAGGAAACACCCACACCCACGGGCCGCGCGCGCGGCCCGGAGACACCGAGCGATCACGAGCGAGAGCGCGGGCGAGAACGAGGCGACCCGCGTCACTGGCGGAACGGCGCGGGAGACCGAGGCACGCGGAACAGCCGGCAGGTTGTTCGCCGCGTGGAAAGCGGTCGCGTCGGCGGCGACGCGACGCGGGCCTGAGCCGCAGCCGAAGCCACGACGCCGGCGGCGCGAGGAAACCGGCGCAGCGTTCCGGACGGCGGCACAGAAAATCCTGCGCCGCACCGTCAGAATGCCGGCTGCTGTTTTCGCCGCCGCGTTCCTGTCGGATACGCTCGACTGGCTGAATTTGTGGCACGGCAATGAGGCGGCCGGCGGCGATCTTGCCGGCGACTACGAGGAGGCCGGGCCGAATCATCTATCGCCGCACCTCTAGCCTTGCTAGAGCCGTGGCATGGCCGAGACCACCAAACCGCACACCCACAACGCCTTTACCCGGCAACGGTTCGGCCGAAAACTCGGGCCGTGGGTCAAGATCGGCAGCGGGCGGCTCGACCCGGACGGCGCGGAAATCATTTTGCGGGTGCTGCCGATCGGCGGCTTCAGCGGCTATGTCCGGCTGCTCCCGAATGGCAAAGCGCCGCCGCTGCCCGAACCGGAGCCGCAGCGGCCCGGCGAGATCGGCGGCGACGAGGAAAATTTCGAGGGGTGAGCGGGCCGGCGGATTGATTGAATGGCTTTTGAACGGCGAGGCGCGCAGACCGCCCACGTGAGCAGTAGCGAGATGGCTAATTCCTTTGGAATAACTCATTCGCCCTGCCGGGAGCTGCCGCCATGCCGCGCTACGAGCGCAATTACACCGGGGAAAAGCGCACCGAATTTCTCGGCTTCCAGCTCACGCCGAGCGAGCGCCGCCAGATCGAGGACGCCGCCAAAGAGGCCGGCTCGACCTTGAGCGAATGGGCGCGCGATCTGTTGTTAGCCAGGTCAGCGACCGCCGCCATGCTACGAGCGCAGCGGCGCAACCCGGAAGCCAAGGCGATCATGGATGCGCTCAACGCCGCCGGCGGCGAGCTGAACGCCATCGGCAACAACCTGAACCAGATTGCGCGACACCTGAACGCGACCGGCGAGCTGCGCGATTGGAGCGAGCTGCGGGAAGCCCTCGCGCTGTTCGAGAAGGGCGAGGCGCAGCACATCGCGGCGGTCGAGCGCGTGCTGGCGCTGTGAGCCGCACGTTTGGGGATGCAACGGGGCGAAGCCCCTTGCCAAGTGAGCGGCTCCGCCGTGTGGTGCGGGATACCCGCGCCCAACTTGCTTCGCTTCGCCATGCTACGGAGATCGCCCTGCAACCAGCCATCCCGAGCGATTTTGCGAAGGGCGCACTTAGGCATTGCCGGGCAATGCCGGCGTTTCATGCCACGGATTGAAAACCGGCACCCGCGCTCTCTCGAAATCGCTCGTGTCGCGCGTGACAACCGTCAGACCGTGATGCAGCGCGGTCGCGGCGATGATCAGATCGGGCTGCGAGTAGGTGTGCCCGGTCTTGCGGCCGTCCTCGACCAGCAGCCGCCATTTGAACATGACATCCTCGCTGATCGCCAGGACGCGCTGCTCAAACATCGGCCGCACCTTTTGCGCCAGCCAATCATTCAGCTCGGCGCGGCGGCCGGCGTCGGCGAGGCGTTCGATGCCGAAGCGGATTTCCGCGAAGGTCACGACGCTGACAAACAGCAAGGCGAGGGGTTTGGATTCGACGAAGGCGACGACTTTGGTATCCGGTCTTGGCCGGCGCAGCTCAGAGAGAATGTTGGTGTCGAGCAGCCAGCCCGTCACAGAGTCACATCGCGCACGGGGAGCCGGTCGCGTGGCGGTTCGATATCGATGTCGCGATAGGGCGAGGCTTGCAGGGCGGCGATCAGCGCCGCGCCGGTCAGCCCGGTGCCGGCCTCGTGCCGGCCAGAAGACAGCTCGTCGGCTTCAATCGTGACCGTCACAGGGCTATGCGGATCGAGATCACGTCGTGCCAGCTCGACGGCGACCTCGCCAACCGTGGTCTTGATCACTTCGCCTTTGCGGATATCATCAGGCATGGGCCTTGCTCCTCGCTCACGAATTTAGGCCCGCTGCGGCGGAGCGTCAAATCGGCCCGGCTTGACCTACATCTTGTGTTCGGCACGGCTAAGTAATCAGCGGTATCGGCAAGTATTAGCGGCGGCCTGGCGCACCCGCAAAACCAAGTCAAAGCGCGGGCGGGAGCGGGAAAGTCCTGATCGTTAAGACGATGACTTTCCGATTACCTGAAAAAATTTGTCATAATGGAGCTTATGCGGCGTTGCACGTCTCACAGCCGAGCGGCGCGACCACAACATCTAGCGCGCGCCACCTTTGGTTAATTTATTTCTGCGCCGTCAGCTAATTTTTCCGCACCTCACTCCGCGCGCCGCGGTTTATGTTCGCTCCACGGAGCATGGGAGACGCGGATGCGCAGCACCTTGGGTCAGAGCAGGTCGGCTGGCCGCTGGGCGACATGGGGTTTAGTGGCGTTGAGCCTAATGATAACCGCCAAAGCCGGGGCCACCACGATTACCGAGACCGGGACAGTCACAGCAGACACGATTGAGGGTCTTTCGGGCAACAATTTGAACGTGAATCTCGTCGGGCAGCCATTCACGCTTACGACGAATTTCGATCCTTCGACCGTCGGCCCCCTAGCTGGCTGCACCACGACTGTTTGCAACTCATTTGGATCGGGTTCGACGGTCTTTACGGCTCCCGGTTATAACCTTACGTTCCCGACGGGAACAACCACGGCAGACACTGTTAATAGTTTTTACGCATGGGGGCCTTTGACACCGGGCGGACAGCCCGCCCTGCAAATGAACGTTGGGCCGTTTGCCTCGCAGACCGTGGGTGGCTCTGTTATTGCCAACGGGTATAACTTGGTGGCTTCCGCCGTTGGTTCTTCTTCCTCTCCTATCCCAGATCCGGCAACAGTGAACGGAAGCTATTCTACGTCCGTTTCCAGTAACAACGCGCTGAGGATTAATGGTGCCTCATCCATATTGGGGCAAATCACGAGCCTAGCTATCAACGCTACGCCGTCGCCTTCGCTTTATGTAAATCTTGCTGGAGGAAACCCATCGTCAACCGGTCAACCGACTAAAATACTCGCGACCGCCACAGCGGCGACCTCACCCCCACCCCTTGGCACCAGTTACCTCGTCCCAAATGCAACCCTTCCGCCGGGGACAACGACGCTGCAACAAGCGGCGACCGCACTTCACTTTACGGGGTTTGACTGGGTGCAACAGATTACGCAATGGGTTAATCCTGACTTATTTCCAAATACCAGTCCACTCAATCCTATAACAACAGCGGATGGTCCGTTTTACGACCCCGTTGCTGGTGGATACCGAGCACCTGTGGGTAGCACACCTAATTTATCGGCCTCGCCGCCCTTTTATTACAATGTAGGAACATCCCCGGAGAGTGACCCGTATTCTGTTGACGCAAATATGAACGATTTTTCTGGGACCTCAGTGAGCAAATGCTCTTCGCTCTTTGGATTACAACCGGAAGGAGCAGCAACAACGTTGTGTTTTCTTGATAACCCAGATGATGTATTACTCACCGGCGCGCAGATAGCGGCGGGCCTCGCTCCTATGTTTACAACTGAATTGGCTGGCCTGTGCGACGATCCAGGCGTAGGTGCGTGCAACCTTGACGGTTTCGATCCACTGTTCTCATGGAAGTGGACCGATACGTATAATGGCAACGGATGTCCAGAGAACGACGCGTCGCTTTGCCCGGGAGGCATTACGCCCTATGGATTGCCTTCTAATGCAGGCCCCGTCTATCCCGGTGGCACAGGCGGAGTTACAATCCTTGATGTCGATGGCGTGCCCGTGCCGGAGCCATCTACCTTGGCGCTCTTATTGTCCGGCATAGCTACTCTGGTGTTTCACAGATATCGCCGCCGTATCGTGGAGGACAAATCACGGGGCAGTGGGTATTTCGTCTGATTTTGGCATGCACCACTGGCCTTTCTTAGAGTCAAAGCACCAGGCAGGCCGCCAGAATTTTTTCGTTGCGTCTTCAATGTAGATGAAATCAAGACCGATCGTGCCACTCTGTAGGGTCGCGTCTTTGGACGGCCACGATGAAACCTTCCAAATACAGTTGTCGGTGAAGGGATCACCTCCGTTTGGCTGACTGTGAATATACTGTATTTCCCAAAACCCACCAATCTTTGCTAGCTTGGCGTATTCAGCAACGGCTGCGACCGCTGCAGGTGTGAGCGACGGCTTCTCATCACACTTGATCACGGCTTCATACGGATAGCCCGAACTGGTAGTCGAGCGGCCACCACAGACCGCAGTCGCTGGCAGCAGACAAGCGATCCAAAAAATAGAAGCGCACCAGTGTTTCAGTTGCGCAGGACGAATCCACGTACGAAGAAAGGTGGTTGTCATCAGTAACCGATATGTCGATAGAGGAAAGGGCCGATGAACGTGCACGATCACCAGCCCCATTTCCTTGACGGTCATCGCCGCTCCCGGCTGTACCGTGGAATCATTCTACTACAGACAATTTCCTTGTTCAAATACTCCGGGAGAGCGCGAGAGGGCTGGCCCTCTCGCATGGTGCGAAGTGCCAATTGACGCCGCGCGGGAACCGGCGCAAGCAGGAACCGGGGGAACAGACCATGCCCGACCGCTCGAACGACAACCCGAAAGACCCGGCGCAGATGAGCCTGGGCGGGATCGTCGCCGATCTTCCCGCCGTGAGAGCGGCGAAGAAGGCGAATACGTTGAGCCGCGTTCACCGCCGCCTGATCGAGCCGATTGAGACCGATCAGGACAACGAGCCGCAGCTTGCTTTTCAGCACACGGTTTTTTGTCAGACGGGCTTGCCGTATCGGAACCCCGGCGACGACGTGCGGCTGTGGACACGCAAGCAGGGCAACACCGCTCTCGAAATTCAGGCAGGCCGTTTGCCTGATCCAGCTACCCGACATT
>JBAUYV010000503.1:0-4982 GCA_049584975.1 Xanthobacteraceae bacterium | reverse complement strand
GGCCACCACTTGGCGATTTCGGCCTTGTAGAACGCGGCGAGCGCTTCCGGCGTCTGCTGGTCGCGCGGCCAGACGTCCTGGCCTTGGGCGGCGAAGCGCTGCTGCACGGCCGGATCGGCGAGGGCCGCGACTGCAGCGGCGTTCACCTTGGCGATGATCTCCGTCGGCGTTCCCTTCGGCGCCCATAGCGCTGCCAGTACGAAACATGCAGGCTGGCGACGCCCGACTCGTCGATGGTCGGTATATCGGGGGCGAGGTGCCATCGGTGCTCCGTCATGACCGCGTAGGCCTTGACGGTGCCAGCGCGAACCTGCGTGATTGCATTCGCGGCCTGATCGAACATGATGTCGACCCGGCCGGCCATCAGATCCTGCATCGCCGCTGCGCCGCCCCGATAAGGCACGAAGCCGAATTTGGTGCCGGTGACCTGCTCGAAATACATGCCGGCGACTTGCGCGCCGCCGGCGGCGCCGACGGTCGCGGCGTTGGCCTGACCCGGATGGGCTTTGAGCCAGTCGATCAGGTCGTGCACATCTTTCGCCGGGAAATCCTTCCGGGCGATAATGATCTGCGGCGTAATGGCGAGAAGCGCAATCGGCGCAAAGTCATTCACGATGTCGTAGGACAAAGTGTAGGTCGCGGGATTGACGACTTGCGTGCCCCATTGGCCGATGAGGAGCGTGTAGCCGTCCGGGAGAGCGCGCGCGACGCGGCCGACGCCGAGAGTGCCGCCGGCGCCGCCGACGTTTTCGATCACGATCGGCTGCCCGAGCGCCGCCTCCAGGGGTCCGGAGAGAATGCGCGCGAGTGCGTCCGAGGGCCCGCCCGGCGGAAACGGCGCAATGACGGTGATCGGGTGTGAGGGATAATCCTCCGCGGCTACGGCGGTGCGGCCGAACACGGCGAGGACGGCGGCCAAAAAAGCAGCCAAGAGAAACGTCCTCAGGAGCGGCGTTGTCATGACGGCCTCCTTCAACTCTTGGTGTCGCGCCGGCCGGCGCGAGCGGACGGCAGGCCCAGCGCGCGCTCAACGAGCGCAAGCAATGACGCTTGATCGCTCAGCGTATAGATGGACGCTCCCGTTCGCACCGGATCGCCCGCGTAGTAGCGCTCGTATTGGAGCTGCCGCTGGCCGAACTGCGTTCCAGTTGCGTCCCAGGCCAGTTTCGACAGGCGGATTTTGGCCTCGGCGTCGCGATCAGCGCCGCGATAGTAGCGGCGGATGTCGTCGCCGATTTCGGAATCGAGATCGGCTTTTGTCGGATTGGCCAAAAGTCCGCCGGCGCCCATCACCTGCGTCAGACGCACCATGCGCTCGTAGAAACGCGGAATGTGGTAGCGCAACACCTGCAACGGTTCGAGCGCCGGAAGATACGTACCGCGCCTGGTGACTTCAGCTTTCTGCTCGGACAACACGATGGCGCCTTCGATGAGCTGCAGATAGCCGATGCATTCACCGAGCTGCTCCTGTACGTGCATAAAGCCGTCGGTCTTCACGCTGCGCGACAGCGCGACCGCCAGCGCGGTCATAAATTCACACTTGGCGAGGCCGCGCACCGCCGTTTGGTGCCCGGTATGACATTGCACCCGCGTGCGCGCGAACATGGTGTTGGCCAGATTGACGTTGCTGTGCAGGAACACGCGCTCCCACGGGACCAGGACATCATCGAAAACCGCGACCGCGTCGGGCTCCTCAAAACGCGAGCCGAGCGGATGATCCCATTCGGACTGGTCGCCGTTGTCGAACGGCTCGCGGCAGATGAAGCGCAGACCCGGGGTATCGGTCGGGATGGCGAAGGCCAGCGCGTATTTCTCCTCGCCGGGACGCACCGAGAATGGCAGCGGATAGACCACAAGCTCGTCAGCGGTCGGACCGTGCGTCGCCAGCATTTTCGCGCCACGGACAATCAGGCCGTCACCGGTCTCTTTCACGATTCCCAAATAGGCATATTCATCCGCCTGCTGCGAGGCGGATTTGCTGCGATCGACCGGCGGATTGACGAGCGTATGCGTGAGAAACAGATCGTTGTCGCGGCAATAGCGATAGTAGCGCTGCACGTTGTCGGCAAATCTGGCGCCGCATTCGGCGAAAAACTCCGGCGCGTCGGCCCAGGACGACAGCACCGTGTTGAGGAAATCGGGAGAACGTCCCATCAGGCCGAACGTGGCATCGGCCCATATCCGCATGGCGTGACGGCGGCGCACCAGATCGTCGCGCGATCGCGGAATGATGAACGAGAGTCCGGCTTCCGCCCCGTCCTCGCCCCGATAGGTCATGCGCGGGCGCAGTTCGCCGTCGATCTGAAGGTCGTAAAGTATCGCCATCGCCGACACGGGACGGCGAAATACCGGATCGTCGGCGACGTCGCCGACCTTGCGGCCGGCGACCCAGACATTCTTCGGATGCGATTTGAGCCCGGAAATGTAACCGTCACCGCCGCGAACGCCCATTGCAGCACCTCTCACCGGCGCATTTAGCCGCCAGCTCTCAAGAACCGGATTTGCGAGAATCTTTCAAGCATTCATGGCCGGTAAGTTCATAGCGCACAATTCGAAGCTCGCCGGTTTGGAAGCTTGAATCACAGGCACACGGGCTGATATCAGTTTTCGCCCTTGAGCGGCTCTAACATACTGACGGCCTTACGGCCCTGACGGCCGCCATGAACGGAGCAACTCATTTGCTCGCTTTCGGCGTTGCCCTTGTGTGATTCATACTTAACACGTCTCGCGCTCGACGGCCCTCAATCGGCGCTTGCCATAAACCCGCGCGCGTCTGTACGTTGCGAGGGCGTGAGGGCTTGCATGTGAGCAGCCGTCTTATTCTGTTTTTAGTTGGCATACTGGTCGCGGGCGCAGCGTCTGCGCAAACGCCGCAGACTGGCGGCGCGCCCTGTGGTCCCGTCAAGATCGGTGGTCAGACACATTTCCCTGGAGAGATTTGGCGCGACGGTCAAGGTCAGGTGCACTCCTTACCTAACTGCCCCCTACCGCCCGGAACCCTACCGCTGGCAGTAACGCAACCCAAGCCGACGTCGCTGCGGGTGCCAATACAAAGAAAGGGTGGCGACTATCTGGTGGCTGGCCTCGTAAATAACGCGATCACTCTCAATTTTATTGTCGATAGTGGCGCGGCCGATGTGACTCTCCCTGCCGATGTTGTCGCAACGTTAAAGAGTACGGGTGCGCTCAGCGATAGAGATTTTACCGGCCGACAGTTCAGAGGGCTTGCAGACGGATCAAAGATATCGGCCGAAACATTTCGGATACGCTCTTTGGCCGTAGGCGATTGGTTAGTTCAAGATGTAGCCGCCGCTGTCACTCCCGCGGGAGCTGCCCCATTACTTGGTCAGGCTTTTTTTAGTCGCCTCAAGTCGTGGTCGATAGATAATGTCGGCCAAACACTGGTGCTGATGATCAGGTAGCGCAGGGCCGGTCAATATCAGCCCGTTAGTCCGGAGGGATTGGCGTGCCAAACCGGTAATTAATACCGAGCTTCAGTTCTTGGATGTATTGCCGGACGCTGAAAGTGTTCGATGACAGTACCGGATCGCTGAAGTTCACATTACGAGTGCCAAAATCCAAAAAGTCATATTCGCCGTCGATCGACCAATTGCCGACGATCATCCACTCCGTGCCGATGCCGGCGGTCCAGCCCACGCGCGAATCGTCAGCGTTGAAATTGAATGGCGTGTTGACGGTCGGATTGAAGGCTGTACACGTCGACGGCAGAACAAACGTATTGCAGGACGTCGTCGAGACCGTGCCGGTGAAATTATATTTGCTCTGCTCCCACGCGGCACCGCCCTTCACGTAAAACAAACCGCCGCGGTAAATGGCGTAACCGATACGAGCCGTGGCAGTCGCGAGGAAATCAGTCCTCAACGATTGCACACCGACGGCACTGACCGTAGTGGGAGCTGGGATCGGAAAACCAAAGCCTGTGGCGGACCCGGATTCGGTTCCAAGGTTGCCGGCGATGTTCGCTCCGGATGCATCGGCTGCAATGCCGATTACCCAATGCGGTGGGACCTGGACATCGCAGCCCGCTTGACCGCCGCCCAGCACTCCGGCCGAACCGATATCATTGTCTGTGCCAGGGGTAATAACAGCTATTGTCGGACCGCCAAACGTGCTCGGGACTGCAGGATCGATCCATTGCCCGTTGAGCACGGTATCGGGAATGCCTGCACCGAAATGAACCCCGAGGTAGCAGCCGGTCCAGCTGAATACCGGAACAACCGGTAAGGCAGGCACAGGGGGCGGCGGCCCTGGCACATACGGAAAATCCGCGAGGGGGTCATTGGCGGGGACGCGCACGTCGGCGGCAAATGCCTGCATCACCCCGAACGCAGCGACTACAATTCCAGCAACTAGCAGCCGCTGCATCACGCCACCCCACTTACAACGCAACACCAATTTACCGTAAGTAGGTTGTACTCCTGGGTCAACGCTACTGGACTTTACGCAGTGCAGTTCGCCGCTCTACTGTTGCTTTTGTGCCACACCCTTGAGTTGCGGATCACGCCCCAGCGCGGCCTTCTGATTAAGAGCACTGGCAGCAGGCTTTATGAGTCCGCGGCCTAACGGTCGGCGGCGGCGTCACGCGCTTGCCTACCACGCCGCACGGCGACGATTTCGGCGAGGATCGAGATAGCGATCTCATCGGGCGTGATCGCGCCGAGATCGATCCCGGCCGGCGCCTCGAGTCGCGCCAGGCGCTCCGAGGCAACGCGGTCACGCAATGGGACAGGTCCGTGATTGCACGGCCGCGGATCAGTAACTCTGCGCGGCCCTGCTGCTTGCGAAGTCCACCACGGCGGGGACCGTGGCTGGACTCCGCACCACCAGCGATGCAGGGGCGTGGTGCACGCCCATAAGCGCGTTCAGAAAATCCGAGAACCAGCTCTGCACCGACGACTTGCGCAGCTTGCCGACCATGCTTTGCCAGCGCTCGCGCCGCTCTTCCAGGCTCATGACCAGCG
>JBAUYV010000502.1:0-3896 GCA_049584975.1 Xanthobacteraceae bacterium | reverse complement strand
CCCCACCCCGCGCCGCTGCGCGGCGCGACCCTCCCCCTCCAGGGGAGGGTAAAGAGACAAACGTTTGTGGCGGGCGCCCCAACAATTCCTCACATTCCGACACAAACGGTCACGGTCCCGCCGCGCCGGCCCATTTGAGTCCGCGCTGGGGCTGACTCGCGAGGTGCGAGGATGCACGGCCGGGTGTCAGCCGTCGTTCTTTCCGTACTTGTTTCCGGGTTTTTGACGATTGCCACGTGTGGGGCCGCCCGCGCCGAGGGCGCCGTCGATTCGTTGGTCACGGTGGTCGGCAACCGGCACACCGACGCGGCGATGATTCGTTCGTATTTCCACCTCGCGCCGAATGGCCGCCTCGATGCCGCCACGATCGACGCCGCGCTCAAGAGTCTCTATGCCACCGGGCTGTTTTCAGACGTAAAGATTACCCGCGACGCCGACCACGTCGTCGTGCTGGTGGCTGAGAATCCAACGGTCCAGCAGATCGCCTTCGAGGGCAACAAGAAGGTCAAGGACGACGAGCTGAAGAAGGCCGTGCAATCGAAGGCCGGCGGACCGCTATCACGCTTCCTCGTTCAGGCCGATGTGGAGCGCTTGGTCACGCTTTATCGCCAGCACGGCTATTTCCAGGCGCAGATCGTGCCCGAGACGATCAACATCAAAAATAGCGGGGCGGACGCGAAACAGGCGCCCGCCAAGCACGATCACGATCGCGCCGATGCAAAGAGCGGCGGAGCCAACGCCAACGGCGAGCGCGCCAATCTGGTTTTCCAGATCAAAGAGGGCGACAAGCTCGCGGTGCGAAAGATTGCGTTCGCCGGCAATAATGCCTTTGCGGCCAACAAGCTGAGTGGCGTTATCAAGACCGGGAAGACGAATTTCCTGAGCTTTCTGCTCAATAACGACATCTACGACTCGGACAAAATCGAAAACGATTGCGAATTGTTGCACCGTTTCTACCTTGCGCACGGCTATGCCGATGTGCGCGTCAGCTCGAACGCGAGCTACGACGAAAGCGTCAATGGCGTCGTTCTCACCTTCACGCTCGAGGAAGGTCCGCCCTACCGCTTCGGCAAGGTCGAGATTGAATCACACATGACGACCGTCGATCCGGCTCCCTTGCGCGCATACCTGCTCACCCATCCGGGCGATACCTACGACGCCGACGCGGTCAGCAAGACCGTTGACGATTTGACCATGGATCTCGCCAAGAGCGGCCAGCCGTTCGCGAGCGTGTTTGCGCGGGCTGAGCGCGTGCCGCCGTCCAATGCGTCTACGAGCGCGGGGAACGGTGCTTCGATCGTTCCGGTCGCTCTAGGCGGCGGAGGGGAGGTCGGGACCATCAATCTCGTTTACACGATCGACGAGGGCAAACGCGTCTACGTGGAACGCGTCGAGATCCACGGCAACACCAAAACGCACGGTGACGTTATCCGCCGCGAGTTCGATATTGGCGAGGGCGACGCCTACAATCGCGCGCTGGTCGATCGCGCCGAGCGGCGCCTGAAGGCGCTGGGCTATTTCAAGACCGTGACGATCACATCGCAGCCCGGTTCGGCGCCGGACCGGGTCGTGCTCAGCGTCACCGTGCAGGAACAGGACACTGGAAACTTCGCGATCTCCGGCGGCTATTCGACGACGGCCGGAATTCTGGCCGAAGTGAGCATCAGCGATAAGAATCTGTTCGGCACCGGCTTTATCGGCAAGGCATCGGTGACCTACGGCCAGTATGCGAGAGGCTTCGAGCTCGGTCTCACCGATCCTTATTTTCTGAACCAGCGGCTGTCGGGCGGCGTCGAACTGTTTGCCAACCAGACCATGGCCAACGTGAATCAATCCTTCGACAGCACCACGTACGGCGCCAAGTTGTCGCTGGGCATGCCGCTGACCGAGCAGCTTGGGGTCACCTGGAACTACTCGATCTACAATCAATCCGTATCGCTCAATCCGGCGGAAGGAACATCGTCACTTCCCATCCAGCAGGCCGCGGCCGCCGGCCCGATCTGGGTGTCTTCGATCGGCCCGACTGTCACCTATTCCACTCTCGATAATGCCAAAGACCCGACCAGCGGCATTCGCGTGCAGACCAGCAACGAATTGGCCGGCCTCGGTGGCGCCGCCAAATTCGCCAAGACCACCGAGGATGTCCGCTATTACCACCCGATCGTTGGCGACATCGTCGGCATGGTGCGCACGCAGGACGGCTACGTGACGCCTTATGGCGGCCAGCAATTGCCGCTGCTCGATGGCTTCTTCGGCGGGCCGCAACTGATCCGCGGTTTTGCTCCGAATGGCTTCGGCCCTCGCGACATCACGCCCGGGACCACGATGGATAACATCGGCGGCAACATTTATTGGACGACGTCGGCTGAGCTCGAGGCGCCGGTGCCAGGCGTGCCGGCCGACGCGAACTTGAAGATCGCGCTGTTCTCCGACACGGGTAGCCTGTGGGCCACGGGCGCGTCGAGCGCTTCAAGCCTGGCGTCCTTGTCGCCGTCGCAACAGATCGCCAACTCGCAAGCGCTGCGATCCTCCATCGGCACGGCTTTGATCTGGAACTCGCCGTTCGGGCCGATGCAGGTCAATTATGCCTATCCGATCGCCAAGCAGCCGTACGACGTGACTCAGCGCCTGAGTTTCACCGCCGGCGGGTTCTGATTTCGCCGGACAATCTGATACGACGACGGTCTCCGCTCATTCCCGCGTATGCGGGAATTCAGAGAGCGGCCTCAATCTGCAGTTGGGGATCGCCGCTTCCCGCTCTCGCGGAGATGGGTTTCGCGGGGACAAGCGGCTCATTCGACGTTATCGAATTTGGACGCACGCGGCGTTCTGCTAGTCTTTCTGCCGCGTCGAAAGCGCCGATGCTGGCCTCGATCTTGCATCCAATTTCGGGTCGCCGAGAGATGACATGCGCCAGCCGGAGAACGCCATGTTGAAATGGTCAATTGCTGTTGTTGGGGTCATGTTCGCCGTCGCGGCGATTGCAATCGCCCCAATGCCCGCCGCCGCACAACAGCTCTATCAGTTCAAGATCGGCGAGCAGTTGCCGGCCCTGTTTGAATATCTCTACATCGACCTCGCCATCGACAGCGGCTTCATGAAGAAAGAGGGCATCGACGCCAAGATCACGGGCTTTACCGCCGGCCTCACCGCGACCCAGGCCGAAGCGGGCGGCAGCCTCGACGCCGCGTGCGACGGCTTCACAAGCTCGGTCGCAGCGATTGCCAACGGCTCGCCGGCCAAGACCGTGTACAGCGTCAACGCCGACAACACCTACGTGATCATTACGCGCGACACCATCAACAAGCCCGAAGACTTGCGTGGCAAGAAATGGGCGATCACGCAGATGGGCGCCATTTCTCAAACCTACGCGGCGCTCTGGCTTAGCAAAAAGGGACTGCCGGACGGCACGGTGGACTGGATTCCGATCGGCGGCACCAGCGCGCGGGCTCGCGCGGTTATCGCCAATCAGGTCGACGCAGCGCTGATTACTGCGGGCGAATGGATTCGCGTCCAGGATCAGAAGGGCATCCACATCTTGGCGACGCTGTCGGAGAGCGTGCCGCCCTTGCCGCTGGAAATCTGCGTAGCGACGACCAAGATGATCAACGAACACCCGAAAGTCGTTCAGGGTTTCGTCAACGCGGTGCTCAATGCGGCACGTTACGCGCGCACGCCGGAAGGCAAGCAGGCCTATATCAAGATCGCCCGCAAGGCCGATCCCACGCCCTTCACCGATGAGCAGTATGATCGGCTTTACGATTTCTACTTCGGCCCCAAGTCGAATCCGCTGGTCATTGATCCCAACGGCGGCCTTTATCCCGAGGTCTTCGTCGAGAACATGAAATCGATGGTCCAGGAAAAGACCCTCGATGCGATGATGCCCTTGGACAAGG
>JBAUYV010000501.1:0-9097 GCA_049584975.1 Xanthobacteraceae bacterium | reverse complement strand
GCCCTTGAGCAGGAATTGCAGCGCGTCGGCCGGCTGCATGATGCGCGCGACCCGCTGGGTGCCGCCCGCGCCCGGAAACAGGCCGACCTTGATCTCCGGCAGTCCTAGTCGCGTCTTTGGATTATCGGCAGCCACGCGATAATGGCACGCCAGCGCCAGTTCGAAACCGCCGCCCACCGCCGTGCCGTTGATGGCTGCGACCCACGGCTTGCCGCAAGTCTCGATCCGGCGGCACAGCAGCGACCATTTGCGGCTCTCCTCGAAGAAGCGCGCGTTCGCCGCCTCTTCGCCCTGCGACGCCGCAAGTTCCGCGAAGGTCCGGCTCAGCGTTTCCAGGATCGTGAGATCGGCGCCGGCGCAGAACGTCTCTTTGCCGGAAGTGATAATGGCGCCCTTCACGGCCGCGTCGGTGGCAATCTGCTCGACGATCGCCGAAAGTTCCTGCGTTGCCGTGGGATCGATCACGTTCATCGTGCGCCCGGGCGCGTCCCAGGCGACGAGCGCTATGCTGTCGGTCCCGATGTCGAGGGTGAAATTGGTGAAGCTCATGTATACGGCTCGCCGTTCTTGTGGGTGTAGCGCATGCCCTTGTCGTCCCGCACCACCATCAGATCGAGGTCCGGATAATGGGCGCGCTCGTATTTGGATCGGGTGCCGACTTCCAGATAGACGGCGTCCCGAATCGATTTGTTGACGAGGTGATGGCCGACCCTGCTGTTGGCTTTGAATCCTGCGGCGTCTCCCGGCCTGAGCACGCTCTCGCTGTCGTCTTCGACCAGCGTGACCTCTCCCTCCAGGACAAAGACCAGTTCGTCTTCCTGCTCGTGCCAATGACGCAGCGCCGAGGCGGCGCCCGGCTTCAGCGTGGTGAGATTGACGCCGAACTGATTGAGCCCGACGGCGTTGCCTAGACGCTTGCGCTCACGGCCGACGACCACGCGATCGTAGGGCGGCGGATAGCCGGTGCGGGTATCGGTCGGCAGCTTGGCGATGTCGATTTTTGGCATGGCCGCCTAGTCCCTGATCGGCTCGCCGGACTTGCGGAAGAACCGCCGTCCGCTCTCGTCGCGCTCCATGACGAAATCGACGTCGGGATATTGCACGCGTTCGCTCTTGGCGCGCGTGTCGACTTCGAAGTAGACGGCGTCGCGGTTGGTGCGGTTGATCAGACAATGGGCGATGCCGCTGCCGGCCTTAAAGCCGGCGGCGTCTCCCGGCTTGAGCACGGTCTCTCCGTCATTCTCATGCAGGATCAATTCGCCCTCGAGCACATAGATGAACTCATCCTCGTTCTCGTGGGCGTGACGCAGCGCCGAGGCCGAGTGTGGCTTGATGCGCGTGATATTGACGCCGAACTGGGTGAGCCCAACGGCATCGCCGATGCGCTGCTTCTCACGCCCGGAAATGACCCGCGCGAATTCCTTGGGGTATGAGGCAATCGGCTGCACCGGAATTTTTGCGATATCGATTTTGGGCATGGATCAAACGTCACACTCTCTCGATGATCGTCGCTGTCCCCATGCCGGCGCCGATGCACAGCGTGACCAAAGCCGTGGCGGCGTCACGCCGCTCCAACTCATCGAGCACGGTGCCGAGGATCATCGCGCCGGTGGCGCCGAGCGGATGGCCCAAGGCGATGGCGCCGCCGTTGACGTTGACCTTCGCGCTGTCGAGATCGAACGCCTGCAGATAGCGCAACACCACCGAGGCGAACGCTTCATTGACCTCGATGAGATCGATGTCGTCGAGACTCATGCCGGCCTTTTTCAGCACCTTCCTGGTCACATCGACCGGCCCGGTCAGCATCAGAGCCGGCTCGGAACCGATATTGGCGAACGCTTTGATCTTCGCCCGCGGTTTAAGGCCCGCCCGCTTGCCGGCGCGCGCGTTGCCGACCAGCACCGCGGCGGCGCCATCGACGATGCCCGACGAGTTGCCGGCGTGATGAACGTGATTGATGTATTCGACGTCCGGATGCGCCTGGATGGCCACCGCATCGAAGCCGCCCTGGTCGCCCACCTTGGCGAACGAGGGCTGCAGGGAAGCGAGCGACTGCATGGTCGTGCCCGGACGCATGTGCTCGTCTTTGGCCAGGATGGGGAGCCCGTTCACGTCTTTCACCGTCATGACCGAATGGGAGAACCGGCCTTCGTCCCACGCCGTCGCGGCGCGCTTCTGACTCTCCACCGCAAAGGCGTCGACGTCGTCGCGGGAAAATCCGTATTTGGTGGCGATGAGGTCGGCGGAAATTCCCTGCGGCAGAAAATAATGCGCGACCGCAATCGACGGATCGACCGACCAGGCGCCGCCGGCCGAGCCGATGCCCACCCGGCTCATGGATTCGACGCCGCCGCCGATCGCCATGTCCTGTTGTCCGGCCATGATCTGCGCGGCGGCGAAGTTGACCGCGTCGAGGCCGGAGGCGCAGAACCGGTTGATCTGCACTCCGGCCACGCTGTCCCCAAAGCCGGCGACGAGCGCCGCCGTGCGCGCGATATCGGCGGCGGCTTCGCCCACCGGATCGACCACGCCCATCACCACGTCATCGACCAAGGTGGGATCGAGCCGGTTGCGGCTCTTGATGGCGCCGAGCGCCTGGCTTGCCAAATTCAGCGCGGTCACTTCATGCAGCGAGCCGTCGACTTTGCCGCGGCCGCGCGGCGTGCGCACGTGATCGTAGATGAAGGCGTCCGGCATGGTGTCCAATCCAAATCGATGTTGGTCTGTTCGGCATGGTTCATACTAGCCACCGGCCGCCACCCGGACTAGCCTCACCAAATGGGTCGCGTCGACCACAAGGTTGCGCTGGTCACGGGCGGAGCATCGGGGATCGGCTTTGCTACGGCGGGCCTGCTCGCGGACGAAGGCGCCAAGATCGTCCTGACGGATCTCGACAAATCTCGCGCCGTCGCCGCGATGGCGGTGCTTAGGCAGCGTGCTCGTTTTCACGAACTCGATGTTACTCGCGAGGCCGATTGGATCGCGGTCACCGACGCGGCCGTGGTCGAGTTCGGACGCCTCGATATTCTCGTCAACTGCGCCGGCGTGTCGTTGCTCAAGGACATCGAGGCAACGACGCTCGATGAGTGGCGCAGCCTGATGGCCGTCAATCTCGACGGCACATTCCTCGGCTGCAAGCACGCCATTCGCGTCATGAAGGAACGCGGCGGCGGTTCCATCGTCAACATGTCGTCGGTTGCCGGCCTTGTCGGCGCGGCAAATCTTGCCGCGTACAGCGCCAGCAAAGGTGGCGTGCGCCTGCTGACGAAATCAGTGGCGCTGCATTGCGCTCGCAAGGGATACAACATCCGCTGCAACTCGGTGCATCCCTCTTTTGTCGAGACGCCGATGTTGCAGTCGATGCTTGCGGCGGCGCGCGACCCGCGGAAGCTTGAGGCTAATTATGCCAAGGCCGCGCCGCTCGGGCGGCTTGCCAAGCCGATCGAGGTTGCGCGCACCGTTCTGTTTCTCGCCAGCGATGAATCGGCTTTCACGACCGGCGCCGAAGTGGTCGTGGACGGCGGATTGACGGCGGGTTGAGGCCATCCGCCCAAAATGGCGGCGCGGTGAGATTTTTGTGGCGCAATGGTGGCGCCGGTGCCTTGCGAGATCAGCAACAGCGCTGATCGTCCAGCAAAGTCCTGTAGAACGACGTGTAAATCTGGCGCAGCTCGTTCAGCGCCATCTCGATACCGCGCTTTTGCCGCTCCAGAAGATTTATTTGTTCCACGCATTTCTCGCGCGTGAGGTGCAGATTTTTTCCGTCGGGTCCATCGAGAAGGCGCTTTATTTCCGTAAGCGTAAAGCCAAGCCGGCGGCCGGTCAGTATGAGCGAAATGCGCTCGCGATCACCGCAGCGGTAGATGCGGGTGGCCCCTTGGCGTTGCGGCGTGATCAGGCGTTTCGATTCGTAAAAACGCAGCGCCCGGAGCGTGATACCGAATTCGCGCGCGACCTCCCCAATGGTCAAAGGGGCTTCGGAACTCAAAGGTGCTTCGGCCTCACCCGCTTTGTTGCTGCGGTCATGAATCGCGTGCGCCGCATCCGGTGTCACTGCAGAGTCCGCCGTTCGGATGTTCGCGCTCTGTGCCATGAGCCCAGTACCAAAGGGGGGTCGCGCTAAGTCACCCTGGCACAAAACACGGCATGCGAGGAATGCTTTACAGGTAACCGTAACTGTTACGTGCCGCGCGGCACGGCAATCTGTCCGTTTTCTGGTACGCCGCGACCGTTGTGCCGGGAAATTCTTACCTTCAAAAGCACTGCGCACCGTCGTCTGTGCCAGATGTTAACGTCATGTTTACTCCAATCCGGAAAAAATCGCCCGCTCGGGACAGAGAACCGTGCCGTCCGCACCGTTTGTTAACGAGTGCGGCGGCCCGCGATGCTGCCCCTCCGATGTGGTCTGGGCGCAACAATGAAACTTGGCGGTCTGTGGAACTTGAAAGGTCGCCGGCGGACCCGGAGTCATCGCAACGAAGTTTACGGCGGCCGCCTGCTCGCCCAGTGGCGGCAGCAGGCAGGCGGAGATCGCCGGCGTCGCGCCGACCGTCAGCCGAAGCGCGCCTCGCGGGCTACCACTGAATCAATCATTGATGCCGTCGCCAAGATTGCGGCGCGTCAGCGCCTGCGCGACGGCGGTTCCATCAAATCAGCGATTAAGGCAGCCGACATTCGCGCGATCGCCGCCCAGGTGGATGCCATCGCCAATCATGCGGCGACCGCCCACGCCGTATCCGCGTTGGAGAAACGCGTCGACACGCTCATTGCCGCTGTCAACCTTTCAAGAGAAGCCGGCGAAGCCCTCCCGCGCGATCTGGAAAAGCTGCTCGTCGGACTGGTCGACAAGCTGAAGAGGGCTCGGTTCCGGCATTCCCAAGGCGCGGCCGTTGCGGCAGCGGCCCCAGTGCCAAGCGTGTTCGTGCGCGCGTTGCGTAGGGTTGTGGTCGCGGCCTGCCTTTCGCTCTTTGTGGTCGGTGGGCTGCGTATTGCGGGCCGCGCCGCGCTGTTCGACGCGATCGTCTCGGGCGTAGCGCCGCAAGCGCAATCCCAGCAGGTGTCGGTGCTGGCGGCCGCGCCGGCGCAAACAGTGGCCCAGACTGATCAGGCTCCGCTCGAAACTCCGCCGCTGCCAATGCCTAATCCGAGAGTCGTGCCGCCGCCGGCCGGCGGCCAACCCGGTACCGGCACGCTGCCCTCGTGGGTGGCGCCGGAGATCAGCGGCACGCTGCAAGTTCCGTCTGGTCCGGGACGCTCGGTTGCGATCGTGGAAGACAAGCTGCCAGCCACGATCGGCAATCCGGCGCTGCGCGCCGCCGCGATCGCCGGCGATCCCGCGGCGGCTTATGAGGTCGCGTCGCGCTTTGCCGAAGGCCGCGGTGTTGCGCCAAGTAACGAAGACTAGGCTCGCTGGCTGGAGCGCGCCGCCAGGCAAGGGCTGGCGCCGGCACAATTTCGTCTTGGCGGACTCTATGAAAGAGGCATCGGGGTCAAGAAGGATCTGCTCAGGGCGCGCGATCTCTATCTGGCGGCGGCGCAAAAGGGCAACGCCGAGGCGATGCACAACCTGGCTGTTCTCTATGCCGAAGGCGTCAGCGGCACGCCCGACTACAAGAGCGCAGCCATCTGGTTCCGCAAGGCCGCCGATCACGGCCTCAAAGACAGCCAATACAATCTCGCGGTTCTCTACGCGCGAGGCGTCGGCGTCGAGCAGAATTACGCGGAATCCTATAAGTGGTTTGTGCTCGCGGCCAATCAGGGCGACAGGGATTCAGATGTAAAGCGCAACGAGGTCGCGGCGCATCTGGATGCGCAAATGCTGGAGGCCGCGCGGCTTGCGGTGGAATTATGGTCACCCGAGCCCCAGCCCGACGCCGCCATCAATGTGAAGACGCAGGCGGCTTGGGAAACGCCGGCCGAAACTCCTCACCCCGTAAAGCCGAAACCGCGACCAACCTGGGGCGATACACGGGCAGCGGACGCCAGGCCGAACTGAAACAAACGCTCGATTAGTCGGGCAGGCAGCGCTCGGCCGTGACCGCGTAGAGGCGGCGCTCGCCCAGCATGTGCGCGGTGAACGCCAGTGTGCCAAACAGCGTCGCGATCGCGTGGTCGCGCACATTCAGGCCGCCGGTGTAAGCGCCGAATGCTGGCATCACCAGCCGCCTGCTGTCGCTGGCGAAGCAACGCCGGCTCACCGCGCGTCCGCGGCGCGCCACGCGCGCGAGCGGATGCAGATGACCGGCAATTTCGCCGTCGCACAGACCTGGCGAAGGCTTATGGCGAAAGGTGAGCGGGCCGAGCGCCAGCACGTCGGCGAAGCGGCCGCCGACACCATCCGCCGGATCGGGATCGTGGTTGCCCGCGATCCATAGCCAGTCGCGCCCGCGCTGCAGCGCCTTGAGCGACGCACGGTCGGTATCGGCCATGCGCGCCGGTCCGCCGCCGTCATGGAAGCTGTCGCCGAGCGCCATCACGATCTGGGGGGTATATCGCTCGATGAGACGCGCGAGCCGGGCAAGCGTCGATGCTGTGTCGTAAGGCGGCAGCAACACGCCGCGCGCCGCGAAAGCCGAACCTTTTTCCAGATGCAGATCGGCGACGATCAGCATCTTTTCATCCGGCCAGTAGAGGGCGCCGGAGGTGTCGGCAATCAGGGTCACGCCGGCGAGCGTAAGCGGGTTGTCCGCGCGTTCCCGCGAAAGCGGGGACCCGGCATTTGGATTCCCGCTTTCACGGGAGTGAGCGGCGGCACCTCTCACTGCATCGCCTCCTTCACCAGCTCATCCTCGGACTCCGCGAGCAACGCCTCCGCGGCCTCGCCATAAACCGCCTCACGCCCGATTTCCAGCATCACCGGAACGGCGAGGGGAGAAACGTGATCAAGCGCCTTATGGACGATTCGGCCGCGGATGCGCGAGAGCATTTCGCCAAGCCGGCGTACGTCGAGCAGGCCGGTCGCCGCGTCAGACCGCGCGGCCCGCAGCAGCACGTGATCAGGCTGATGGCTGCGCAGCACGTCGTAGACGAGGTCGGTTGAGATCGTCACCTGCCGCCGCGACTTCTCCTCACCGGGGAAACGGCGCTCGATGAGGCCGGCGATGATCGCGCAGTTGCGGAAGGTCCGCTTCATCAGCGCGGATTCGGCGAGCCACGCTTCGAGGTCGTCGCCGAGCATGTCTTCATCAAACAGCGCCGCGAGCGAAAATTCGCCGTGCTCGATGCCGCGTGCGATATCACCGAGCCCCCAGACCGCCAGCGCGTATTCATTGGCCACAAAGCCCATGGGCCGCAACCGCGCGCGTTCGAGCCGTCGCGTCAGCAACATGCCAAGGGTCTGATGGGCGAGCCGGCCCTCGAACGGATAGCAGACGAGATAATGTTTGTTGGCGCGCGGAAAGGTTTCAACAAGCAGCTCGCGCTGTCCCGGCATCTGCGAGTGCCATTCCTGAATTTCCAGCCACTCGCGCACTTGCGACGGAAGATTCCGCCACTCTTGCGGATGCGAGATGATGCCGCGCACGCGCTCCGCCAAATATGTCGACAGCGGAAATTTGCCGCCCTCATAGGCCGGGACCTTCGGGTCCTCGGAGGTTGCGCGCGAGACGTAGACCTCATCCTCGACCAGGGTCTCGTATTTGAGGATTTCGCCGGCGAACACGAAGGTATCGCCCGGCACCATGGTCTCGATGAAATACTCTTCGACCTGGCCAAGCAGCCGGCCGCCGCGCGGAATCATTTTCGATGCGCGCGAGCGCACTAGGCGGACCTTCAGCATGTCGGCCTCGACGATGGTGCCGACGTTTAACCGGTAGCGGGTCGCCGCCATGGGATTGGTGATGCGCCAGCGCTCATCCTTGCCCATGCGGATGCGGGCGAAGCGCTCATAGGCCTTGAGCGCATAACCGCCGGTGGCGACGAAATCGACGACGGCGTCGAAATCGGCGCGCGTGAGCGCCGCGTAAGGAGCGGCCGCGGTCACCTCGGCGTAGAGCTCATCGGACAAAAATGGCTCGCCGCAGGCGCAGCCGAGTACGTGCTGTGCGAGCACGTCGAGCGCGCCGATGCGGAGGGCGGGCGTGTCCTGTGCGTTGTCGGCGATGGCATCGAGGGCCGCGCGGCATTCGAGCACTTCGAAGCGGTTCGCCGGAATGAGTACGCCCTTGGACGGCTCGTCCATGCGGTGGTTGGCGCGTCCGATGCGCTGCAGTAGCCGCGAAGCGCCCTTGGGAGCGCCGACATTGACGACCAGATCGACGTCGCCCCAATCGACGCCGAGATCGAGCGACGATGTGCACACGACCGCGCGAAGGCGGCCGCTCGCCATGGCGCTTTCGACCTTGCGCCGTTGCGCCACATCAAGCGAGCCGTGGTGAAGCGCGATAGCCAGATTGTCGTCGTTGATGTGCCAAAGGTCCTGGAAAATGCCTTCGGCCTGGCTGCGCGTGTTGACGAACACGAGCGTGGTCCGGTGCGTCTTGATGAGCTGATACATTTCGCCGAGCGCGTAGCGCGCCGAATGTCCGGCCCATGGCAGCCGTTCGGTCGAATCCAGCATCGACACATCTGGCGCGGCCCCGGCGTCGGCGACGATGAGATCGGCAAGTGTTTCTGCGCCGCGCTGCGGCACCATGAAGCGGCAGAGATCATCAGGCTCGGCGACGGTGGCGGAAAGGCCGACGCTGGTAAGGTCGGGGGCAAGACGGAACAGCCGCGCGAGCCCCAGCGACAGCAGATCGCCGCGCTTCGAGGTAACGAGCGCATGCAATTCGTCGAGGATCACGCGTTTGAGCGAGCCGAACAAATAGGGCGCATCGGCCGAAGCGAGCAGCAACGCGACCTGTTCCGGTGTGGTCAGCAGGATCTGCGGCGGATCGCGGCGCTGGCGCTGGCGCTTTGAGGTCGGGGTGTCGCCGGTGCGCGTCTCGATGCGGATCGGCAGCCCCATTTCGGCGATGGGCGTTTCCAGATTGCGCGCTATGTCGACGGCCAGCGCCTTGAGCGGCGAGATGTAGAGTGTGTGCAGTCCGCCCTCGCGCCGCACGCCGCGGCCGGTGGAGATCAACCTTCTTCCTTCCCCGCTTGCGGGGGAGGGTGG
>JBAUYV010000500.1:0-1935 GCA_049584975.1 Xanthobacteraceae bacterium | reverse complement strand
GGTCCCAACTAACCCATTGATTCGACGATTGCCACCATTTAGCCTCTTTCAGGCTGCACACAAGTATTTGATTCATATCAAATTTTCATTTCGATTCCTTTGACATTGTCCTTCACACGGGAGAGGTCGTAGGGTCGCAGTCTCTTATGGCAACAACCAACCCTCACCCGGCCGAGACGAGACACTATCGCCGTTCTTCTAATGCTTCCGCGCGGTGAGGCCAATCATGGCGGACATGCCGCCGTGCGAGGGGCCCTCGTGAATTTCACGCTCCTCTTCGGCGATCTTCAGGTCGCGAAAATCGCCAAAGGTCTGTTCGAGCAGGGCGCGCGTGTAGAGATTTTCCAGTTCCTTGGGGCCGCCGGTGCCGTACTCCAGTTGTTTCGGCGTATAGCCGTGGACGATCAACAGGCCGCCCGGCTTGAGCGCCCGCCGCATGCCCGCCCATTTCAAGGCGCGCTCGGGCGGCGAACTGAATTGGGTGAAAACTTCGACGACCACGTCGAAGGCGGCTTGCGGATAATCCCACTGGTGCACGTCGGCCCGCCGGAAGTCGACATTGACCCCGCGCTCGGCCGCCAGCGCCCGCGCCTTTTGCTGCGCCGAGGGCGAGAAGTCGATCGAGACGACGTCGAGACCCTGCTCGGCAAGCCACACGCCATTGCGGCCTTCGCCGTCGGCAACCGCCAAGCCGCGGCCGGACCGCGGCAACAGCGGCTTGCAGGACGCGAGAAAATGATTGGGTTCCTTGCCGAACGCATATTCGGGCACGGCGTAGCGGGTTTCCCAGCGTTCGTATTCGTTCATACCCACCTTAGGACTCCTTAGGCGACACGAATAACAATCTTCCCGAAATGGGAGCCCGACGCCATGTGCTGATAGGCGGCCTGCGCATCGGCGAAGCCGAAGACCTTATCGATCACCGGTTTGATCGCGCTCACTTCGATGGCGCGGTTCATGACCATGAACATCTGCGTCGAGCCGACGGAGATGCCCTGCACGTTGGCGCGGCGGCCGAAGATCAGGCCGGGATTGAGTTCGGTGGCGCCGCCGCTCAGACCGCCGATCATGGTGATCTTGCCGCCGACGCGAATGGCGTGGAACGAGCGCGTCAGCGTCGCCGCGCCGCCGACCTCGACCACGTGGTCGACGCCGCGGCCGCCGGTGAATTCCACCGCGGCTTTTTCCCAGTCGGGCGTGGTCTTGTAGTTGATGCCGTGCACGGCGCCGAGGGTTTTTGCGCGCTTGAGCTTCTCATCGCTTGACGAGGTGATGATCGCCGCAATGCCCATGGCGCGGGCGAACTGCAGGCCGAAAATCGAAACGCCGCCGGTGCCTTGCAGCAGCACCGTGTCGCCGGCCTTGAGCTTGGCGTGCTCCATCATGGCGTTCCAGACGGTGACGCCGGCGCAGGGCAGCGTCGCGCCTTCTTCCAGCGACAGATGCGACGGGATCTTCACCACGCCGTCCTCCTCCAGCATGGCATATTCGGTGAGCATGCCGTCGATGCCGCCGCCAAGGGCGCTGGTGTGGGTATCGGGCGCCGGCTCGCCGCCGGGCCAGCGCTGGAAAAAGTTGCCGGCGACGCGATCGCCGGCTTTGACCCGGGTGACGCCGGGCCCGACGTCGACCACTTCGCCGGCGCCATCGGACAGCGGGATGACGTTGTCACGCACCGGCATACGGTAGCTGCCGCGCACGATGCCGAGATCGCGGAAATTGAGCGAGCAGGCGCGCACTTTGACCAGGACCTGGCGATGCCCTGGTTTGCCTGGATCGGGCCGCTCGACCTGGGTGAGCGCCTCGATGCCGGCGCCGCTCTTGGGCAATTGATAGGCTCGCATGGGTGTCCTCGTTCGCGTTGGCGCCGGATCGCAACGGCGCAGTTATCGTCTTCTCTCGTTCGGATTGTTGCGCCGCCCGCCGCCCCGCGGG